>JAYYZW010000001.1:0-13832 GCA_036339995.1 Pseudomonadota bacterium
CTCTGGCTGTCTAGATCGGTCGGTGTATTGTTGATCAACTCGGGTTCGTGCGTACACCTAGGGAAGGCTCAAGGCTCCACGCCACCAAATTCCGAGCCGGTTCCGTTCATTCGGCGCCACCCGCGCCGGATGCTAGACTGCGGAAGAATAACCTTGCCTGAATGATGCAGCCGGCCTGATGCGGATGAGCTGACGGAGACTGAACTGTATGAACACCACGTTGCTCAGGACTTTCCAGGCCGGCGTCGCGTTGTTGGTATTCACCATCGCGATGATGGCGATTCTGGTCCTGCTTGGGATTCTCGATTCTGACCAGGCCTTGCGCATTGGCATCAACATCTCCGCCGTCATCGGAATCTGTCTCGTCGCCGGCCTGGGTTTGACCGCGCTGTTCGGGTTGCGTTCGGGCAAATCCGAAGATCAGTGACGATGAGTACGGTATTGGAATGGGAGCAAGTGTGGCCGGCATTCCCGGCGATCAAACGTCGGAAACTCGAAACGGTTCAGGCAAATCTCGGCTACCGCTGTAATCAGGCATGCAGTCATTGTCACGTCGACGCCGGGCCCAAGCGTACCGAGATGATGGAACGGGATACCGTCGATCTCGTGCTGCAGTTCCTAGCATCCCAGGGGGCGATAACGCTGGACATCACGGGCGGCGCGCCCGAACTGAATCCACATTTCCGCCACCTCGTGGCGCAAGCGAGAGTGGCGGGTGTGCACGTCATCGATCGCTGCAATCTGACGGTTCTCGAGGAACCCGGCCAGGAGGAACTCGCCGCCTTTCTTGCCGCGCAGCATGTTCACATCATCGCTTCCTTACCATGCTACACGCTCGAAAACGTCGATCGACAGCGCGGCAAGGGCGTTTTCGCGGGTAGCCTTCGCGGCATCGAGCGGCTCAATCGCGAAGGCTTTGGGTGCGACGGCTCCGGGTTGATCCTGGACTTCGTCTACAATCCCGTGGGTCCCCGCCTGCCACCCGATCCCCAATCACTGGAAGCCGATTACAAACGTGAACTCGGCCGCCTCGGGGTTTGCTTCAACCGACTTCTGACCCTCACCAATATGCCGATCAACCGGTTTCGGCACGAATTGACACGTACCGGTCAGCTCGACGCTTACATGGGTGTCTTGATCGACGCTTACGAACAGCAGAATCTCGAACGCGTGATGTGCCGCCGGCTTCTGAGCATCGACTGGCGTGGTTTTATTTACGATTGTGATTTTAACCAAATGCTCGAGCTGCCGGCGGGCGGACACGATCGCATCCATTTGAACGACCTCATGAATGCGTCGCTGACCGGGCGGGACATCGCGGTTGCATCCCATTGCTTCGGCTGCACGGCGGGCCGCGGAAGCAGTTGTTCGGGCGCGCTTACGGAACCTCTGAATAAGTCAAGGTGCGTCTGAATTGTTCATGGGCAAGGCAAATGTATCTTGACTTATTCAGAGGTTCCTAAAGTGACCGAAGTTTCGATCATCATTCCAGTGTTGAACGAAGCGGCGTTTATCGCGCCATTTCTGCAGCAGCTTGCACCGTGGCGCCAGAAGGGCGACGAAATCATCGTTGTAGATGGCGGCAGTACCGATGACACGACCGAGATAGCGGCACCCCATTGCGATCAATTGATATCCGCCCCGCGCGGACGCGCATTGCAGTTGAATGCGGGTGCACGCATTGCGCGCGGGGCCATCCTATGGTTTCTGCACGCCGATACGACGTTTGCCGAGGGCGCGCGCGATGCCTTGCTGGAAGCCTGCGGACATGCGCGGGCCTGGGGCCGTTTCGACGTACGCATCGATGACGCTGGAACTGTATTCCGCGTGATTGAGTCATCGATGAACCTGCGTTCGCGGCTGACCGGGATCGCGACCGGCGATCAAGGCATTTTCGTCCGCCGCGAGTTGTTCGATCGGGTGGGCGGCTTTCGATCGATCGCGTTGATGGAGGACGTCGATTTGAGCAAAGCCTTGCGCCGTCAGGCGCGGCCGTGTTGTCTTGGCCGCATGCTTGCGACCTCACCGCGCCGTTGGCGCGCGAACGGCATATTGAAAACAGTGCTGACGATGTGGGGCCTGCGGGTGGCGTGGACCGTCGGCGTATCCGCGGAGCGACTCGCGCGGATCTACGGTTCTCGGTGACGCTCGGCGCCCGCGTGTCGTCGCACGACGCCATTGCCGAAGGGGTCGCCATCATCGTGTTTGCGCGCCGGCCATCTGCGGGCCGGGTCAAAACGCGGCTCGCGCGCTCGATCGGAAAGCGCCGCGCCGCCGCCGTCTATGCCGGACTTCTCGGCCGGACTATCGAGACGGTCGAGGATGCGGCATTCGAACGGCGTTGGCTGATGCCGGCAAGCGCGGATGAAGCGCACTATTTCAGGTCGCGTTTCGCGCATCGCGGGTGGCAGGTTCGAACGCAGTGCCGTGGTCATCTCGGACGCCGCATGGAACGGGCGCTGCAATCAGTGCTGTGCGACGGCGGTGCGGCCGTGCTCATAGGGTCCGACATAGCCGATTTCATTGCTGACGATCTCGTCGAGGCGCGACGTGCGCTCGCGGCAGGGGCTGACGCGGTTATTGGCCCCGTGCGAGACGGCGGTTACTGGCTCATTGGCGCATCGCGCGTCATCCACGATTCGTTCTGTCACATTCCCTGGAGCACGGCGCGTGTATTCGAGCGAACTATCGATCGTTTCAAGCGCCATCGTCTCGAGTGGGTCACGCTTGCCGAGCGGCACGACGTCGACACGCCGGGGGATCTCCGTTATCTCACGACGGGATCCCGCAGTGATACTGCGTTTCAACGCAAGCGATTGTGTTCCCGTTCGAGTCGCGCCACCCAGCGCTCGATCTGACGTTCGCTACGCGGCTCGAGATCCAGGAAACATACGCCGACCTCCGGCGCCGCGCGCCCGCGGCTGGGGAAGATGTGGCAGATTTTGATCGCGGCTTTGACGATGCCGTTGCCGGGGAGTTAGATTTCGCATGACGCATTGCTCGCGTCGTCCGCTTGAAAAACGTTGACAATGCCGATCAAAAGACGTGCAGAGAAACC
This sequence comes from Pseudomonadota bacterium, assembly GCA_036339995.1. GTDB lineage: Bacteria > Pseudomonadota > Gammaproteobacteria > JAYYZW01. The sequence continues at coordinate 3,059 of JAYYZW010000001.1, forward strand.
GCTTGGAGAGAGGTCGCGGACTTCGCCGCGGATGGTGGCGCCGTCACCGCCTTAAGCACGAAGAACGGCGGTTGCCCAGTGCAGTTCAGTTCCTGGCGACGCCGATCGACGACACGCCCGATCGTGAGATCAGATCCTCGAAGTATTGAATGGTTCGGGGAAGACCCTCGCGCAGTTCAACCCGCGGTGTCCAGCCAAGTATTTCTTTTGCGCAGGTGATGTCCGGCTGGCGTTGTTTGGGATCGTCCGTCGGCAGCGGTTTGTTGATGACCCTGGTTTTCGATCCGGTCATTTCAACGACCAAACCGGCAAGTTCGCTTATCGTGAATTCGTGTGGATTACCGAGATTGACTGGACCGGTGATCTCCGGACCCGATTCCATCAGACTGGTCAGCCCCGCTATCAAGTCGTCAACAAAGCAGAACGAGCGCGTCTGCGAACCGTCACCGTAAATTGTAATTGGTTGGTTCGTCAGAGCCTGGACGATGAAATTCGAAACCACGCGCCCGTCGTTCGGATGCATGCGTGGGCCGTAGGTGTTGAAGATCCTTGCCACCTTGATTTGGACTGAATGCTGGCGGTGGTAGTCGAAGAACAGCGTCTCGGCGCAGCGCTTTCCTTCGTCGTAGCAGGCGCGTGGCCCGATCGGATTCGTGTGACCCCAGTAGCTTTCCGGTTGCGGATGAACAGCCGGGTCGCCATAAATTTCGCTGGTAGACGCCTGTAGAATTCGCGCCTTGATCCGCTTCGCGAGCCCCAGCATGTTTATTGCACCGTGCACGCTGGTCTTGGTCGTCTGCACGGGATCGAATTGATAATGTACGGGAGATGCCGGACACGCGAGGTTATAAATCTCATCAGCCTCGACGTACAGTGGAAACGTGATGTCCTGGCGCATCAGCTCGAAAAACGGGTTGTTGAGCAAATGAATCAGGTTGTCCTTGGAACCCGTATAAAAATTATCCACGCACAGCACGTCATGCCCGCGTGCGATCAGTTTTTCGCACAGGTGTGACCCGAGAAAACCGGCGCCGCCGGTCACCAGAATGCGTTTACGCGTGGGCGTGGGGAGGTTCGAAGATTGGTTCAGCGTAATTCTCCTCGTCAAGTGTCACGCTTGGAGCGCTACACACGATTCTACGTCGAGCCGCGGGATTATCCACACGCGCTAGCAGCCTATCGGACTTAGGGAATCGTAGCGAGGCGGCTGGGAGAGCGGTCTGAGAGGTGTCATGGTTTGAGGCGAATAGTGGTGCTAACTAACGAGAACCATGACACATCTGGACCGTTATCCCAACGCCTAAGTCCATTCTTCCTAAGTCCGACAGGCTGCTAGGGGATCCGATTGAATCCCCGTAATCTGGCACGACACTTGCTCTCTCCCGCGAGGAAAGTCGAACGGCAGGACAGTCAGCGGCGAGAAGAAACCCCCAAGCAACGTACGCGCGAAGACCGTGCCGGTCGCGAAGACAACGAGCCCGGAATCGATACCTACGCCTGAATATGATCGACACGCTTCCGGAAATTCTAGTATCCACAGCAACTCTCGCCGTGGCAGTCTTTGCCGTATGGCAGATGCGCCAATCGCGCCGCATGCGGCAGCTCGAAGCTGCAATGGCCGAGCAGAGCAAACTGAGCCAGAGAGTGGGCCAGGATCTGACAGCGCTGCTCCAATGCTCCCGTCGGATCGGCGATCGCCTCGGCGAAAACGAACGCGCGCAACGTGCCATGCAGAAACAGATTGACTCTGCGCCGGTGGGCGACGAAAACGAAGTCGCCATCAAACACGCTTTGGAGCTCCTCGAAAACGGGTGGGCCTTGTCAGAGGTCACCGAAATCTGCGACCTCATCCATGGCGAAGTCGCAATCCTGCAAAATCTCACCCGCCACCAGAACCAAGACGCCGCCTGACAGTGGCCGTCCGTTCCTCTAAGAACCTGTAAAGCAGTACAATCCGCACCCGTTCCGTCGCGCACGGGCTGGAGTTAAACTCAAGCTAAAGCTAAAGCGTGTCGCCGTGGATAGGCGGGCCGCTTTTTAGCGCAGCCTAAGGCATATCCCCATGGATGGCAGGCACGAGACTATGCGAATACGGAGAGGTGGCCGAGTGGTTGAAGGCGCACGCCTGGAAAGTGTGTATACGTTAAAAGCGTATCGAGGGTTCGAATCCCTCTCTCTCCGCCATAACATTCAGTAACCTGCTGTTTTTACTGAACGTATATACATAAGGCAAAATCCTACCCACAACTCGATCGCTCAAACGCGCTGAACAGACCACGCAGAACCGGCTTCGTTCGTGGGTAGGGCGGCGCTGGATTAACCCACCGGCGGCGGACGATGGCCTTCTCAATGCCGATCAGATCCCAATCAGTGTCGCGTACCGGTCGCGATGGAAAATCGCGTCGCCCAGGATTTGCTGGGTCACCCGGGCCCGTTTGAGAAAGAGACCGATATCGGCTTCGTCGGTCATGCCGATGCCGCCGTGCATCTGGATGGCTTCGTTGCTCACAAGTTCGAGCATGTCGCAGGCCTTCGCTTTTGCGGCGCTGGCGAGCGCTGCCGTTTCCCCGTCCTTGGCGTCGATGGCTGCCAGTGCACCGTAGGTTGCCGACCGCGTCAACTCGATTTCGCAATACATTTCGGCGGCACGGTGTTTGAGTGCCTGGAAGGAACCGATCGGCGCGCCGAATTGTTCCCGTACTTTCAAGTACTCAAGCGTACGGTCGAATGCTTCCTGGCCCGTGCCGAGCATCTCCGCCGCCAGACCGGCGCGCGCGCCGTCGAGGACGGGTTCGAGGATCTCCAAGCCCGAGCCCGGTGTTCCGATGACGGCATTTGCCGTAACTGTGACTTTTTCGAATTCTATGTTTGCTGAATTGCGAGCGTCGACCATATTCGTGCGCGTTCGGCGGATGCCGGATGCAGTGGCGTCGACCAAAAATAACGTTAATCCGTCGCGATCGTTGTCACCACCGTCGGTGCGCGTGACAACGATAAGGTGGTCGGCGGCGTGACCATCGAGCACGAAGGTCTTGCGCCCATTAATAAGGTAAGTTTTCCCGTGCTTTTCGGCGCGCGTCGCAATGCAATGCGGCGCATGACGCGACCCTTCCTCGTGCGCCAGCGCCAGGATGCAATCACCTGCCGCCATGCGGGCCAGCACGCCTCCATGCTCAGTACTGTCAGCCGAATGGGCAATGATAGGCGCGCTGATAACGGCGGTCGAGATCAACGGCGAAGCGGCCAGTGTGCGCCCCGCTTGCTCCAGAATGCTGCCCATCGCTGTATGACCTGGATCGATGCCGCCGTGTCTTTCGTCAATCAGGATCCCGGCCCATCCCATCTCCGCCATCTCGCGCCATATGACGCGGTTGAATCCGATGTCGTCGGCTTCATCTCGCAAGCGGCGCAGCGCGTCAACAGGAAGTTGGTCGTCGAAAAACCGCGCCGCGGTGTCGCGTAGCAGTTCTAAGTCGGATTCAGTGAGTTTACTCATCGGGTCAATCCGGCAAGCCGAGTACGCGTTTGGCGATCACGTTCAACTGCACCTCGGAGGTGCCACCCTCGATCGAGTTGCCTTTCGACCGCAGCCACGAGCGGCAAAGCGTAAGATCGATATCGTCGAAACCGTCTCCCTCCCAGCCGAGCCCCGCGCTGCCGGCAAATTTCATCAACAGTTCGAACTTGCGCTTGTTCTGCTCCGTACCGTAATACTTGAGCATGGCCGCGACACCGGCCGCGGAATCGCCCCCGACCGTAGCTCGTTTAGAGGTGAGTTCGAATGCGCGATCATTGATCAGCTGGCGTGTGAGCATGTCGCGCAGTACCGGATCATGGATGCGGCCGTCCGCGTCGCCGAGGTATTTTCGCGCCAGATCCTCGAGCGGCGGAAGCCGCTGGCCACCGCGTGCCCCCAACTGTGAGATCATGCCGCGCTCGTGGGCGAGCAGCTGTTTCGCGATCGCCCAGCCGCCGTTGACCTCGCCGATGAGCTGGTCTTTGGGAACCTTTACGTTATCGAAAAATGTCTCGCAGAAAGCCGAAGACCCGCTGATTAACTTGATAGGGCGAACCTCGACCCCGGGACCATGCATATCGAAAAGCAGGAAGCTGATACCGGCGTGCTTGACCGCGGTATCGGTGCGTACCAGGCAAAAGATCCAGTCGGCGTGATGCGCGTATGACGTCCAGACCTTCTGGCCGTTGACGAGGTAGTGATCGCCCTTGTCTTCGGCGCGGGTCTGCAGGTTGGCTAGATCGGAGCCCGCGCCTGGCTCGCTGTAGCCCTGACACCACCAGATTTCCCCGCGTACGATGGGCGGCAGGTAGCATTCTTTCTGTTCCCGGGTGCCGATATCGAGCAGTAGCGGGCCGAGCATATAGAGGCCGAAACTGAATAAGGGTGGGCGACACTCCAAGCGCCGCATTTCTTCGGTGAGAACGTCACCTTCCTCACGCGACAGGCCGCCGCCGCCAAATTCGCACGGCCAGGTCGGCGCGGTCCAGCCGCGCTCGACCATGCGGTCGAACCAGACCTTCGATTCCGGGTGCTCGAACACCGGATTCTTGCCGCCCCAGACGCGTTCGTCGTCGGGCATGGGTGTGCGCATTCCGGGCGGGCAGTTCTCTTCGAGCCATGCGCGGGTCTCGGCGCGAAAGTTCTGGAGCGTCATACCGGCAATCCTTCAAATTCTCTGATCCGAGGAGGCGTTGAATAGGTATTGTCACGTTAATCGAAGATTAGGCAAAGAGGAGGGATGCAAACGGCGTGCGTTATACTTGACGGACGGCCTGCCCATATCTTAAGAATCAAGCGTGTAACGGAGACTCGGCTGTCATCCACCGAGGAGGAAATTATGAGGCTGGAAGTACGACCATTGGCCGAACCCCTGGGCGCGGTTGTTTGTGGTTGGAATCCAAAAGCTGAACTCAACGCACAAGATCGCACCGACATTCTGCAGGGTTTGCGCCAATATCAAGTGCTGGTGTTCCGCGGTCATGCTCAGCCAAGTGATATGGATCTGACGCGCTTCGCTCAGAATTTTGGCGATCTGGTCAAAGGATCGGAATGGTTTGGCGACATCGGGGAATATGCCGAAATATTACCCATAAATAACCTGGTCGATGATGGCGGCGTACCCATGGGTACGGGTGGGTCCGCTGCCCTCGAATGGCACACGGATTATTCGTACGTGTCTACGATCGGCAAGGAGAGTTTTCTAGAAGCCGTCGAGCTGCCGAAATCTCCACCGCAGACGTGCTTTTGCAGCCAGTACGTGGCCGCAGAGACCTTGCCGCGCAAGACCGTCGACATGCTGCGTCCCATGCGCGCCTTTCACAGCATCAATTACATCTCTGCGGATACGCCAGAGGCTTCTATGACCTCCGGCTCGATGGGCAAACACGCCCGCGATGAAATTCGGGCGGGCTTCATGGCTAAAAAGGCGCGTAATAAACGTCAGGGCATCACGCGCCCGCGCATCCCGGAAGCCGAACATCCAGCGATCTTGCGCCACCCGGATTCGGGACGGGAAATTCTGTACGTCAACCCAGGTATCACACAATACTTCATCGGTATGCCACGGGACGAGAGTGACGATCTGTTGCGGGAGCTGCATGCCCACTCAACCCGCCCGTCGTGCGTGTATTCGCATGACTGGGAGCATGGTGATTTGGTGATGTTCGATACCCTCGGCACTCTGCACCGGCGCGATGCCTGGGACCCCGACGAACGGCGGGTGATGCGCCAGCTCAGCACCCTGTGGGACCCGTCCGAGAAGGATCCGTCTTCATAGAACCGGCTGAAAAGACAGCGGCCTCTATTTCTCTGAGCCGAGCGGATACCGAATCGATTCGACCGTGGCTTGAACCTCATCGGGCGGCTGCTTGGTGCACGAGCTGACTGCGATCGCGACCGCGAAGTTCACGGCCATACCGATGATGCCGATCCCCTCGGGACTGATCCCGAAGAGCCAATCTTCGGCTCCTGCCGTTTTGTTGATCGTCTTGAAATAAACGATATAACTCAGCGTGAACGTCATCCCTGTAATCATGCCGGCGATAGCACCTTCTTTGGTCGTTCGTTTGGTGAAGATACCCAGGATGAGGATTGGGAAGAAGCTGCTCGCCGCCAGGCCAAACGCATAGGCCACCACCTGTGCCACGTAAGCAAAGTTCTGGATCCCGAAATAGGCAGCGATGCTAACCGCGAGAGCGGCCGCCGCTCGGGCCCATGCCAATTCCTCCCGTTCGGACATTTCGGGTTTCATGATTCGCTTGCCGATGTCGTGCGCGAGCGATGAAGAGATGACCAGCAACAAGCCCGCCGCCGTGGATAAGGCCGCCGCTAATCCGCCGGCCGCCACCAGCGCCACGACCCACGCCGGAAGCCGCGCGATCTCTGGATTCGCGAGCACAATGATGTCGCGGTCGATGTAAAGCTCATTCTCGTTGTCGGTCAATTGGTTTGTCACTATCAATTGCCCGAACTCGCCGCGTAAATCTTTGCCACCTTCTTCTACAAAAACCGGTTTGCCCGCGAAGGCGTCGCCCTGGCGATAGTCGATGCGGCCATCCCGGTTCTTGTCCACCCATGCGATCAGATCGGTGTTCTCCCAATTCGTGAACCATTCGGGCGCTTCGAAATAGGGTTTACCGTTCAGCGTCTGAATGAGATTGACCCGCGCGAATGCTGCGACCGTCGGCGCGGTCGTATAGAGGATCGCGATGAAAAGGAGCGCCCAGAAGGCGCTGTAACGCGCCGCCCGAACGGTCGGCACGGTGTAGAAACGTATGAGCACGTGCGGCAGACCCGCCGTTCCGACCATCAATGCCAGTGTGATGGCAAAAATATCCTGCATGCTCTTCTTACGTGCAGTGTAATCGGGCAGCCCCAGTTCGCGGTGAATGTCGTTGAGCGCCTGCAATAGATAAACGCCGGCATTCGGCTGACCTTCGGCCAAGGTCGAACCGAATCCCAACTGCGGGATCGGATTACCCGTCAGTTTCATCGAGATCGCGATGGCAGGAATGAGATAGGCGATAATGAGGACGCAATACTGAGCGACCTGGGTCCATGTGATCGAACGCATGCCCCCCAGCGCGGCATAGATGTATACGATCACGACGCCGATGATGATGCCCCAATTGATGGGTACGTCCAGGAAACGGGAAAAAACCACGCCGACGCCCCTCATCTGGCCGGCGACGTAAGTCAGCGAAATGAGGATTGCACAAACCACGGCCACCACCCGCGCGGCGTTCGAGTAGTAGCGATCGCCAACGAAATCAGGAACCGTGTACTTGCCATATTTGCGCAAATAGGGCGCCAGCAGCAGCGCCAGGAGGACGTAACCACCTGTCCAGCCAAGCAGATAGACGACGCCGTCGTAGCCCATGAACGAGATCAGCCCGGCTATCGAGATGAACGAGGCGGCGCTCATCCAGTCCGCCCCCGTGGCCATGCCGTTGAAGAAGGCCGGTACGCCGTGCCCGGCAACATAAAATCCCTTCGTGGTGCGGGTGCGGCTCGCGAAGGCAATCCCGATATAGAGCGTGAACGTCAGCCCTACGAGGATGTAAGTCCAAATCTGGATGCTCATTCACCGCCGCCTCTATCGTCCTCTTCGACGTGATAGGCACGATCGAGCTTCTCGACCCAGATGCAATAAACGAGAATCAGCGCGACGAAGATGAACATCGATCCCTGTTGGGCGAACCAGAACCCGAGGGGAAAACCGCCGAGATGAAATTCGTTCAGTTGTTCGACGAAAAGGATACCGGGGAAAAACCCGACGACGAACCAGACGCCGAGTAGGATCAGAGTGATCCGCACGTTGGCTTTCCAATAGGCTTGCCGGTTGGATGACTCGGTCATGGGATATTTCTCGGATGTCGGACGGGCGCGGCGAAGGCCGCCCATATCACACGCACCGAGGGGCGAACGCCGCCGGTTATGGGAACTTGTTTATGCAATAAAAGTCAAGTTCGCCGTCGGATCTCGCAAGCTTTGGGAAGGCCAAACGGTAGCTTGAAAGAGAGTTCGAAACCGCCGCGGATCAAAAGGTGACGGAGGGATTAATCTTTAATCCCTCCGTCACCTTTTCCTAAGATTAATAAAAGGGATAATACCCGCGCATGGGTTACGCGACAGGCTCGCTCTCCTGAATGTACGTCCGTTCCTTGAAGGCCATCGCGATCGGAACGAAGAGCACGGCCGCTGCAAACATGATTCCCGCAAAAAACAGAAAGTAGCTCGCGCCCTCGAGTTTGGAGGAGCCGTCCGGATTTTGAATGACGGTGTTCACTATTGCGGTGAAAAGATTGCCGAGAGACACGCTCATCAGAAAAAGAGACATGATGAAGGATTTGATCTTGCGCGGCGCCTGGGTGTAGGAGAATTCGAGCGCAGTGATCGATACGAGCACTTCAGCCGCAGTAATGATCCCATAGGCGATGAGTTGCCACACGATGTTGGGCCTCTCGCCCGCTGCGATCCAGGTTTCAATCAACGCGCATATTAAGAACGACCCGGTCGCGATGAAAAGGCCGAGCGAAATCTTGCGCAATGGCGTGATAGCGAATGCCCGCCCGACCACTGGATAGAGGACCTGGTTGTACAGGGGAATGAAGAGAAGGATCAGGACCGGATTAAGGGCTCCGATCTGCGACGGTAGCCACTCGATCCCCATGAATTGGCGATCCATCTTGTTGGCCTGCAGGACCCAGGTCGATCCAGACTGGTCGAAGAGCGCCCAGAACACGGCGATGAAGAGGTAGACCACCGAGAGGCGCAGCATGGCCGCGATGCCTTCGCCGCTGAACGCCTCCTTGAGAAATTCTCGACCCCCGGGCGGAATGTGGATGAAACGCTGGCGCCCGAACCAGAAGACCCAGGTCGCCACGATCATCAACGCACCGGGAAGGCCGAATGCGGCATGCGGTCCGTAGTGCTTGAGCAGGAGCGGCGTAAGCAGGACCGATATAAACGCACCGAGATTGATCGCGAAATAGAAATACGAGTAGACCTTTGGCAACAATTTGGCATTGGCGTCGCCGAACTGGTCACCCACGTGAGCCGAAACGCAGGGCTTGATGCCGCCAGATCCCAACGAGATCAAGCCGAGCCCGAGCGCGAGGCCAATCAGTGTGTCGTCCATCGCCAAAGCGAGGTGGCCCAGGCAGTAAACGATCGAGAGGCTCACGATCGTTCGATACTTTCCGAGAAACACATCTGCGAGCAGGGCGCCCGCGATCGGGGTGAAGTACACCGCTGTGCCGAACCAGTGGAAGTACACAGTGGCATCGGCTTCGCTCAGCACCGCAAGCTCGCCGCTCGCGTCACGCAGGTACTGGGTCATGAAGATGATCAGCACTGTGCGCATGCCGTAGTAGCTGAAACGCTCGGCTGCCTCGTTGCCGATGATGTAGGGGATGCCTTTCGGCATCTCCCGGCTGACTTCGGGAGCGGTGCGGTACTGGGATCTGGCCATCAGCGTCCTTGGCCGGTGGACCGTTGTTCTTCGAGTTCGTCCAGGTGGATCCTCACCACAGTCTGCTCGCTCTGACCTTTTCATAATTCGCTATGGAGGCGGATGGTATTGTCACGTTAATTAACGATTTGGCAAAGTGGTGACATGAAAACATCCATACGCCATTATCGCCGGCACCGTTTTCCACCCGACATTATCCAATTCACCATCCGGCCCTATCATCGCTTCAGCTTTCGTGATATCGAGGATTTCCTCGCGGTGCGAGAGATCCACGTGGTCTAGGAAACGATCGCTTGCTCTCCGCTAGAGTTGGGGAATGATCTCCTCCGCGAGGAGCTCCAGGTGTTCCGTTTCGTCGAAGACCGGGTTGAGCAGGAGATGCTGGGCCCCGGCACCAACAAGCTCGGCAAGCTTGTCGAGACATTCAGCGGAACCACCCCAGATCGCGTCGCGCGATGCCATATCGGCATTGCCATAGCGTATACCAAACCATTCGCGCAGGCGCCGTTCGGCGCGAGCGCGGTCATTGTCGATCGCGAGGTAAATTCGCTTCGACACGCGGAAACTCGCGGGGTCGCGGCCCGTTTCCTCGAGATAGGCGCGGACTTGTGCTGCGTCTTGCATGAAGTCTGCGGTCGAGGATGAGCCGGCTCCCATCCATGCATCGCCAAGCCGCACCGCCCGCCGCAGGCCGGGTTCACTGCGTGCGCCAAACCAGATCGGCGGGTGGGGTTTCTGGACGGGCTTGGGTTCCATCGCGACGCCGTCGAAGTTCCAGAAGGTCCCCGAAACTCTGACGTCGGTTTGTGTCCAGAGGGCCTTCATTACCTCGATGCCCTCGACGAACCTTCGGATCCGCCGTTTTTTCGAGTAGCCAAAGATCGCCTCGTCGACATGGCCGCCGGAACCAACGCCCACATCGAGACGGCCCGCGCACAAATGGTCGAGGCTAGCCAGCATCTTTGCGAGCTGGATCGGATTGCGGAGCGTCGTAAGCATGACCGACACGCCGAGCCGCATCCGCGAGGTCAACGCTGATGCGTAGGAAAGCAGGCTCAACGGTTCGAGTATCCCGAAATTACTGAGCACCGCTTCCTGCGTCCAGGCGCTTTCGTAGCCCAGTGTTTCCGCGCGCTCGAGAAAAACACGGATGTGCTTCAGGTCGACGGCGCCTCCGAAAACGAATTGCGGGATCGCGATCCCGCAGGGAATGCTGCCAATCAAGATCTTATTCCTCGCGATGTTGCGTCGGTAATTCGACGTACGACCAAGCGTACCGGGGA
>JAYYZW010000002.1:0-13522 GCA_036339995.1 Pseudomonadota bacterium
GGTTGCATCGTATCCGAGGGTGTCGTCAAGCGGAGCAGTCCCATTCGCGTGCTGCGCGAGAATGTCGTGATCTACGAAGGAGAACTCGAATCCTTGCGGCGATTCAAGGATGACGTAAACGAGGTGCGTTCCGGTACCGAATGTGGTATCGGGGTCAAGAACTACAACGACATTAAAGCCGGCGACCAGATCGAAGTGTTCGAACGGATTGAAGTAGCGCGGTCGATCTAAGGAACCTCTGAATAAGTCATGGCACATCTGCCTTGCCCATGAAATCGCGGAGCCTTACGTTACGAACCTTGCCAATAGTCCCTGCTATTGGCTGCGATTCGTGCCTTGATCTGCTCAATTTCAAGAACAATTCAGAAGCACCATGACTGATTCAGAGATTCCCTAACCCGGCGGAAATCTGGTGAAACGCGAATTCAGCCGGCTCGATCGGGTGGCGTCGACGGTACAGCGAATATTGGCGGCGCCGGTCGGCGAATTCGCAAGAAATTACGGCATCGATCTCGCGACAATTACCGACGTGGAGCTGTCGCCGGACCTACGCCGCGCTACGGTCTTTCTCAGCGTTTACGCCGACCAGTTAACGAAAGAGGATTTTCTGAAATACATCGACCAACGATCAAGCAAATTGCAAACACAACTAGCGCGTTCGCTCACCACGAAGCGAACACCGGTATTGAGTTTTCGCAGCGACGAAGGCCCGGAACGCAGCGATCGAATCAATCGCTTACTCCGCTCTTCGATTGGCAAGCCAGAAAATGGTGCAAGTTATTGAGTGCGAATCGCCGCGCACGCCGGCATAAACACGGACGCGACGTTGACGGCATACTGCTGCTCGACAAACCTCGAGGCATCAGTTCCAACGACGCGCTGCAAAAAGCCAAGCGAATATTCGGTGCGCGCAAAGCGGGCCACACGGGCAACCTCGACGTTCGGGCCGACGGCCTGCTGGCCCTGTGTTTCGGTGAAGCGACTAAGGTGTGCCGGTACCTGCTCGATGCAGACAAGCGCTACGTCGCCGAAATTACGCTCGGGGCGCGGACCACAACGGGCGACAGTGAAGGGCGGATCGTCAGCACCGCCTCGACAGAGGGCATCGAACGCAATGCAATCGAAGCAGCCGTACGCGGTTTCGTCGGAACGATCGAACAGGTCCCGCCGATGTATTCGGCTATCAAGCGCAATGGGCAGCCTCTGTATAAACTCGCACGCCAGGGGCTTGAGGTAGAGCGGCCGAAACGCACCGTCCACATTCGCGAATTTACGGTAAGGGAGTTTTCGAATCCCCGACTCGTGGTCGATGTTACCTGCTCCAAGGGGACTTATATCCGTACACTGGCCGAGGATCTGGGAGAAAAACTCGCGTGCGGTGCTCACGTTTCCGCGCTGCGGCGGGAGCAGGTAGGTGCTTTTCGGCTAGCCGACGCATGGATGATTCCCGAACTCGAGCGCGTCGCGGACGAAGGGATTGAAATGCTCGATAAAGTCTTATTGCCGCTAGATACCGCGCTCGAATTCATGCAGAGCGTCGCGTTGACGGAAGATGCGGTGTATAACGTCGCGCGCGGGCAGCCGGTGCTGGTTCCTCGCGCGCCGACCTCGGGCCTGTTGCGCCTTTACGGCGCGGACGCGCAATTCGTCGGGGTCGGCGAGATCCTCGACGACGGCCGGGTCGCGCCGCGGCGATTGTTTCATTTGCCGGCATCTGAAACCCAAGGCGATGCGGCGCTGTAGGTTCATATAAATTTCTTGTGAGGTGGCAGCCTCATGGTTAGAATACGCGGCTGTTTAAAAAGACCGGTAGCAGGCGTAGGGAGTCCCTAGATGGCTTTGTCGAACGAGCATAAGAGTGCGATCATCAGTGAATATCAATTGTCCGGCACAGACACTGGGTCGCCCGAGGTGCAGGTTGCGTTGTTGTCTGCGCGCATCAACGATTTGTCGGAACATTTCAAGGAGCATACGCACGACAACCATTCCCGCCAGGGATTGCTGCGCATGGTCAACCGCCGCCGCAAGATGCTCGACTATCTCAGAAAATGTAATGTTGAACGTTATCGCGGACTGATCTCACGGTTGGGCTTGAGAAAGTAAGCCCGAGACGCAAGCCGTTTCCCCTTCAAATACACCCCGCCGAGCCCCTGCCTCACAGCGGCTCTATCTTTGCACAAATAGGTAGAAAATATGTCGCCATACACGGTCTCATTCGCTTACGGTAGCCACCAGATCCGGCTCGAAACAGGAAAGGTCGCGCGTCAAGCCTCCGGCGCCGCTATTGTCACGATGGGTGACACCGTGGTCATAGCGACCGTGGTCGGCCGCAAAAAGGGCGATCCCTCGCGCGATTTTTTCCCGCTCACTGTCGACTACCAGGAGCGCACGTACGCGGCCGGAAAGATACCCGGGGGATTTTTCAAACGCGAGGGCCGGCCGACGGAAAAGGAAACGCTCACCTGCCGACTCATCGACCGCCCGGTCAGGCCGTTGTTTCCCAAAGGCTTCAAAAACGAGGTACAGATCATCTGTACGGTGATGTCCTTGGATCTCGAGGTTGATCCGGACATCCCTGCCCTGATCGGGGCGTCGGCGGCCCTGGCCCTGTCGGGATTACCATTCGCCGGGCCCATCGGTGCGGCACGGGTCGGATACAAGAACGGCGAGTACCTTCTTAACCCGAGCTTCGGCGCGCTTGACGACTCCGACCTCAACCTCGTCGTTGCGGGAACCTCGACGTCTGTATTGATGGTCGAATCCGAAGCGAGTGGATTGTCCGAAGAAGTCATGCTGGGCGCGGTGATGTTCGGCCACGAGCAGATGCAGGTCGCGATCGAGGCCATCAACGATCTGACAGCTCAGGTCAAACCGGCATCGTGGGAGTGGCAGTCGCCGGAGCCGAAAACCGATCTGGAGACGCTAATCGCCAACCACTACCGGGATCCGATCGTCGAAGCGTACAAAATCATCGACAAACTGGACCGTCGCGATCGGCTTTCCGCCCTGCGCGCGGAGGTGTCGACCCAAATCGCCGAAATCAAAGGCGCGACCTGGACTGAAGGCGAAATTGAAACCATCTTGGACAAACTGGAGTATGACATCGTCCGCGGATGCGTTATCGACGGCAATCCTCGTATCGACGGCCGCGGCAATGCGGATATCCGGAAGATCGACGTGGAAGTCGGCTTATTACCGCGCACCCATGGATCCGCACTGTTCACGCGCGGTGAGACCCAGGCCATCGTGGTAGTGGCGCTCGGTACCGAGCGGGATTCCCAGATCGTCGACGCTATCGAGGGAGAGCATCGCGATCCGTTCATGCTGCATTACAATTTCCCTCCATTCTGCGTTGGCGAAACAGGACGGGTGGGATCGCCCAAGCGGCGTGAAATCGGCCACGGCCGTCTGGCGAAGCGGGCCATTCTTGCGGTCATGCCGGATATGACCACCTTTCCCTACGTCATTCGCGTCGTATCCGAAATCACCGAGTCCAATGGTTCGAGTTCGATGGCCACGGTATGCGGCACCAGTTTGTCACTAATGGATGCCGGGGTTCCAATCAAGGCACCTGTCGCCGGCATCGCCATGGGTCTGATCAAGGAAGGTGATCGTTTCGTCGTCCTGTCGGACATCATGGGTGACGAAGATCACCTCGGAGACATGGACTTCAAGGTCGCCGGCACCTCAGAGGGCGTGACCGCGCTGCAGATGGACATCAAGATCAGCGGCATTACCCGCGAGATCATGGAGGCCGCGCTGGCGCAGGCAAAGGCTGGACGGATGCACATCCTCGGCGAAATGAACAAGGTTCTCGAACGCCCGCGTGAGGCGATGTCTGAATACGCGCCGCGCATTATTATCGTGAAAATCGCGCCGGATAAAATTCGCGACGTGATCGGTAAGGGTGGTTCAACCATTCGCCAGATCACGGAGGAAACGGGCGCGACAATCGATATTGACGACGACGGCACGGTAAAAATCGCGTCGGTCGACAATGCTGCCGGCCAGGCCGCCAAGGCACGGGTGGAGGCGATCACGGCCGACGTTGAGGTCGGCACGATCTATGAAGGCCGGGTGGCAAAACTGATGGATTTCGGCGCCTTCGTGAATATACTTCCGGGTAAAGACGGACTGGTCCACATTTCCCAGATTTCTAATGAGCGTGTCGAAAACGTCAGCGACAAGCTGTCCGAGGGCGACGTGGTCAAGGTGAAAGTATTAGAGATCGATAAGCAGGGCCGCATTCGTCTCAGCATGAAAGCGGTCTAACAGCCTCATCCCGGTACTGGGGTGTAGCGGCAAGCACCAAGCTGTTAGAGAGCAGCAACCGTCGCCAGCCTGCCTTGTTCGATGTCACGGCACGTTCCCACGCTGGCGGAATTACCACAGATCGACAGTCGCCAGCTTTCACCGACGCCGACGGCTGCGAGTATCTCGCGCAGGATGGCGGTGACATCGCTGTCATCGAGCGGTCCCACGAGGACCCGGTAAACAGGCCGTCCGCCGCGGTGGGACGCATCAACCCTGGTCCCGAATTCGGCATTGAATTCGGCCCAACGATCGGCATTGCCCCGTTCGCAAAAGCTCCCGATGACAAGATACCGCCCCGCGACCTGTCCATGCGCACCGTGATCGGCGAGGGGCGCCGGCAGCGCGGGAATAGGCAAAGCCATGTTAAACTTGGGGGAACCCGCCGACAGAGCCGCCGTCGGCGTGACTTCGCGAGCTTTCGGGGCACCCAGGCGCGCGCGGCGCCGACTTTCCCCACTGAATTGGAGTCGTCCCGTCCGTCGCGCCGGTTGCGGGCTAAAAGCCTTTATTTCCGGTTGGAAATTCTCTTAGAATGCGCGCCCATTCAGGCGTCCGGGAAGCGCCCCAATAGATCTGCGGCCGCGCCGGAACTCGATGGCGGCGCACTGAGGAAATAATTCATGGTAACGATTCGATTGTCACGTGCCGGCGCTAAGAAAAGGCCTTTCTACCACATCGTAGTCGCTGACCGCAGGGATCGGCGTGATGGCCGACACATCGAGCGCATCGGGTTTTTTAACCCGATCGCGACGGAGAACGAAGAAACCTTTCGAATAGCTCAGGAACGGTATGACTACTGGATATCGGTCGGCGCGCAGCCGTCTGACCGCGTTCAAAAGCTTGTCGAGAAGCACTCCGCCACGGCTTGACGGGACGAACGCCGCCGTGCGTCCACGTGACGGCGTAACACCGGCGCGTGGGCTTGGCGCGACGCGTGTAGGTACTGTGGCCTGATTTCACCGCGTGACCCTTGACCGACCCCATCGTCGTCGGACGCATCAACGGCTTATTCGGGACTCATGGCTGGGTCAAGGCATTTTCCTACACCCGGCCGCGGGAGAATTTACTCGATTACATCACCTGGTATCTGCGGAACGGGGGGTCCTGGCAAGCTTATGCACTGGGTGCCGCGAAGCGGCATGGCAGTGGGCTTATCGCGTCGCTCAATGGGGTCGAAGACCGCGATACCGCGGCCACGCTGCTGCGGCGCGACATCGCGATCGAACGACAGCAGTTGGCCGCACCCGGGACGGGCGAATACTACTGGGCCGATCTGATCGGTTTGCACGTCGTCAATCGCGAGGGAGAGCCTCTCGGTCACGTCGCCGGGCTGATCGACACCGGCGCTAACGACGTGCTTCGCGTCGAAGGCCTTGTACAACGCCTAATCCCCTTCGTCGAAGGTGTATACATCGATGAAATCAATTGGGAGGCCGCCGAGATCAGAGTCGACTGGCACGTCGATGATTGACAGGCCGGTGAGAAATTTCCTACTTCGGCAGGCTCATTCCGGTACCTGTAGATACTGGCATCCATCATGAAGCGGTTTACGATCGTGACACTGTTTCCGGAATTCATCGACAGTTTTCGCCGGACCGGGATCGTGCGGCGTTGTCTGGAGAGCGGTTTAGCCGCGATCGACACCGTAAATCCCCGGGATTTCGCGGTGAACCGCCGCGGAAATGTCGACGACTCGCCCTATGGAGGCGGGCCGGGCATGATCATGATGGTGGAGCCGTTGAGAAAAGCGATTACCGCGGTGAAGGGCGACCGGCCGCAAGGGTCGCACGTCGTCTATCTGACCCCACAGGGGCGGCGCTTCGATCACCGGAGCGCGCGCGACCTTGGGGCCTACGACCACTTGATACTGATCGCGGGACGCTATGAGGGCATCGACCAACGGGTCGTAGAGCGCGACGTGGATAGCGAATGGTCTGTTGGGGATTTCGTAGTTAGCGGCGGCGAGCTACCCGCGATGCTCATGATCGACGCGATCGTGCGTCTTCTTCCCGGTGCGCTCGGGGATGAGCGTTCCGCGCTAGAGGACTCGTTTTGCGAGGGCTTGCTCGATTATCCCCACTATACGCGTCCCGAACGCATCGACGGCCAATCAGCACCACCGGTACTTCTCAGCGGCGATCACCGTGCCATCGATCGCTGGCGTCGGATGCAGCGTCTCGGCCGAACAATCCTCAAACGTCCCGATCTGCTTGAGGCCGAGACTTTAGACGACGACGACCAGAGGCTGTTGGAGGAATTTCTCGAGAAAAGCTGGGAATAGGGCCTAGCGGCCTGTCGGACTTAGGAAGAATTGACTTGGGCGTTGGGATAGCAGTCTGAGAGGTGCCATGGTTTTGTTCAGCGCATCCCTGCGCTTCACCCCTGCGGGGCTACGCGAAAATTCGTTCCCGACGAATTTTTCGTTAAATAGACCCACTATTCGCCTCAAACCATGACACCTCTCAGACCGCTCTCCCACGCGCCTCGCTACGTTTCCCTAAATCCGACAGGCTGCTAGAGCCTATTTCAAGATTATTCGCGTATGTGAATAATCTTGAAATGGGTTCCAGTCTGCACCGTTTGATGTAGAATCGCGCGCTTCCCGTATCCCAGAGTAAGCGTCATGGCGGACATCATCGCTGAAATTGAAGCAGAACAAATGCAACGCGAAGTGCCTGATTTCGATGCCGGCGATACGATCGTCGTTCAGGTCAGGGTCAAGGAGGCCAATCGCGAGCGTTTGCAAGCCTTTGAAGGCGTCGTCATAGCGAAACGAAACCGCGGTCTCAACTCGTCATTTACGGTGCGTAAGATCTCTCACGGCGAGGGCGTCGAACGCGTGTTTCAGACCTACAGTCCGATGATCGCTGACATTAAGGTCAAGCGACGCGGAGTTGTACGGCGCGCAAAGCTCTACTATATGCGTGACCGTCGAGGGAAAGCCGCCCGCATCAAGGAAAAGATCAAAAGGTAGTTTCGACACCGGTTTGGCGAGAGTGCAATACGCCAAACTGATATTTTCAAACGTCGGCTACCCGGTCTCGGACCCTCGTCCGAATTCTTCGTCAAGATACCGGATGATGTCGGCCGATTCGTACATCCAGGTTACGCGGCCGGCTGGATCGACGATGCGCAGGCAGGGGACGGTACTGCGTCCGCCGCCGCCGATCAGTTCGCGCCGGTGATTTAAATCTCGCACGACGTCTCTGAACTCGATATTGAGACTGAGCAACGCTATGACCGCGCGTACTCGTGCGCAGAACATGCACGTATCGTAGTGGTAGAGGGCAAGAGAGGCGGTACGCTCGTACATCTCGCGCTTTTCTGTTGGCGTGCGTTTTACTCGCCCGATCGCGACCGGCTGAGGCTTGAACCATGTATCCAGCATCGTATTCGCAGATCCGGTTTGTGATTGACAGCGCTGTACAGTGTGCAATCGACGGGTGAAAAGCAAGCCCGCTTATCTCACCAGCCATGGCGCACCCTTGAACCACCTCGCAATAAACGCTGGCGAGAAAGGCGGGCTAGCTCGCCTATTGCGGGTGTGAGCGAAACACGCTGATAATCCCGGAATGGGTCCACTGGTGTTCATCCGGCGAGTCGAGTGATAGGGATCGGAGATGGTCTCGGATTCGACATATCTCTCCAATTTTCTTGATCATCTATGGCTCGAGTTCGGCCTGAGTCGAAACACGGTTCTAGCCTACCGGAACGATCTCGAAAACCTGACTCGGTTTCTACAAACGCGAGGTGGCAATTCCGTTGACGTCTCGGAAGCCGACCTGCTCGATTTCATGGGGCAGCTTGATGCCCTTTCGGCGCGCACCAAGGCTCGGCGCCTGTCGAGCATGCGCCGGTATTACCAATATCTCCTACGGGAACGTGTAATCGCCTACGACCCGACGGTCCGTCTCAAGGCGCCGCGCATCGGTAGACCGTTACCGAAATCACTCAGTGAACGTGCTGTGGAAGCTCTACTCGAAGCGCCCGATCTTTCGAAGGCGATAGGCCTGCGGGACCGGGCGATGCTGGAAGTTTTGTATGCAACGGGACTGCGCGTATCCGAACTGGTAGGCATCGAACTGACCGGCATAAATCTGCGCCAGGGCGTGGTTCGCGTTGTCGGCAAGGGCGGCAAGGAACGCCTAGTGCCGCTCGGCGAAGAGGCGCTCGATTGGCTCCAGCGCTACCTGGATGAATCGCGACCCGAACTCTGTCGAGGACGTCCTACCGAGGCGTTATTTCCCACCCGGCGGGGCCGTGCGATGAGTCGCCAGGCTTTCTGGCATCTGATCAAGAAGTACGCCCGAAAAGCCGGGGTTGGTACGACATTGTCGCCGCATACGCTCAGGCATGCCTTTGCCACCCACCTGCTCAGTCATGGCGCCGATCTGCGCGTGGTCCAAATGTTGCTGGGTCACAGCGACATTTCGACGACCCAAATCTATACCCACATTGCCACCGAACGCCTGAAGTCGCTGCACGCGAAGCATCACCCGCGGGGTTAAGACGGGTTCGTTGGCAGGATCTTAAGAGTTGAACTGATACGCAGATGGTTTACGGAGCGGCACCATAAAACCACAGAGGACACAGAGCACACAGAGAAAGAAAAAGACCGTTTATGGGCCACAAGACAATGCATTTCTCCGTGTGCTCTGTGTCCTCGTGAAGCGCAGGGATGCGCTGAACAAAACCACGGCGCATCTGAACCGCTGCCCCAAAGCCGTACGACTGCAAGAATGCAGGAGCTAGCGCAACGCCGGAACAGTTGCCGAGCAAATTCATCCCATGTCCGACAGCCTGCTAGGATGTCGTTCTGACCCACTAGAGGTAGGGAAATGATAAGGTGTTTGATAACGCTCTTCTTGGCGGCCTTCGCATCGTTGGAGACCGCCGCCGACGACGCGGTGAGCGAGCGCTTGAAAGCAAAAGTCCAACAGGTTTTCGATGACACCACGGTGACGTCGGTATCTCCTTCTCCCATCAAGGGCGTCTACGAAATCATGTTAGGACCATCGCTGATCTATATGAGTGAAGATGGCCGATACGTCATGCATGGCGATATCATCGATCTCGACAGGCGCATCAACTTGTCCGATCAAACGCGGGCATTGGCCAGAAAAGACGTGTTCAACCGCTTGGATCCCCACGACTATGTGGAGTTCGCGCCGCGCAAGCCCGACCTCAAGAAGACCTTGTACGTTTACACCGACATCGATTGCACCTATTGCCGCAAGATGCATCGCGAGATCGGCGAGCTGAATAAAGCGGGGATTGCGATTCGTTATCTAGCGTTTCCGAGATCTGGGCTCGAAGGTGCCTCGTTCAAGAAAGCGGCAGCCGTGTGGTGCTCTGCAGATCGAAAGAAAGCGATGACTGCTGCTAAAGCCGGTAATCCAGTGTATGCGAAAAGCTGCGACCACCCAGTCGCCGAACAATTCGACATGGGCCAGGCAATGGGCGTATCCGGAACGCCCGCCGTCTACACGGATGAAGGCGAGCAAATCGGTGGTTACATACCGGCGGCAGAACTGATCAACATGCTGCAAGCGGGCAAGATTTGAAGGAAAATTTTGCTGCGGACGGGGATCCAGGGATAACGTGATGAGTGCTCGCGAAAAGGGGGCGGAGCCGCGCAAGAAACGCAAGCGGCCAGCCCGCAAGCGCATGATCGCGGTGGTCTCGGTACTTGCCATCGCTGCTATAGCCGTGGCCGTCTTTCTCCGGTGCAAGGGCAATTGGATTCGGGTGAGTTGATTACCGAGGCAGAGCGGCAGTTCGCTGCGGGCGATTTTTCGACCGCGATCATCAATCTCAAAAACGTCGTCTCGCGCGATAAGACGGACGCCCGGGCGAGATTCCTTCTCGGGCGCGCTTACATCGAATCCGGAAACCCTGCCGCAGCCTTGAAAGAACTGGGAAAGGCGAGGGAATTGGGCGAGCGAGGCCAGGAGCTGGACCTCGGAATCGTGCGCGCGCGCTTTCCGATTCCGGACAATCGAACGCCGCGGGTAAACAACTCCAATCGATCCTGTCGCAGCACGGGGAATTTCCCTTTCGAAAAGAAGCTGAATCATTGCTTGCTCGAATCGACGATGAGTGAGTGTTGATCGATCGATCGCAGAAGGGCGGTGGTAAGACGGCCTTTCTTATCGCGATGTTCAACTTTGATCGGTATCCAGCCTAATTCGGCAGCGCACCACACTAAAGTCTGGCGCTTCGAACCTTGCTTCGAGCGTTGCAGCTTGATGGTATCGAAGCGGCCGGCGGTCGTTTGAATTTTTTCCCAGCCGAGGTTTTTGATAAAGTATTTTTTCAACTTGCTCTTGTCGGCAATGTCGTAATTCAATGAATCCAGCTGGTCGCTCAGATCGACCATAAGCTGTGCCTGGTATACCAGCTTGTCGAGGACGTTGACCGGCATGTCGGCAACCCAGTCGGTAGCCCGGCTGGAGCTGCGGACGATTCCCGCTTCGTAGTCGAAATACAGGGAAAAATCGCGTTCTCCGCCGGTCCTCACGTATTCGTAATGCTCCGGAAGGAATCGAGTGCCGTCGAACCGGCCGTGGCTTGTTTCGATGGCTTCCTCAGCGCTAAAGAGCGCGGCGAGCCCGCGCGTTTCCATACGCGACTCGAATACGTATTCGCCGCTGCTGCCGAAATCGAGACGCCGCCGCATGGTTCCGAGTTTGAGCACGCCTTTGGAAATGTCATAGACCGCGTTATAGGGCGCAATCTCGTTCGCTGCTCCATGCTGGGGGACCGCGGCCACGAGCAATAGCATGAGCCAGCGTGAAATTCTGAGTGCATTCATGCAGCCATGTTAGAATTCTGGAACTAAATGGCAAGTCAAACCCGTTCCGGGCGGCTGCATTCACGACGCTGCGAACAAGCAATGGACCGGCGATTACTTGAAATGAAATCAGCAAAGGTGCTGGTCGTCGGCGACCTGATTTTGGACCGCTACTGGTACGGCGCCACGCAGCGAATTTCTCCTGAAGCACCGGTCCCTATCGTCCGTATCACCAATGTCGAGGAACGCATCGGCGGTGCGGCCAATGTCGCGGCTAACACGGCTTCCCTGGGGGCCCGAACAACGCTCGTGGGAATGCTCGGCTGCGACGACCGCGGTGACACACTCCTCGAACTGTGTCGAGCATGCGGCATCGAGACGGACGTGGTCAGGACCCAGGGGTGCCCGACAACCGTCAAGCTCCGGGTGATCAGCCAGCACCAGCAGTTGATCCGAGTGGATTTTGAAGAAAAAGCCTCGGTAGATTTGTCCGCCGACATACTCGCAGCCGTGCGCCGGCAGCTCGAAGCGACAGATATCTTGGTCGTTTCTGATTACGCCAAGGGCTCGGTGACCCGGGTGCCTGACATCATCGCCGCGGCCGTCGGTGCGGACAAATCGATCATTGTTGATCCCAAGGGCACGGATTTCGGCCGCTACGCGGGCGCCACGCTGATTACGCCCAACTTGCGCGAATTCGAAGCGGTCGTCGGCCATTGTCCGACTGACCGGGAGATTACGAGCAAAGCCGTTGACCTGTGTCGCGACCTCGATCTCGCAGCCGTGCTGGTGACCCGGGGAGAAGCCGGAATGTCGCTGATTCCCGCATCGGGGGATGCCGTCCATCTGCAGGCTCAGGCGCGCGACGTATACGACGTAACGGGCGCGGGCGACACGGTCAGCGCGGTGATGGCGGTCGCAATGGCGGCCGGCAATGATTTTCTCAATGCGGTGAAGATGGCGAACGCGGCGGCCGGTCTCGTCGTTGGGAAGCTCGGAACGGCGACGGTAAGCCGCGAAGAGATCGATCAAGAATTGGCTCGTCGAGCAGGATTTAGGCGCGGTGTGATGGACAACGCGGTCCTGGTCGAAGAGATCGCGAACGCGCGGCGCCGTGGCGAATCGGTGGTCATGACAAACGGTTGCTTCGATATCATACATGCGGGTCATGTCCGCTACCTCAAAGCGGCGGCTGCACTAGGAAACCGTCTCTTAGTCGCCGTGAACGACGATCATTCGGTGACGCAATTGAAAGGTCGCGGCCGACCGGTCAACGACCTGGAGTCCCGCATGCAGGTTTTGTCGGCCTTGAGCTCCGTCGACTGGGTCATATCGTTTTCGGACGCGACGCCTCAAGCACTGATAGCTGGTTTGCTACCCGATCTGCTCGTGAAGGGAGGTGATTATGACGTCGCCGATATCGCTGGAGCCGAGGAGGTGATCGCTGCAGGCGGTAGAGTCATGACGCTCGATTATCATGCGGGGCATTCGACCAGCGAACTGCTCGCACGGGTCGCACGCCTTATCGGAGAACGTGCTTGATCGTCGTAACGGGCGGCGCCGGTTTTATTGGGAGCAACCTGCTCAAGAAACTCAATGAGTCGGGGCGGGAAGATCTCATTGTTGTCGACGACCTGACGGACGGCCGCAAGATCACGAATATCGCAGATTGCACTATTGCCGATTATCTCGACAAAGACGAATGGCGAGCCCTGCTCGGTTCCGACAGAGCCGTCGGACGAAGCGTGGATTGTGTCTATCACCTGGGCGCGTGTTCTGACACTGCTCAGTGGAACGGGCGAACCATGATGGATACCAATTTCGCCTGTTCCAAGGCAACTTTCGATTTCTGTACGCGTAACGGCATCTCTCTGGTTTATGCTTCGAGTGCAGCGGTCTATGGCAACGGCAAACACTTCGAGGAGGCGCCTCGATGCGAATGTCCGTTGAACGTCTACGGGTATTCAAAGCTGGCGTTCGATCAGTACGTCCGACGGCGGCTGGGCGATATCGATTCACTGGTTGCCGGACTGCGTTATTTCAACGTTTATGGCCCGCGTGAGCAGCATAAAGGACGCATGGCGAGCGTTGCATGGCACCTCAATGATCAGATGCGTTCGCACAGTGCATTGCGTTTGTTCCAGGGGTCTCACGGTTTCGCTGACGGTGAGCAGAGACGTGACTTCGTTTACGTAGACGATGTGGTGGACGTTACGCTTTGGTTCGGCAAGCAAGGACCGGGCAAGTCCGGGATTTATAATTGCGGTACAGGTCGCGCTGAAACCTTCAACGCCGTTGCCAACGCCGTAATCGATTGGCATGGCAGAGGTGCCACGGAATACAGTGAATTTCCGCCTGAATTGGTTGCGTCGTATCAGCCGTTTACGCAGGCGGATTTGTCGCGGCTCAGGGCGG
>JAYYZW010000003.1:0-2528 GCA_036339995.1 Pseudomonadota bacterium
CCGTTCGCCGACATCGTCACCGATCCGCTCAGCTTGGTGCGGGGGCCCGCTAGCAGTGTGCCGCACGACTCGTCTGCCGTCGACTTCCGCGACGAGCCCGACGAGAATCAAATCGCTACCGTCGATGGACGCGTACCCCGCAACGGGGACGTTGCAGTTGCCGCCGAGACGCAGATTCATGGATCGTTCGGCACGGACGCAAAGCGCCGTCGTCTCATCGTTTAGCCGGCCGATCAGACGTTCCACCGCGGCGTCACCGCGGCGGCACTCCACCCCAATCGCGCCCTGCCCCACCGCGGGCAGTACGACCTCGGTTTCGATCAAGCGATAGCGGTCGTTCATCAGGCCGAGGCGTACCAGGCCGGCCGCCGCCAGCACGATGGCATCGAAGGGACCGTCGAGCAGCTTTTTCATCCGGGTCGGGACATTGCCCCTGAGATCGCGCACGTCGAGATCACCGCGCGCCGCCAGCAGCTGACTCTTGCGCCTGAGACTCGAGGTACCGACGCATGCACCCGCCGGCAGCTCGGCCAGAGAACCGCCCTCCCGGGCGAGAAGCACATCGCGCGGGTCTTCCCGTTTCAATATGGCGGGAATGTGTAATCCGGACGGTATTTCGACCGGCACGTCTTTCATTGAATGCACGGCGATATCCGCCCGGTCCTCCATCAGGGCCACCTCGAGTTCCTTGATGAACAGGCCCTTACCGCCGATCCCGGCCAACGGTTTATCGAGCTCGCGATCGCCGGCGGTCATGATCGGTACGAGTTCGACTTGGAGATCCGCATTCGTCGACGCCAGCGCGCGGGCGACGTGACGGCTCTGCCAGAGCGCGAGTTCACTCGCCCGAGATGCGATTCGGATCAGCGTCTTCGCGGTCATCTCAGCACGTCGAACGGCGCGCCAGGCTCACGATCGCTGCGTGGGAAATCATTGGTCCTCAGCACTGCTCCAACGGTTAAGCGCCGCGGATTTCGCATCCGAATACCTGTTGCGGAGAGAGTGGGTAAACGCGCGGAACAAGTGTTGAAAATATAGCTCCGATCTCACGAAAATCCGAACATCACTGGTGACCCGGAGCGCAATGCTAGCAGTTTTTCCTGTGGTAAGGTGTCGGTTTATGAACGCCCCGCCTACCCCTGCCTGATGCCCAGACGCCTCGGCGTAATCATGGATCCCATCGCCGGGATCATTCCCAAGAAGGACACGACCTTGGCGCTGTTGCTGGCCGCGAGCGCGCGCGGTTG
The DNA here is from genome assembly GCA_036339995.1 of Pseudomonadota bacterium. Classification (GTDB taxonomy): domain Bacteria; phylum Pseudomonadota; class Gammaproteobacteria; genus JAYYZW01. Next base: position 1,248 of record JAYYZW010000003.1, read on the forward strand.
GGAACTGCACTATATGGAAATGAAAGACCTCGTCTTGATCGACGGCCGGGCCTGCGCCCGCACCCGTCCGCTCGCCGTCCACGATTCACTCGAACACTGGTTTGATTTCGAGGGGCCGACGGTCGAGGTACCGGAACCGCTGAAGCGGCTCGACTGCGTTCTGATGCGCAAGGATCCACCCTTCGACATGGAATACGTGTTTGCGACTTACATGCTCGAACGCGCGCAGATCGATGGCACGCTCGTCGTCAATTATCCTCGTTCGATCCGTGATGCCAGTGAGAAATTGTTCACCGCATGGTTTTCTGAACTGTGCCCCCCCACGATCGTGACGCGTTGCATGCGCGACCTGCGGTCGTTCCTCGAGGCCGAGCGCGATATCGTGATCAAGCCTCTTGACGGTATGGGCGGCGCCTCCGTATTCCGCGTGCAAAAAGGCGACGCCAACGCAAGCGTTATATTCGAGACGCTCACGGAACTCGAATATCGTTATTGTATGGCGCAGCGGTATCTCCCGGCCATCGCCGAGGGTGACAAGCGCATTCTCATGATCGACGGCGAACCCGTGCCTTATGCCTTGGCACGTATACCGGCGGAGGGAGAATTGCGCGGAAACCTCGCCGCCGGCGGACAGGGCGTCGCCCAAGCCCTGTCGGCCAGCGATCGCGCAATATGCGACCGCGTGTCGAGTGAACTCAAGCAGCGGGGTTTGATATTCGTGGGTCTCGACGTGATCGGCGATAAGCTTACGGAAATCAATATCACCAGCCCGACCTGCGTTCGCGAGATCGAAGCGCAATTCGACGTCGATATCGGCGGACGATTGATGGCGGCCATCGATGCACGACTGTAGCAAGCGGCGGCAATGTACGCGATGCTCACCGGCAGAATCTTGAGAGTTAAACCGATGCGCAGACGCACTGCGGCGCGACAAAATGGCACCACTAAGAACACAAAGAGCACGAAGGGAAGATAAAAATAGCCTGTTACATATCCTATTTTGCTGTTTTGCTCCGTGTTCCTAGTGTGCCGTCCCGTGAAAAAGTTGCGTAAGTCGTACCGGATTTTTCGTTCCTGGCAAGGCGCGAGGACGCCGCGTAGCGGGCTCTACGCAAAGACGGGCGCGGCGGGGGACGAAAAAGACCAGCGAGTTATGAAAGTTTTTCACGGGACGGCGCACTAGTGGTTCATTTTGATTGTATTTGGACTGGGGCTTAAGAACTGACCTATGACGCCTTGCCATGCACCGCGAATGGCAAGCGCTGATCGGGAGGATGGACC
>JAYYZW010000004.1:0-9096 GCA_036339995.1 Pseudomonadota bacterium
CCCAGTGTGGCGTGACTTTCATTAATTCGGGAATCACGGCAGCCGCATTTTCAGACTTCCCCTGACTACCCAGCCCGATCATCAGAAACACCCAGGTCCAGGGATTACGATCGCCAGAAGCCGCAACCGACCCGCGGGCAATCTCCTCGGCTTCTTCCCTCCGCTGCAGGAACACCAGAGCGAGCGAGTGATACATCCCGGCCATATGCGCCCCGGGATCTCCACCATGTCTGAAAGACCCGACCCCGAAACGGCTGTTGGTTTGAACCACACAGGACACAGAGGCCAAAGAGTATTCAGTTGCTTATAATTGAGTCTCTCGTTTTTTTCTTAGTGTTCTTAGTGGTGATCAAATCATTTTCTCCGTCTGTGATCTCTGTGTCCTCTGTGGTTCAAATCCGCAGTCGCATAGTTCGCCGCCTGATTGCGCCACAGCAGACATCGGTACACGGACCTGATCCCGAAACAGCTTACTTCGGACCAAAGGCGAGGAAGACATTGCCCGGCATGCCGAAAATGCCATAGCCCGAGCCGAAATCGACCCAGCCGTCGACGACGGTAACACCGGCGCCCTTGATCGAACCGCCCTTGGCCGGCACGCCGTTGACGGTGGCGTAGTCACCCTTGGTGTCGATGTCCCAGATGAGTTGTCCGTGTGCCGGGTCGTAGGCGCGCATGTGCCCGTCCATCGAGGCCGAGAACACCACGCCGGGAATAAGGGTCGCCGCGGCCGGTTGACCGGAATTGCAGCCCGGCGTGTCGAGGCAGTCCGGCGCTGCCGCCGGCGTGTTCCACACCTCGGCGCCGTCGGCGATGTTCAAGGCGTAGATGCCGCCGGCATGTCCGGGAAAACTCCGCGTTTCCCAGACGTCCGAGATCGGCACGTAGACGGTCCGCTCGTCCGCGGCGAAACCCCATTCGATGCCGCCGAGTACGCCGCCCGGCGACAAGCGTTTCTGCCATAAGAACTCGCCTTTGCGATCGGGGTCGAGCGCGTGCATGACGCCGGATTTCTGGCCGGCGAGCAGGACTCTCCTGCCGTCCGGCAGCGCGCGGATGATCGCCGAGGAACCGAAATCGATATCCGGGCCGCATGCTTCGATCGCCACCGGATCTGCGTTCGGCGCGACACAAGCGGTAGTAAACGCATCGTCCGCCGTGGTTTGGACGCTCCAGCGGATCGCACCAGTCTCGAGATCCATCGCGACGATGGCGTCACTGGTGTCGGCGGCCGGCGGCGAATAAGCATCGCCGGTGGTCACGTAAAGCACCCCGGCTTTGGGATCGATGGTCGGCTGCGACCAGACCGCCGCGCCCGACGGCCCCCACATCTGTACGCCGCTCGCCATCTTCTTCGTCTTCTGGGGTGCTTGTGTAATGACGTAGCTTTTCCACACCTGCTGACCGGTCGAGGTGTCGTAGGCGATGACGCTGCCGCGAAACGTGCAGCATTCGTAATGGGGCGAGCCGCCCGCGAGTTCCTCGAAGGAGGCGACCGGTACATAGAGCCGTCCATCGTGCAGCTTGGCCGAGCCCGTGACCATCGCCCAGGGATGGTCGTCCACTTTATCCTTCCACAGCAGTTCACCGCGATTGGCGTCGAGCGCGTAGACCCAGCCCTTGCGATCGCTGGCGTAGAGCGTGAACGAGCCGTCGTCGCGTCGCTCGAGCAGGATGGCCGCGCGCACTTCCGCCGCGGTCTCGTATTTCCAGTGCGCGCAGCCGGTGCGCGCATCAAGAGAATAGATCGCGCCCGCAGGCGACCCGACGAAGATGCGCCCGCCGGCCACGGCAGGTTGCGTGGTCACGGACGTGGTACCGGGAAAGCCAAGCGCCCACTTGAGTTCTAAGCTGGCGAGATCGGCAGCGCCGAGCCCGGCGTTTTCGACGTTTTGGAAATGCGTGTTGTCAAGGTCGAGACCCCAGCCGTTCCAATGGGGCCGTTCGAGTGCGTCCTTTGCCAGCGGCGGCGCACTCTCGCACAGGACGAGGTCCTCGGCGGCAGGCGTTTCGTCTATCGTGCCCCATGGGCTCTCGGACAGGTACATCGCGACGGCCCGTTGTTCGAGTTCATTGAGGGCGGAGGCCTGGAGGATCATCAGGCCTCCGCGCTGGGCGTTGAAGATCTTCTCCGGCGGCAGCTTGGCCAACTGTGACGGCGACATCGCGCGCGGTACCGGATTTTCATTGTGACACCCGCTGCAGGCGGCCTCGAAGCTCTTTTTGCCGATCGCGCGGTCGTCATCCGCATTGACGCCGCCCGACAGGCCGGCTGCCATTAATATGAGCGCGGGTAAGCCAAGCTGCCTGAGACGTGTCATCGAATATCTCCTTATCCAGCGTCGTGTTTTTCGAGATTAGGAACCGCGGCACGCGCCGCGAACGGGCGGCCCGCAGTCTAAACGTGCGGCTGGTGAAACAGCAATCCGGGCGTCTCACGCTTGGACTCGAGCGCTGTCCTCAGTTTCAGTGCAGTTTAGCGCTACGTGGTGCCTACTCGCGTCGCATTCGGTGGCACGCAGTGCATTTTCTTAAGCGGCGCAGCAATGCCATCGAGACGGCCCGCTCGTCCTTGGTATTGCTTGCCCCCGGTGTAGGGGAGTGCTTCAAATGGGGAAGATATTGGCTTAGCTATTAAAGGGGTGACTTTCATCATATACACTGGGGGTAGTAGTACAGCTTGAGAATCATAAGGAGAGCATGATGGCAGCACTCGCAGAAGAGCTGACAAAACTCGGCCAGCCCACGCCCGACGTCCGGATCGCGAAATGGGACGAGACACCGAAAACGAAGCTGGGTCCCTTCGGCGCCGAGCCCGAATGGACCGAGGAAGAAGCCGCTATCGTCGACACCTTGACGCGCTTCGCTGAAAACGAAATGCGTCCGATCGGCGAGATCCTGGACAGGATGTCGCCGGAAGAAGTCATCGCGCCGGGCTCGCCGTTGTGGGGAGTGTATGAAAAGTTCATGGAGATGGGATTTACCGTCGACGTGATGCTGGACATGGAACCTAAGCAGCGGGCAAAGATCCTGTGCTTGTTCTATGAAATCCTGGGCTGGGGTGATTCCGGTCTTGCCATTTCGATCGGCGCCTCGACCCTGCCGCGCTATTTGTCGCGTCTGTTCGGCAATGATTTTCTGGCCGAACTCTGCGCTGACGACAAGATCGGATCCTGGGCGATCACCGAGCCCGATCACGGCAGCGATACCCTCGATCCGGATCGTGAGGTGGCCCATGCCAAAGGCACGCACGGGCGCCCCAACTGCGTTGTCACCTTGAAGTCGAACAAGATCATCATCAACGGCCAGAAAGCGGCCTGGGTCTGCAACGCTACGATTAGCGACCACATCATCCTTTACGCCGCAGCCGATTCCGGTGCGGGCGCCGATCCCGATCACGGCGCCGTGGTAGTCATGCCGACCGACGTCAAGGGCTACAGCCGCGGCAAGCCGCTGAACAAGATGGGGCAGCGCGCGCTGAACCAGGGGGAGATCTTTTTCGACAATGTCGAGTTGCCGCTCGAGCATGTCCTCGCTGGTCCCGAGAATTATCAGCGATGCCTGTATTCGATACATACCGAGGCGAACGTCCTCATGGGCGCGACCTTCGTGGGCCTGGCACGGCGCGCGTACGAACTTGCGTACGCCTATGCGCATGAGCGCAAGCAGGGCGGGGTGCCGATCATCCGGCATCAGCACGTGGCCTATCGCCTGTTTCACATGTTCCGCAAGGTGGAAGCCGCCTGCGCGCTGACGCGCCGCGTCGCAGAATACAACATGGTCAATGAGCATCCGGCCCTGCACGCCGCAATGACTTCGAAGGTCACGGGCACGCAGACCGCATTCGAAGTGGCCAGCGAAGCTATACAGATGTTCGGCGGCAACGGTGTGACGCGTGAGTATCCGGTTGAGAAGCTGCTGCGCGACGCCCGATCTTCGATGATCGAGGATGGCTGCAACGAGGTGCTCGCCATGAAGGGCGGTTTTGCGCTGGCCGATCCGGAACTGCTCTGACAGGAAGGCGTCGCGTGGGGAAAAACGCCTGCATTGCTGAGGTCGGCATAGATCCGTGCGCCCAGGATCCGGACCGCCGGTCGAAATCATCGTCACCGGCGGCGGTTTCGGGGCGAAGTCGATGTTGGACCCGCAGCGTTGAGCCCTTATGAGCGCAGTCACCGGCGACACCATGATTCTCGCTCACTTGGTGGCAGATCGCATGGCCTCACGGCCGGATCTCGACGTTCTGACTTTCGTCAATATCGAGTCCGACGGTTCGTTTAATGACGAAATTCGCACCTATAGCGATCTCTGGCGAAATGGGCACCGGATCGCCGCCGCACTAGACGGCGAGGGCATGCATGTCGGCGACGCCTTTGGGCTGATCACGCTAAACCACCCCGAGTTCGTCGATACCATGGTTGGATCTTCGATCGCCGGTACGGTATTCGTGCCGATCGATCCGCGCACGCGTGGCAAGAAGCTGTCGTACATGTTGAATCACGCAGAATGCCGCGGCGCGGTGATCGGGGATTACGCGTTGCCGTACCTGCTCGAGGTCGTGCCGGATTGTCCGCAGCTCGAGTGGATCTGGGTGTTATCGACCTCGCAAAGCGTTGAAGCAGACATCACTTCCCTGCGTCGCCGCTCTGTCGCGGACATCCTTGATATCGAAGTGAGCGAGATGGCAATCCGCGTCGATGACCCCGAAATGCCGATGCAAATGCTTTATACCTCCGGTACGACCGGCGATCCCAAGGCGATTCTGTCGCCTTATTCACGATTCGGGTTCGTCGCGAGCCTCGGCGAGGCGCTAGGTATGAATGCAGAGGATAGGCCGTATACCGGTTTATCGTTGACGCACGCAAATGCACAATTGATCACCTTGGGAACGACGCTGCACATGGGTGTGCGCGGTGTGTTTGCGCGCAAATTCACCAAGTCCCGGTTGTGGGATACGACGCGTCACTACGGTTGCACCTTGTTCAATTTACTCGGCGGTATGACGACGGCAATTTACAGCGAACCGGTGCGCGAAAACGATACCGACAATCCCGTGCGTTATGTGCTGAGTGCCGCCATGCCGGCAGCGATCTGGACGGACTTCGGGCGTCGCTTCGACGTCGATGTCTATGAATTTTACGGTGCGGCCGAAGGCGGGCTGACGCTCAATCCACCCGGCCCAGGGCCCGTCGGCAGCATCGGCAAGCCGCCGCCCAGCATGATCGGCCGTGTCGTCGACGACAACGATGTCGAATGTCCGCCCGGTACCCCGGGGGAGATCGTCTTTCAGAATGCCGACGGCACTTGTCCGGTCATCTCGTATTTCAAGAATCCGGAAGCCTCGGCGGAGAAAACGGAAGGCGGCTGGCTGCGGATGGGCGACGTCGGCTACTGCGACGAGAACGGCTGGTTCTTTTTCCTTTACCGCAAGGGTGGCGGGATCCGCCACAACGGTGACTTCGTCAACCCGGCTTTCGTCGAGAAGGAACTGGCCGAGCATCAGCAGGTCGACGACGTGTTCGTCTACGGCGTGACCTCGGCGAACGGCGTGCCGGGCGAAAAAGACGTGGTTGCCGCCATCGTTGCCGTCGAGTTCGATGGTTTCGACGCCCAGGATGTCTTCCGTCTGTGCCGCAAGAATCTCGAATCAAACTTCGTGCCGACTTATCTGCAGCTGGTCGACGAGATCCCGAAAACGGCTTCTGAGAAACCTCAGGAACGTTTCCTGTTGGAAGCATTCGACGTCGACGCCGACAACGTCATCACCGAGTCGAGCTGACGCAGCCTTGGGGTAGTCTACGAACGAACACTGGAATCAACGGCAATGCGTATCGCTCCGTCTTCGATTTTGGAAACCAGCGCGCGGCCAGTGGATCTCTTGAGTTTTCTTGCGCAGCTTGTTGGTCCTGGAGATGTGTCGTCCATCCCCGAAAACGTCACTTCCAGATTCGCTGGAGGTCTTCACTTTACGCGTGAATACTCGCTGCATTGGCTTTAATCGCCCTCATAAAGATTCCCCGGAATAGGAGCTTACGTCACCGGCGAGCGCGCGTAGATGAGAAACATCTTCGTGTCATACCCGGCATTTGTTGCTATCAGTTGGGGAGAAAACCTGCGGGAGGTCCGTCGGATATGGCAACAGCCAAACCCGCGCATGGACATTGCGCCCCGGGCTTCCATGCCGTCGGTGCCGCGTTTGAGCGCAATATGGAGGACGGAGACACTGGCGTGGCTTTCGCGCTTTATCAGGGCGGTGCGATTAAAGTCGATGCGCGTTGGCAGGTGCGGTGAGTTGGAAAGTCTGGAGCTTGCAGCGTATGCGCTGCTTGCAGTCGTGATGCGGTTCGATAATTCATAAAGGAGAGAGCAGATGAGGAGTGTTTCAAACCTGGCTTTGGGGGCCTTGTTCATATTGTTCACAGTCGGGTCCATCGATATTTCCGTTGCGGTTGCCGATGAGGATCTCGACATGGTCTTTCAAGTTGAAGGAATGACCTGAGGCAGTTGTGTACGGACGGTCCGTGAGACCGTCAAGAAGATTGCCGGTGTGACACGCGTTCGTGTTGACCTGCAACAAAAGCGAGCCTGGGTAACCTGCAGCGCCGAAGTATCTGCCCAGCAAGTGGTGGCGGCGATTGAATCGAATGGGAAATTTCAAGCAAAGCTGCTCGAGGAATAACTCCCTCACACGGCGCTGTCCCCCGAATTCCGTAAAGGTCGCAGCGCGCAACGGAACGGCGGCATGCCGATCCGTTGCGAAAGCGCCTAAAACAAGCCCGGTGCCTTCAGATTCAGCGCCCGTTCCATCACTTCGAGTTCTTCTTTGCGTTCGGGTAAAGGCGCTGGGCGGGTGAACATTTTATCTTGTTTCAATTCCTCGACAACTTCTTCGCTCCGTGGGTACGGTGTGCCGTATTGGTTCATGAAATAGTGCTCTTCGAAGGGTAGCTTAGGTCGTTGACCGCCTGCCTCCCAATGTTCCATTGGATACCCGACAGTTTGCAGCAGCAATAGACGGCACTGCCCTGGGACACCTAAAACTTTTAGAATTGCCTCCCCCTCGGGAGTACCAAGAAAGCAGGTTCCTAAGCCTAATTCGTATGCCATCAGGGTCGCTTGTGCCATACCTTGTCCACAATCGATCTCACTCAAGCCGGGGGCTTTCAGGTAATCCAGGATTTCGCCGGTAAATACAGGAAGGAATTTCTCTTCCAGCGTTTTGCGTTTTAATTCTTCCGGACCAAAGCCTAGGGCTCCAATGTCAACTAGTTGACGCAAACGATCGGCTTGCCCGTCAACCATACCTGGATCGCAGTACCATACGATCACAACGGGGGCGATCCGTAGCTGCCATCCGACGACGACGGCTTTCAACGAATCGAGCACCTCTTTGGATGCAGATTCGCGATGAACGGCCACGGCCTTCAGGGTCTGGACGTTGCCCCAGTGCGTCGCGATGCGGGCGGCCTCGAACATCATCTGGATCTTCTCCGGCTCGACCGCTTTGTAGGGCTTCAGATACCGGATCGAGCGGCGGCGGCCAATGGCTTCCCTTAATTCCATGAACGTATCCTCCCGGTCGGGGTGCTTATTTTGGATTGAATTGCTTGATGATTCACTAATTTGCGGACGAACGTGAATTGATCGATGACAAGCAAAGTTTGACCCATCCGCATGGGGTCTGTAAATAGTGCCTGCGAATCAAGCTTTCGCATACACCAAGCCGCTAAAAGATCCCCTTGTTCTGCACGCCGTCCACGACGATGGTAACCCCGGAAATCCAGTTCGCACGTGGCGAAGCGACGAAAACGATGGCGTCGGCCACTTCGTTCGGCGTGCCCATGCGGCCGAAAGGAATCGTCGAGACGACTGCATCGAACATCTCCCGATCGTTTTGTTGCACGACGTCCCAGAAACCGCCTTCAAAGAAAATCGACCCGGGCGCGATGGAGTTCACGCGAATGTTCTTCGGCGCGAGTTCCTGGGCCATGGTCTTGGCATGCGTTACGAGCGCTACCTTGACCGTGGAGTAGGCTGGAGGATCTCCCGCCCTGAGGCCGGAAATCGAGGAGATGTGAACGATGGAACCGCCACCGGCGGATTCCATCCAGGGCACGACTTTTTGTGTTGCCCGCACCGATCCCATCAGGTCGACGTCGATGCTGACCTTCCAGCCCGCTTCGTCGTCGGTCATCCCAAAGCCGGAGGTGTTGTTGATGAGGATGTCCGTGCCGCCGAGTGCGTCGTGGGCGCCGTCGAGAAATGCATCCAGCGAAGCGGCGTCGCCGACGTCGCAAGTGGCGCCGTAAGCTTTGACGCCTGCGGCTTCGATAGCCGCGCAGGTTGCATCGAGGGCTTTCTGACCGCGAGCGCAAATGGCGACATTTGCCCCTTCGGCGGCAAGCAGCAGCGCCGTGCACCGACCGATGCCTTTGCTGCCACCCGTGACGATTGCGTTTTTGTCTTTTAATCCGAGGTCCATGCCTTGACTCCTTCGTTCGCCTACCGTTTCGCGTACACGCCCTTCACGGTAATGGTTCGGCCTTCTTCGTTGTTGCTGAGGGCGTTTTGCATTTTCGTCTCGACGTCGTCGGATACGATGACCTTAATCGTGAGCTGTGTCGGATCATGTGCCTTGATAACAGCATTGCGTTTCCGGCTCGTTGCGATTACTTGGTGCGTCGTCTCCTCGAACGCGACCCTTTCGAGGCCGGCATCATCTAGTAATTTCCGGACTTCATCCAGGCTTACGAGAAAATTGATTTCAGGCCGCGATGCCCAGAATGTCGGCAGGTGAATGGGCCGGCCATCGCCCGCCAGCACCGCCTCGAATGCGAAAAGCCCGCCCGGTTTCAGGATGCGCACGACCTCGCTGAAAAAAGCGGCCTTGTCTTCGACGTTCATCATCATGTTTTGCGACCAGGCAGCCTCAGCGCAGGCGTCGTCGAGCGGTAGCGCCGTCGCGCTGCCGTGTTGAAACTCGCAGTACGCGGTCATGGCTAGTTTCTCCGTCAATACTCTTGCCGCGCGCACGAATTCCCGGGTCAGATCGACGCCGATGACTCTGCAGCCGAATTCCGCCGCAAGTGTCCGTGC
>JAYYZW010000005.1:0-13590 GCA_036339995.1 Pseudomonadota bacterium
GAACTGGTGGCGGCTCGACGACAAGGCCAAGCTCTCCGGCTGCCTCATGATCCGCGAAGCGCTCGCCAAGATCATCGAGCAGTTCGGGATCGATTATTACAAGCAGGGCACCAAAGAACTCATCGAGGAAGGTCGCCGGAATTTTATCAAGCGCGTTAAAACGACGATGGTGCCCGGCACGTATCGCGGTATGACCATGCCGGTACACCGGCGCTCGCACCTACCCTTCACCCATCCACTGGCGAAGGGCGACTTCATCGACCTGGTACCGAACGAGATGACCATTAAGAAAGACGGCCATATCGAGCTCGACTTCGAGGGCGCCACGAGTTGGAGTTTTCATCCCTTTAACTGCGCGGTTGGCCCCATGAACGGTGGCTTCTGGATCACCCTGACCCAGTTGTTGAACTACGACGGGCGCGTCAACGACGGCGCCTACCTCGCCGTCCAGCAGTACCTCCCGGAAGGCTCGATCGTGAACGCGAACTACGCGGGCGCCGCGACCTCGCTGGCGTGGTGGACCCTGATCCCGATATTCGCGCAGGTCTGGCGGATGTTCGGCATCAGCTGGTTCGCGCGCGGATTCACCGAGGAGATTATTATGTCGACCCCGACCTGCATCGTCGGCGTCGCCGGCTTCGATCAATACGGCGAGCAACATGGCTTCCAGAATTTCGAGATGGCCGCCGAATCCTGCGGCGCGCGCGGCGTCGCGGACGGCCTCGACTGTGGCAGCCCGATCTGGAACTCCGAAGGGATACAGGGTGACGCGGAAGTGTGGGAGATGACCGGGCCCAATGTTTACCTCGGCCGCAGCTTCGTACCCAACCATCATGCGCTCGGGCGCTACCGCGGAGGGGTGGCCTGGGAGTCACTGTGGGTGGTGCGCGGCTCGCGCCTGGTCAACGTAACTCTGTCGGCCTCGGGCGCGCATAACGGCGGCATTTTCCACAAGGGACTATTTGGGGGCTACCCGGCGCCCGGCTGGAAATGCCTGTGGGTGAAGGGTTCTAATCTTGAAGAGATCATCGCCCGCGACGACAGGGTTCCGAGCAGCATCAACGAAGCCGAAAGGATGCTGAAGGACGGAACCTTGACCGCCGAGGAATGGTATTGCGGGCCACTCAACACCTGGTCGCCAAACCTTTCCGACGGCGATTTGTTCGGCGTCAACTACAACGGCGGCTGCGGATACGGCGATCCCATCGAACGCGATCGCGCCCTGATCGAGAAGGACCTCTTCAACGGCCTGACCACGCCGGCATTCGCGCGCAAAGCCTACGGCTATGCCAAGACCGAGAAAAAGACCGCGGAGCTGCGTGCCGCAATTCGCAAGAAGCGCCTGGCCGAGTCGGTGCCGGCTTCGCAATGGTGGCGAATGGAGCGTAAACGCGCGCGCGCAGGCGAGGTCGGCAAGATTGCCGCGCAGACCTTTGCACGTTCAGCCCAGATGTCCGACATGATCAAGGATAAATACCTGAAATTTTGGCAGCTCAAGAAGTTCCCTTACACCGACACGGGCAACATCGACTTCCGTACTACGGCGCCCACGGGCTTTTATTACCCGAAGTCGCCGCAAAAGCAATACAAAAAACCGGCGTAAGGAGGCAAGAGATGGCAACACAAGCACAAAACGACAAAGAAGTGACCCGCGCGCTCGTCCGCCACGAGCTGGCCTGGCCGGAACTGTTCAAGCTGATGCGCGAGCCGAAGTCCGAAAACCGCTTCGACGATATGCTCGCGGCGATGCAGGAAATCGTGCCGTGGAAAGAGAAGATCCTGATTCCGCTTGGTGAAAACCTCTTCATCGTCGCCAAGAAGGGCAAGGCCATCGTCAAGACCATGGCGGGCGCGGAACTCTGCGCTTGGAACGAGAACTGGAAGATGAAATGCCGCGTCATCATCAGGAAGAACGCAGCGGATCTGAAAAAGGTGTTCCCGGCGGAACACCTCACCATCGATAGCAAGCTGGTCGAGATCCGCGAGTGGATCTGTCCCAAGAGCGGCATGCTGCTGGACGTCGACTGCGTGCCGCCGACCTATCCGGTCGAGATCGATTTCACACCGGACTTAAAGGCGTTCTATGAAGATTGGCTCGGCCGGAAACTTCCGGTCAAGCTCTGAGGGGTGCGGCGTTCAGCCTGGGGAAGAATCCGCCACCAGCGCCCGCCGTCAGCGGTGTTGCCGGCGCGGTCGTTCAGACACCACAGTGGGGCTGCAGGTTGACGACCAGTTCGGATGCAGTCTGAAATCGACCGTCAGAATCCTTGGCCAGGAGTTTCGCGATAATCGGCTGATATTGCGCCGGATTCACCTTGATCGACCGTCAGCCACGTCATATGTTCGGTGTGGCCGACCCGCCGGCCCACTTTTGAGAAGACCGGGATGAATACTGAAGACCACGCCAAGCAAAATGCCTCGCAATTCGATCTCGATCACTTTCAGTGGACGGATAGTGAAGCCCGGACCGTCCCTTACGCCGTATTTACCGATCCTGGGATCTTCGAACGCGAACAACAGCGGATCTTTCGAGGGAGGACCTGGAGCTTTGTCGCGCTGGAAGATGAAATAAAATCCTCCGGCGATTTCAAATCTACCTTCATCGGCACGACACCCATCGTCGTAACGCGTACGCGAGATGGCAGTATTGCCGCGTGGATCAACCGGTGCTCCCACCGTGGCGCCCTGGTCTGCCGCGAGCTGCGCGGCAATTCCCGCGCACACCGCTGCGTCTATCACCAGTGGACTTACGACGAAAGCGGGCGCCTGCGCGGGGTGCCGTTTCAAAAAGGTCTCGGCGACAAGAGCGGCATGCCCAAGGATTTCGACATGGCGCAGCACAGCTTGACCCCGGTTCGCGTCGAGAGTTATCGCGGGCTCATTTTCGGCACCTTGAGCGATGACAGTGAATCACTGACGGATTACATCGGCCCGGAAATGCTGCCCTGGGTCGATCGCATTTTTCACAAACCCGTCGAATACCTCGGTTGCACGCGCCAGTACGCGTATTCCAACTGGAAGCTCTATTACGAGAACGTTAAGGACCCCTACCACGCCAGCCTGTTGCATCTGTTCCACACGACCTTCAACATTTACCGTTCAAACATGCGGGGCCGCACGATTACCGATTCTCGCAACGGCCTGCACGCGATCATTACGACGGTACCATTGGCGGACGAGGAAACCGCGAAAGAATATAAGAAGCAAGACATCACGACCTATCAGGACAACGTCAAACTCGCCGACCCGAGCGTGCTCGAAGTTCGCACCGAACTCGAGGAGCAGACCAGCAACAACATCCATACGCTTTTTCCAAGTACGGTCATACAGCAGATCCACAACACCCTGGCGGTTCGCCAAGTGCTGCCGAAAAGTGCGTCGGAGTTCGAACTCATCTTTCATTACTTCGGTTATGTCGATGACGACGAGGAAATGCGCGCAATGCGTCTCAAGCAGGCCAACCTGGTAGGACCCGCCGGCTACATTTCGATGGAAGACACCGAGGCCACTGAACTCGTGCAACGGGGCATCGAATCCGCTGGTCCCGGGGCTGGCTCCTACCTCGGGATGGGTGACGAATCGCGAGACCAGCAGGCAAGCCTCATTACCGAGCACATGATTCGAAGCTTCTGGTCGGGTTACCGGGAATTGATGGGATGGGCGCATTGACGCTTGACGGCGATCTCTACTTCCGCGTCGATCGTCTGTTCGCGGAATACTGCGCCTGTCTCGACGAAGGCGAGCTCGAAAGTTGGCCGGATTTATTCGTCGAGGACAGTCTCTACCAGATGATCTCCCGCGAGAACTATGCTCAAGGCCACCCCATTTCGTTGATGCTGCTGGATTCGAAAGGCATGATGCTCGACCGCGTCTATTCCCTACGTAATGCCAATATTTACCAACCGCACCGATACCGGCACGCTATCTCTGGCGTACGGATCACCCAGCAGGATGACGAGGCGATCGGCGTATCGTCATCCTACATCGTCGCCCAGACCCTGACCGACGGCACCACGGACTTCTACCAGGCCGGCAGTTATTATGACCGACTGGTCGACGTCGAAGCCGGCTTGCGCTTCAAGGAACGCATCGTCGTCTACGACACCTCGCGCGTCAAAACGCTGCTGGCGACACCGATATAGGAAGGTTCTGGCGATTAATGACGGCTGGCGCGAGACACGCTAGCCTTGTGGAATTATTTCATCTAACGGGAGAATCACCATGGCGAGCCCCCAGGCGCAACAACTCAAGGAAACTTTTCGGGAATTTCGCGATGCGAACTTCGCGAACCCCGATGCGACGCTCGAGCAAATGCGCGCCAATGCCGTGGGATTCGGTGAGCTGACCAGCGAACCGGACGGCGTTCGCAGCGAGCCGGTAGATGCCGGAGGCGTTCCGGCGCAATGGATCATTCCCGACGGCGCTACCGAAGACCGGGTGTTGCAGTACGTCCACGGTGGCGGCTACGTGCTGATGTCCGCCGAAACTCATCGCAAGATGGTCGGCCACATCGCCAAGGCGACGGGCTGCCGCGCGCTCAACGTCGACTACCGCCTCGCCCCGGAGCACGCACATCCGGCGGCGGTGGAAGATTCCGTCACCGCCTATCGCTGGCTGCTCGCGCAAGGACTCGAACCCGGGCATATCGCCATCTCTGGCGATTCCGCCGGCGGCGGCCTGTGCATTGCAACGGCGCTCAAGATCCGGGACCTTAACCTTCCCCTGCCGGCCGCGATCGTACCGATCTCACCCTGGACCGACATGGAGGGAACCGGCGAGTCGATGAAAACGCGCGCCGATGTGGACATGATCGTATCGCCCGATGCGATCATGCAATTGTCCGGCGTATTCCTCAGTGGCGCCGATCCGCGCGATCCCTATGCCGCGCCCCACCACGCCGACCCTGCGGGCTTACCGCCCACCTACATTCAGGTCGGCGACGAAGAAGTCCTGCTGGACGACTCGATCCGTTTCGCCGACAAGGCAAAGCAGGCCGGCGTCGACGTTACCCTGGAGATATTTCCCGAAATGCAGCACGTCTTTCAGATCGCGGCGGGCAATCTGCCGGAGGCGGATGAAGCGATCGCAAAGATTGGCGCCTGGTTGAGAACGAAACTCGATCTGTAGAGACGATCAAGATTTGGGACCAAACACTGGGTGACGCATCTTCGACGCTTCTAAATCTTATTCTCCGGCCTTGGCTACAGACCCTAAGGGTAATGACTTTGAATTGCTATCGAACCGGACCCTGTGAGGTGAGTGACAGCCGCTGCGCTTTTGGTCATGCTAAATGCGATGGTTAAGAACGGAGAGCCATGGCGAAGACAAGCTGTTCAAGCAGCACGATTCTAAGACGGTTGCTGACACTCATAAGCCCGCCAACTTCACTCAACCCTTTCCATCGATGCATAAAGCCGTTCGTGTTTTCGTTCAAGCTTCCAAATGTTTCGTTTTGATTGCATCGTCAGCCAGAATTCAGGGGTGCTTCCCAACACCCCGCTAAGTCTAATAGCCAAGTCTTCAGTGACGCCTCCACGTTCGTTTACAACTTTCGACATTGTATTTCGCGCTACGTCACATCGCTGCGCAAGCTCGCTCACCGTACGCCCGGCTTCACGATACAGCCCTCATTGTAGGCCGCGACGAAGATGAACGCGCGGTCGAAGCCATGCGCGACTGCCTGGCTAGCGGTACTGCGGACTGCCGATCACCGGCGACAAGCGCAACGCCGTCAGCTACGTGTCGTTGCTGACGCCGGCGAAGCAGGAAAAAAGCGGGGCTTTAGATGGCTGAATCGCAGCCTGAATTTTAGAACTTTTTACTCCGCATCGGCGAGACGGTCGCACCATGCGAAAGCCACTTGGTGGCCTGTGGCAGCTTGGCGTTTTCCTTGGCCATGGTGACCGGGCTGTTCGTCCAATTGCCGCCGCCGATCAGCCGTTTCACCGGCGTATCAGCAGGGGTATCTCCCAGGGAACGTTTCGCGTGTTCGCAGATTTCGCCCCAGGTTTCGTACCGGATGGACATACCGTGTACGGCTTCGATCACCTCGCCGTTCGCTTCGCAAAAATATTCGTACATGGGCATGATCTCATCCCTTTGTCTGTTCAGCGCCACATTCGGGGGCATAATGGTATGAGTCCCCGTTCGCGCAGGCAAGTTCATATACTGCCTTAACCCGCCCGCAAAGGGCCACTTTTACTGGCCAGTTAAGCAAAAATTGGATCCAGACCATTCATTTCCGAGGTGTGAAATCGGAAAAGCGGGTTGGCAGGTTCTTGAAACACGCGGTTTCCAACAACCTGTTAGCCCCACTTGAAATGAATACACTGTCACCGAATTTTCGGACGAGAACCCATGAATTCAACCCCTGAAGCAGGGATGACGGCCATTTCGGGGCCGGGCTGGCAACGGCGCTATACCATCGTGACCCTGTGCATTTGCGCGGTGTTCGTGTGCTACATCGACCGCGTCAACATCTCGGTCGCCGTCATTGCCATTCAGGAGGAGTTCGGCTGGTCGGAAACCACCAAGGGCTGGGTGCTCTCCGCCTTTTTCATCGGCTACATGCTGCTAATGGCGCCGAGCGGCTGGTTCGCCAACCGCATCGGCGGAAAATTCGTACTCGGCGCAGCGGTATTGTGGTGGTCGATTTTCACGATCCTGACGCCGACTGCTGCCTACGTGTCCCTGGGCATCCTGATCGCCGTACGCATTGCGATGGGTATGGGCGAAGCAGCCATGTTTCCATCGGCCTACAATCTGTACGGGCGCTGGGTGCCCGCGGCGGAGCGCTCACGCGCGGTATCGCTTTTGATCGGCGGCATCCCGCTCGGCACCCTGTTCGCCCTCACGACCACCGGTTGGATCGTCGAACGCTTCGGCTGGCCGAGCGTCTTCTACATTTTCGGTGTGACCGGGTTCTTCTGGTGCATCGTCTGGTATCTGTTGGCGCACGACGACCCCGCCACTGACCCGAAGATCTCACCGGCCGAACGCGACATGCTCATTGCCAGCACCCCCGCAGCCCGCGAATCCGATACCGTGCCATGGCGCAAACTGATGTCGACACCCGCCGTGTGGGCCTTGATCGTCAACCATTTCTGCGCCAATTGGGGCTTCTACATGCTGCTCGCTTGGCTGCCGAGCTATTTTCGCGGCGCCTTAGGCCTGAGCATCATGAACGCCGGCCTCTTTTCGGCCGCGCCCTGGCTCACCATGTTCATCGTTGGCAACCTCGGTGGCGTAGTCGCGGACAAGGCGGTCAAGGCCGGCATGGACTTGACGACACTGCGTAAATGCATGCAGATAACCGGGCTCATCGGCTCGGCGCTGTTTCTGCTCGCCGCGCGCGACGTGCAGTCCGCCAACGTGGCGATGGGCCTCATGTGCGGCGCGCTCGGATTTCTGGCCTTGACCTGGTCCGGCTTCGTTCCCAATCACCTCGATCTCGCACCGCGCTACGCGGACGTCCTGATGGGGATCACCAATACCGCCGGCACCGTGCCCGGGATTATCGGCGTCGTCATCACGGGATGGCTGGTCGACACGACCGGGACCTATACCTCGGCTTTCGCCCTATGCGCCGCGATAAATTTCTTCGGAGCCCTCGTCTGGCTGCTGTTCGCGAGCGCCGAACGCGTCGTCGATTGAATAGGGGTCAGGGTCTTTCATCGCCACATCATGATGTGGCGATGAAAGACCTGACCCCAAGTGTTTCGGCCGCCTGCCAAGGCGTGCTACATTTTCTTTATATGGCAGGGCTGGAATGGCGATCCGGCAAGCCCTTCAGATTTGAGATAATCCCAGGAGAAGTACTTTGGCAGAAGCATACATCATCGACGCCACGCGCAGCCCCACCGGTAAGCGCCGCGGCAGCTTGCAGGACGTCCACGCGGCCGACCTGGGCGCGCATGTGATCAAAGCGCTGGTCGAGCGCAACCCGATCCCCGATAAAGATTACGACGACGTCATTTTCGGCGCGATCGACGCCCTCGGCCCGCTCGCGGGCGACGTCGCCCGTACGTGCTGGTTGACGGCCGGCTTCGACGAAGCCGTCCCCGGCGTCACGATCGACCGCCAATGCGGCTCCTCACAGCAGTCGGTACATTTTGCGGCACAGGCCGTGATGTCGGGCGTCAACGACGTCGTCATCGCGGGGGGCGTTCAGACCATGACTAAAATCCCCATCGGTTCGGCCGCCGTGGCGGGCGGCGCCTTCGGATTCGATGACCCTTTTACCGGCTCACAAGCCTGGGTCGAACGCTATGGCGAGGATCCGCCGACGCAGTTCAAGGGCGCCCAGATGATGTGCGACCGCTGGGATTTCTCGCGTGAAGACCTCGAAGTCTATTCGCTGGAATCCCACCGCCGTGCGTTACAGGCGATCGAGGATGGCCGTTTCGATCGCGAGATCGTTCCCTACAACGGTTGCAAGATGGACGAGACGCCGCGCGAGACCTCGCTCGAGAAGATGGCCGAGCTCGATCCGATATTCGGTTTGAAGAGCATCACCGCAGGAGTGTCCAGCCAGGTCTGCGACGCCTCATCGGCCATCTTGATCGCGTCCGAAGACGCCGTGAAACGTTACGACCTGAAACCCCGCGCACGCATTCACCACATGAGCGTACGCGCGGAAGACCCTATGATCATGCTGACGGCGCCGATCATGACGACCCGCTACGCGCTCGATAAGGCGGGCATGACACTCGATGACATCGATCTGGTCGAAGTCAACGAAGCGTTCGCCCCGGTGCCGATGGCGTGGTTGAAAGAAATCGGCTACCCACATGAGAAGCTCAACGTCAACGGCGGCGCCATCGCGCTCGGCCACCCGATCGGGGCGACCGGAACTAAGCTCATGACGACCTTGCTGCACGAACTGGAACGAACCGGCGGCCGCTTCGGTCTGCAGACCATGTGCGAAGGCGGCGGTCAGGCCAACGTGACGATTATCGAACGTTTGTAGAACGAAGCTCCGGCCAGTCGCCGGAGGAGGATGAAATCATGTCAACACTGAACGGCGTACACCACCTTGCGATCATGACGTCCGACGTCAAACAGCAGATCGAGTTCTTTTCCGACGTGCTCGGGATGAAGCTCAAAGCCCTGTACTGGATGCACAACGTCGACGGCTATTTTCACGCGTTCATGGAATTGAACCCGAGCTGCTCGGTGGCCTTCGTTCAGTCCCCCGAAGTCAAGGACATTCCCGTCGAAATGGGCGCTTCGCACGCCGGCAATCCAACCAAGCCCTGTGCGCCCGGCGCCATGCAGCACGTTGCCTTCAACTGCGACAACGACGAGGAACTCTACGCGATGCGCGACCGCATCCGGGCTAACGGCGTGCGCGTGCTGGGACCCCTGGATCATGGTTTCTGCAAGTCGATATACTTCGGTGGCCCGGAAAACTTGGTGCTCGAAGTGTCGACCAGCGAGGCCGGCATCAACCAGGAAGCCTGGATCGATCCCGAAGTGGTCGAGCTCAACGGCATCTCGGTGGAAGAACTCGTCCGCTACAAGAACCCGCCCGGCTTCGATCACATCGGGGGCCCGGTGCCGCAACCAGCCGCCGGCACGGGGCGTCCTGAATACAGCAACATGGACGAGGCGTTCGCAGCTGCGTTTGACCTGGACGACAAAGTCGTCACGCGCGAGATGAGCGAAAGCGCACCGCCCGTGAAAGTAGCCTGATCTGAAAAAGGATTTTCGAATGAAGCCAATTCGTGCCCTGATGATCGGCGTCGGTCTTGGTTTCGTCATTACCGTCGGCGCCGAAACTGTCATCGACGACGCCGCGCTGGCTGACGAGGCGGACGCGGTGAACTGGCCTGGTTACGGCCGCACCTACAGCGAGCAACGCTTCAGCCCGCTCGATCAGATCAATGCGAGCAACGTACGAAAGCTCGGTGTCGAATGGGTTTTGGATCTGCCCAAGGATCGTTCACTGACCGGTACCCCGCTGGTCATCGACGGCGTGCTCTATTTCAACGGCAGTTACAACGTCGTACGCGCGGTCGAGGCCCGCACCGGCAAGCTGCTGTGGGAGTACGATCCCCAGGTGATCGAGCATTCAGGCGGTCGATTGAAGATCCTATGGGACTGGAACCGTGGCATCGCGTTCTGGAAGGGTAAGATCTTCGACGCGACGATCGACGGACGGCTCATCGCGATCGACGCCAAGACGGGCAAGGAGATCTGGACCCAGCAGACCTTCGATCCCAAGCTGCCCTTATTCATCACCGGCGCGCCGAAGGTTTTCAAGGATAAGGTGATCATCGGCAATGGCGGCACCGAGTGGGGTGCGGCGCGCGGTTTCGTCGTCGCTTACGACACCGAAACGGGCGAACAAGCCTGGAAGTTCTACACGGTTCCGGGCAATCCGGCCGACGGCTTCGAGAACAACGCCATGAAGATGGCCGCCAAGACCTGGACCGGCGAGTGGTGGAAGCACGGCGGCGGCGGCACCGTGTGGCACGGGATTACCTACGACCCCGAATACAACCACGTCTACATCGGAACGGGCAATGGCTCGCCCTGGAACCCGAAGATCCGCAGCCCCGAAGGCGGTGACAACCTCTTTCTCTGTTCTATCGTCGCGCTCGATGCGGACACCGGCCGCTACAAGTGGCATTACCAGACGACGCCCGGTGAAGCCTGGGACTACAACTCCAACATGGACATCGTCCTGGTCGACCTCAAGGTCCGCGATCGCGACGTCAAGGCCCTGCTACATGCACCGAAAAACGGTTTCTTCTACATCATCAACCGCTCGAACGGCAAGCTGTTGTCGGCCGAGAAATACGCCAAGGTCGACTGGGCCAGTGAAGTCGACATGAAGACCGGCCGGCCAATCGAACGCGCCGGCGCGCGCTACGAAGACGGCGAGGAACTGGTCTGGCCGAGCGCCTTCGGCGCACACAACTGGCACGCGATGTCTTACAACCCGCAAAGCGGGCTCGTTTACCTACCCATCATCGAGATGCCGGGCTTGTTTTCCGACAAGCACATTGAGATCAAGGCCTGGGAGTCGCCTTTCTGGAACTTCGATCCGGCCATTGCCTTCGGCGATCAATTCGTGCCGGACGACGCCGGTACGGGCGCCCTGCGGGCCTGGGATCCGCTGCGCCAAGAGACCGTGTGGGAAGTACCGCTGCCCGGGGTATGGAATCCGGGGACGGTAACGACAGCGGGTAATCTCGTGTTTCAGGGCCGGGCTGACGGTACTTTTTACGCCTACCGCGCGGATAACGGCGAAGTACTGTGGCGTACCGACTTGGGCAACGGCATATCGGCGCCCCCGATCACTTATTCGATCGATGGCAAGCAGTACGTATCGATACTCGTCGGCTGGGGGGGCGCCGGCGCGGCGACCGCCGGGTTCGCCGGCGCCCAGCACGGTTGGGCCTACCGCGCCCATCCCCGGCACCTCGTGACGTTTGCACTCGGCGGGAAAGTAAAACTACCGCAATTCCCTCCCCCGTTCTATCCGCAACCGCTCGCCGCACCGGATTTCAAGGTCGATGACACCCTGGCAAGCACCGGTGGGGAGATCTACACGGACTGGTGCATGATGTGCCACGGCGCCGGCGCGGCTTCGGCGGGACAGGCCCCCGATCTGCGGGCTTCTGCGGTCATGCTTTCGATGGATGCGATCAAGCGGGTCGTGCTCGACGGCAGCCGGCGCTCGATGGGTATGCCCCGGTTCAAGGACTTCAAGGACAACGATCTCCTCGCCGTACAGCATTTTGTCCGGCGGCAGGCCAAGCTTCCAGAGCCGTGCAAGGCCTGTCAACGGAATTGAACTTCGGGATCAAAGCTTAGAAGGCCCATCCGCTCGGTAATTCGTTAGCTTCGGAATTGAACCAGTGGCCATCAAAAGTAATCCCGGTCTTTCTCTATACCGATACTTTGGTACGACATCGCATTTCCTGCTGCGAGCGTGGATTCTGCCCCGGCAAACGGATCGAGGATCACACCTTTGCCAAGCGGCAGCACGCCGCTCACTAATTGTCGAAGAAATGACTGGGGTTTCAGGCGGGGATGCGGTGCTAGTTCTCGCTCCGCGCGCCGAGTTGGACCTGACGCAATTACATCCCCGAAAGGCTTATCAAGCTCGGGGCGACGGAACCCTCCGGTTTTCCACTTTCGTAAGTTGTCCTGAACCCGGCCTTCTATGGGCTTTCTGAACAATAGCCAAGGTTCCCACATTGATCGCGGCATGACGCTTATGTCACGGAACTCATCGTGTGCTCCCTTAGGCCTGTCGCCGCCTCGCATGGTCATCGATAGCCGTATGATTTCACCTCTGCGCCCCAATCCTGCTGTGGATAAGGCAATTGCAACAATGTGAGACACAAGTGGGTTTGAAGCCACCACAACGTTAGCGCCAGGCACCAACACCGGCAGAAGCGTTTTCGCCCATACGAGGAAAAAATCCCTGATCTCGTCGAGCTGATTCTGATTCAGCGTCGTAAATCGGGGAAGCGACGATCGCTAGTGACCATCAAATGAGGGCGGGATCCGCCAAACTCCGCCTTTCCCAACGCGCAATTTGCGTTGCTGTTCTTCGGTATATTCATGCAGCCCATAGGGGGATCAGTCACAACCGCGTGTATCGAATTGTGTGATTGCCGCGCGATCCACGTGAAACAAGCATCGTGACGCAATACGGATTTTTGAAAGGAGAATTTTTCTTCCCGCGAGTCGATTTGAGTAAAGAATTTATACTGTGGGTTCGGTGGTCTAATGCATGCGCGGTACACGCCTCGCGCCTCGCGCTTCCCGAACGAAGAGCCCGGGTGTGTTAAGCCTTAGATACGATCGGATAGACGACGCGGGTGTTTCGCCAATCTGCTTTTGAACGCTTGCCACTATCTTTGCAACGCTCAGGGGAACATGAGCTTCATCCAGTACTTTGATAATGGCGTCGCGGGCATGGCCTGGAGAATTCTTCGTGAAATTTGGCATCCGAGTAATCTAGATGTCTAGGCGTCTAAAGTCGAAGATTTAAAGACAACTTGACCGGCGGATGTCCACTTTCCCATAGGATCTCTGACGCGCTAGATACTGACAGCGGGCTTTTTGGCACCGAAGCAAGCTTTTGAGCGGCGCACTCAGCGCGTCGTCATGCTCCCGCCTATGCGCGTCTGTTTTTCGGCGCTGCCCGCGGGCGGCGGTATCTCGATGCCGCGCTGGCAGGCCGGCCGGGCGGCCAGCCTATCGACCCATTGTTCGAGATGCTCGAGGCCCTCGATCGGAACGCGCGCCCAGCGGTGCGCCTTGACCCAGGCCCAGTTGGCGATGTCGGCGATGCTGTATTCGCCGGCCAGATATTCGCGCTCAGTGAGGCTTGAATTCAGCACCTCGTACAGGCGCCGCGTCTCGTTACGGTAACGGCTGCGCGCGGCGGGCAGGTCCTCGTCGAAATAGCGTTCAAAGACCACGGCCTGTCCCTGCATCGGGCCGACACCGCCCATTTGAAACATCAACCACTGCAGGACGCAAAACCGGCCCTTGGTGTCCTGCGGCATCAACCGGCCGGTTTTCTCCGCGAGATAGACGAGGATTGCCCCGGATTCGAAAATTGTG
>JAYYZW010000006.1:0-39250 GCA_036339995.1 Pseudomonadota bacterium
GGGTGGATGGGAAATGTTCGTCAACCGCGGCCTCGAGGTCTACGACCAGTTCCTGACCAGGGCATCACTGCGAAGGCTCGGCACCTGACCCCTCTGCGGCTAACCTTGCAGTAGCTTTTCGTGCAAGTCCTGTAGCTCACCCCAGCGCGCCACTGCTTTTTCGAGTTCGCGGCGCCGTTGCCCGATCGCTTCGAGCACCGGGGAAACGGCGTCGTATTCCTGCGCATAGAATTCGGGCGCGGCGGCCTCAGCTTCCAGATTACTTATTTCACGTTCGATCGATTCGATTCGATCCGGCAGGCCGTTGAGTTCCATCCGCAGTTTGTAACTGAGTTTCGTCGCCCGGCGATCAGGCCGGCCGGATTGACGGGGTACCGTATTTTGGGACCTTTTAGAGACTGCGGCGGGGACATCGGTAGTCGCAAGCGGGCGGCCTTGCCGCAGCCAATCCGAATATCCGCCGGCATATCGGATCAAGCTGCCGGAAGATTCGAATACCAGTGTACTCGTGACGATATTGTCCAGAAACGCGCGGTCGTGACTGACGATAATGATCGTGCCCTCGTACTCCGCGAGCTGGGCTTCCAAAACCTCAAGCGTTTCCACGTCGAGGTCGTTGGTCGGCTCATCGAGAATGAGCAGGTTCGTCGGTCTCGTAAAAAGGCTTGCCAGAATGACACGGTTGCACTCGCCGCCTGAAAGGAATCCGACTGGCGTCATAGCGCGTTTGGCGGTGAACAAAAAGCCGCGTAAGTACCCGACGACGTGGCGCTCTTTGCCGTTGATCGTAATGTATTCGCGCCCGTCCCCGACGATCTCGGCGACGGTCTTTTTCGGATCAAGCTCGCGACGAAGTTGATCGAAATAACCGGTCTCCAGATTTTCCCCCATCTTGATCGTACCGGTCTGAGGCGCCAACTCCCCGAGCAGCAGACGCAGCAGAGTGCTTTTACCGACACCGTTATTGCCGATCAGGCCGATGCGGTCGCCGCGCATGATCTTGATCGAAAAGCCGGCAATCAAAGGTGCTAAACCATAAGTGTATGAGACATTCTTGGCCTGAATTACGCGACGGCCGGACTGTTCAGCGTCCTGCACCGGAATGCGGGCCTTGCCCTCTGGTTTGAGGCGGGCGGCCTGCGCCTCGCGCATCTGCGTAAGCGCGCGAACGCGTCCTTCGTTGCGGGTGCGCCGCGCCTTGATGCCCTGGCGGATCCAGGCTTCCTCTTCGGCAAGCTTTTTGTCGAACTGGGCGTTCTGCCGGCCCTCTAGATCAAGCGTTTTCTCCTTGAGTCTGAGGTAGCGCTGATAATCCCCGGGCCAGCTTTTGAGTTGCCCACGGTCGATATCTACGATGCGCGTGGCGAGACCCTGCAGAAAAGCACGGTCGTGGGTAATGAATAGCACCGCGCCCTCGAAGTTGCGCACGCGGTTCTCGAGCCATTGGATCGCGTCGAGGTCGAGATGATTGGTCGGTTCATCCAGCAACAACACGTCAGGATTACTTACCAGTGCCCGCGCAAGGCCGACGCGGCGCCGCCACCCGCCTGACAGTTCGCCGAGCAAGCTTTCCGCCGGCAGGTTCAGGTTGGTGATGATCGTATCAATCCGCGTGTCGATATCCCAACCGCCGTGTGCCTCTATCCGCCGCTGCAGTTCTTCGACTTCGCGTAATCCGGCGTCGTCCAGATCACTCGCCGTCCTCTCCTTGAATCGATCGATCAGATTACGGTGACGTTCGAGGCCCGCCGCAACATGTTCACGAACCGAGCGCGCGTGATCGTGCGGGAGTGTCTGTTGCAACTGGGTGATGTGGATGTTCCCGCGGCGTCTCACCTCGCCGCTGTCGGGTTCTATTTCACCCGTGACGAGCCGCAACATCGTCGTTTTACCCGCGCCGTTGCGTCCGATCAGGCAGACGCGCTCTCCCGCTTCCAAGGTGAAATTCGCCTGGCGGAAAATCACCTGGTCGCCAAATTCCAGGGCGACGGCATCAAAGCTGATCAGAAACATCGGTTCATCTCGTCAAAGAGCGCGGGCACGGCTGTGCGCACCCCTTTTTTACAGTAACGAGAAGCGTTTTCAATAATTATTCGACGGGCCTTGCCACGCGCGCCGACTCGATCACGATCGGCTCCATGGGAACATCACCCATGCCACCGTCGAATCCAGTCGCACTTGCGGCTATTTTATCGACGACGTCCATGCCTTCGACAACGCGGGCAAATATCGTGTAACCCCATCCGCGCATCGTTTTTGACTGATGATTCAGGAACTCGTTGTTTGCAAGGTTTATAAAAAACTGTGAACTCGCACTGTGCGGGTCCTGTGTGCGTGCCATGGCCACCGAACCGCGTTCGTTGAGCAGACCATTATCGGCTTCGTTGACGATTGGAGCCCGCGTCTCTTTGCGCTGCATATTCGGCATAAGCCCGCCGCCCTGAACGACGAAATTTTGAATGACACGGTGAAATATCGTTCCATCGTAAAACCCCGCTTTGACATATTCGAGGAAATTGGCGGTTGTGACCGGCGCCTCGGCAACGTAGAGCTCGAGCGTAATCTCGCCCTTGCTGGTTTCCAGGATGACGGTACTCGTCGTGTCTACCAGCCCCTCATTCGCGGCATGCGCGCCGCAGGTCAACAATAGGAAGGCAAGGCTTATAAGGTTGCGCATCGAAATCTCCAACCGAAGGGGTGAGCAATTTACGGTTTATCCCGCGTGAATACGAATTTACCGCCGGACGACATCCCCTCGTTGAATGCGTAGCCCCCGGCGTCAAACGCACGCAGGTCTTCCGGATTTTTGATCCGGTTCCGAATGATGTATCGAGCCATCATTCCGCGGGATTTTTTCGCGATAAAGCCCAGAACCCTGTACTGACCGCGCAGTCGTTCTTTGAACACTGGCGTGATGACGTCGAGATCTAGAGCGTCGCCGCCGACGGAGTCGAAATACTCAATCGAAGCAAGATTCACGAGGTAGCGCGTACGAACCGAGTGTGCCTGTTCGTTGAGGGATTCAGCGAGTCGGCTTCCCCAAAAACGGTATAAATCAGGTCCTCGCGAAGTAGTGAGCTGCGTGCCCATCTCCAGCCGGTAGGGCTGTATCAGGTCGAGCGGGCGCAACACACCGTACAGGCCGGAGAGGATACGCAAGTGAGATTGTGCATAATTCAGATCGCGGCTATCCAGTGACCGTGCATCGAGGCCTCGGTATACGTCGCCCATGAAAGCCAGGATCGCCTGACGCGAATTTTCCGGTGGGAAGTCGCGGGACCACGATTTGTAACGCGCACGGTTGGTCTCCGCGATCTTGTCGTTGATGCCCATCAGGTTTTTCAGGTCCGTTGCGCTGAATTTACGCAGGTTTCTAATTAGCTTCTCCGATTCGGCAACGAAATCGGGCCTGGAGTGTTTTCGAATGCGGGTCGGCGATTCGTAATCGAGTTTCTTGGCTGGCGAGATGACGACGAGCATGAATTCGATTCCACGTTGAATTAGGCGCCGTTATTGTCGTGATTTCGGCCCCCGATGGGAAGTACCGAAGTCTGCGGGAACACGATGTTCCACCGCGTTCTGTGCTCACCCAACAAATTTAGTCGATTTCGAGTTTGTAGCCGACGCCATACACCGAATGGATTACCTGCTGCTTGGGAAGCGCGGATTCGAGCTTGCGGCGCAGATTCTTGATATGGCTGTCAATGGTACGATCCGATACGTCGCGAAAATCGCCATAGATCAAGTCCAATAGTTCTTGTCGGCATCGTACAGGGTCGGGCGCGTGTACCGCCGGTGGGGCGGCGGCGGGTGGCGTTCGTCATGACCGCGCGGCGGCGGCCCGCCCAGCTCGGCGTGATCCGCGCGTTGTTGTCGCGCGATGTCGAACATGAGCTGGTGCCAGGCGCGTCGATCATCGCGTATGCGATCCCAGCCCCCTTCGTTTAAATACCATTGCGACAATGAACTAGCGAATGTTTCCAGGCGCTGCTCACGCGTATCGTTAATGTATTGAAGAAAACTTCTGCCCATGGTCTAGTGTGCGATGGAGGCAAACAGCACGATGCTCGCGAGGCTTGCGACGATGAAGGCACCGAGGAGCTTGTGAAACAGCTTGATTTGCACGCGACGCGACCCCGCTCCAAAACGTCGGGAGATGGTGCGGTAGACAGGGTGCTGCGATCAAGTAATATCCATGATCTATCGCAGTCCCGCACACTTTCTCCACATTTTCAACGTATCGCCGGCGTTTTCTCGAATACCCGAATTTTCCGCCGGCGTTCATGCTGTCTCCATAATCGTTCCCAAATTGAAGACGAAAATTACCGTCAGGAAAACAAACACTGGATCGGGGAACCGGGTTCTCCACGAAATTCAGCCGCCTGAGAATCAAGCGAGGAGAAACGTATGACGTCTTTAAAATCGATTTCAACCGGAACCGTCGTTTCATTGATCTTTTTTGCCTTATCAGCATCGCCGGCCGTCGCGCGCGACGGATACATGAAGGGTGGGTTCGACGGCGGATTATTCCGCATGGAGCATATGGCGAGCGAACTTGAGTTGACCGACGCGCAGCGCACCGACTTCGAACGCATTATGGACGAAGGCCGCGAAGAGGCTCGGCCGCATGTCCAGCAAATGATTGCAGTGCGCAAGGAAATGCGGCAACTAATGGATGCCGCAGTTTTCGACCAGGCGGCGGTTCGATCGCTAGCGACGAAAAAGAACGCGTCCATGACGGAATTGACCATCATCCACGCGCGCAAGCGATTCGCGTTTAAGTCGATACTTACGCAGGAACAACAGCAGAAACTAAAAGACTTGCACGGGCGTCGCGACGTTCATCCGTGACGGAGCGCCAGGTCCTCACGGGAAATCGGCTTATAGTTGCGCCGGGATGAGAATCATGGCGGCCGAACCTACGACAAAGCAGACGCCTGCGACCATGACGGTGTAGCCGACCACGTCGCCGAAACGCATACGTGTTACGGCCAGGATCGGAATCGCGAAGAAAGGCTGTATCAGGTTCGTAATGGAGTCGCCATAGGCATAGGCCAGCAGCACGGTGACGACGGAGACGTCGAGTTGTTCGCCGGCCGGGATGAGAAATGGTGCTTCGATCAGCCACTTCGAACCTGCCGACGGTACGAACATGTTCATGAAGCCCGAGTACACGTAGACCACCCACGGATAGCTGGCGGTTGTCGCAAGACTGGCAAACAGATCGCCCAGCCAGCGGCCGAGCCCTGTGAACTGCAACAATCCGAAAATCCCCGCGTAGAAAGGAAACTGCACGATGATGCCCCAGGCGGTATCGACGCCGTTGCGGCAGGCCCGCAGAAACGAGGGCGCACGGCCGTGCAATGCCAGCGCCAGGACCAGGAAACTCACGTTATAGGCATTGATAGTCCAGCTGTTGCCGAAACCCCTAGTGACGATCGAATGACCGAGCGGGTAGGCGAGCAGGATGATCGCCAAAATAATCCAGCCGCGGAACTGGTCCATGTGCTGCGCGGGGGTGTTTGCCTTTTCGTCGAGGACGGGCGGCTTCGGCATGAGGGCTTCGGCCTGCTCCGGGGTAATCGTGCGGGCGCCGGTTTTCGGGTGCAGCAGGCAGACCGTGGCGAGCGCAATTGAGCCCAGGATGACAATGAAACCAATATTAAACGTGTTGTAAAGGGTTTCCGTTACCGGGTATAGGCGATCGACGACCGCTGCACCGCTCGAGGAATCGAGCAGCGGATTGCCCGGTGTCGCGAGAATAAGCGGCGCCGATCCCGACAGGCCACCGTGCCAGACCGTCCCAATGCCGATATAGGCGGAGCAGATCAACAGGCGAATGTCGACGTTTGGATTCTTCTTGAGAATAAATGGCGTCAACAGCGCGCAGGAGATCAGGCAGAGAGCCCAGTTCAGATAGCCGGTAATCAGGGATACGAGGCCAATGAGAAAAATGGCCTGCACGGGCTTGGACGGATTCGGCAGCGACGCCAACCAGAGGAAAAAACGATGGGTCGGGCGCGATGCAACGCATGCATAGGCTGCCACCATCGCTATGGTGAACTGCATGGCGAGGCCCAGCAGCTTCCATACCCCCTGACCCCAGGCCAGCACGGTTTCCTCGACCGTCGCGCCCGCGCCGAAAATACAAAGCACGATTGCGATGGCCGTCAGCATCATGCAGAACACCCATGCATCGGGCACCCAGCGTTCCGTGATGGACGAGAGACCCGCTCCCAGATTACGGAATTGTTTAAGCATTGGCGTTCAGGAAAGACGATTTGTGGATTTATTATTCGCGCTATTGTTGCCTTCTTGCGATGTCCGGATCAACCGAACGGCTGAATGGAGACGAGGCCACGGTATTACGTTCGGCCAGGGCACTTGTCACGCCAGGACTTGCGCTTTGATTTGATCGATCGCGGTGTCGAGTACCCGGCTCTTTCCAGTGATCCTCGCCATCAGCACCGCCCCCTCGATATTCGACAGGATCAACAGTGCCTGTTGACCAGGCGTCTGGCCATTCGCCTTGAAGCTTCCTAGGTCACGGCCGCGTCTCAAGATCCCTTCGATGAGGGTGAGGTGAAATTCGGTGAAGTCCTGTACGGCCGCCTGCAGGCTGGGCGATATGGAGGACCAGACCGCGGCGAAGGAACCGCCGGGACACATGCGCTCGCCGCCCGAGAAGACGCGCCTGAACAAACCCAAGTAGCTGTCGAGTTGAACCTCGACGCGTTCTTCGGCCAATGGCGAGATTTCGCTCTCGAAAAAGTACCGCGCTTCCTCGAGTACCCGTTCCGCCAGCTCCTCTTTCGAACGAAAGTGGGAATAAATACTGGCCTTGCGGATGCCGACCTCGTCGGCTATGTCCTGGAAGCTGAAGCCGGCGTACGAGTGCGACTGCACGAGGCGCATGGCGCTGTCCAGGATCCGTTGTTTCGTGTCGATCATCACTACCGATTGTAAGGTAGTTTTCTACCCAAAAATAATTTAGACGAATAATTCTGCTGAATTTCCTGAAAAGCTATCAGCAGCCGTACATATTTCCTACCGGCTGATAGTATTCATTTGTCAGGCGATCGAGATCCCGACCCTTCGCGGGTGGCCGGTTTGTTCATTGCGCGGCGGCGCTGCTTCACGGTTGGCCGCCGAGTCTCGGTCTGTCTAAACTGTCGGGAACCGAATTCGGTATTCAAGCGATGCGTAAAGTGCCGGCCGCAACGACCCTGCTCACTGAGGACCAGCTCGGTCGGGTCCGTATGCGTTCCGATCTCCAGGGATGCTATCTCGTCACACATGCCTGGAGCGTGATCGCCGGCGCGTCCGCGTTGTTCATCATCTATCCTAACGTTTTGACCTATGTTCTGGCCGTTCTAGTCATAGGCAGCCGACAACTGGGATTGCTCATCCTGATGCACGATGCAGCGCATAACGCGTTGTTTCGCACGCCCGTGCTGAACCGTTGGATCGCTCAATGCCTATGCGCCTGGCCGACGCTTGCCGACACCGGCATTTACCGGCGCTACCACCTCAAACATCATGCACGTACCCTGCAAGCCAATGACCCGGATATCGTATTAACCGGCCATTACCCCGTCACTCGTGTAAGTCTGCGTCGAAAACTGTGGCGCGACATCACCGGGCAGACCGGGTATGCGCAGCGCAAGGCGCAGATCACCTACGCCCTCGGGGAATGGGGATCGACGATTCGACGGAGGCTCAGACATTACTGGCGCGCCCTCGGGCCGCAAACCGCGAGCAACCTGGTCCTGCTGGCTCTCGCGGCCGCCAGCGGTCGCGCATGGGTTTATTTCGCGCTCTGGCTTGTACCGCTTTTAACCTGGCAACAACTGGTGCTGCGCGTACGCAATATCGCCGAACACGCGGTGGTCAGGGAGGCCGACGATCATTTCGGTAATGCGCGGACGACCCTGGCCAATCCGTTGGAGCGCGCTTTCATAGCACCTTATTGGGTCAACTACCACCTCGAGCACCATCTCATCATGTGGGTCCCGTGTTACCGGCTTCCCTTGCTGCGGCGGTTCCTGTTCGAAAACGGTGACGGCGAACGGATCGAAACAGAGCGCGGTTACCTCGAGGTCTTGCGCAAGGTCACGCTGGCACTCCCTGACGATGCCGGACCGCGTAGGGGTAAACGGGCGAGCGGCACTTTTTCGGGCGGGTTCGAAGCAGGCTGACGCTCATCGATTCGTTTAACGGGAAAGGCAGCTTGGAACCACTTACGGACGACCTGCTCCATCGTGTGCTCGACTGCATGCCCGTGGCGCGTCTCGCGGTAATCGACGGCGAAGGCCGTCCCGAAGCCATGCCGGTCGTGTTCGCGCGTGTGGGACGCACGCTTTTTTCGCCAATCGACGGCAAACCGAAGAAGCATGGGCGCCCGGCGCGCATCGCGCATATCGAACGCAACCCCACGGTCGCGCTGGTGGTCGATTATTACGACGAGCAGTGGAACCGACTCTGGTGGATCCGCCTCAATGCAAACGCGGCGATCGCCGAGGGCCGCCACGATGAATGGGACGCGGCGGTCGTGGCGCTGCGGCTGAAGTATCCGCAATACCAAACGACCCCAATGTTTCGTGAACATCCCGTCATGATTTGTATGACCTGGGATCGGATGCGCTGGTGGGCGCCCGAAGGCGCATCTGGCCTGGAGGCCTGGCTGCGCGCGGCGCGGGGAACATGAATTTCGGGTGCTGTAATGCCGGCTAACAGCAGGCGACTCGATCCCGCAGGGCGGCGATCTCGTTCAGAACCTGTGGCACTTCTCCGTAGCGTTCGGGTGGTACGAAGAATACGAAGCCGCCACAGCCCCGCTCGACGAAATCGGCGATGATCGCTTCGTCCAGAGGCGCATCGAACAGCAAGGTCGTCATGGTTTTGTAATCGCGATCGCCTTCCTCGCAGGCTTTGCGAAGGTCCGCTAGCGGGTCACCCTCATAGCGCCCGTAGATCGGCATCCAGCCGTCAGCATATTCCGCTACGCGCGCGGGAACCCTGTTGGAATTCGATCCGATGTACATCGGCGGACCGCCGGGTTGTAAGGGTTTGGGGTAGGACCAGACCGGGCCAAAATCTACGTATTCGCCGTGATACTCCGCCGGGTCTTCGCGCCACAAGGTTTGTATCGCGAGCGCACGCTCGCGCACGATGCGCCAGCGGTGCTTGAAAGACGATCCATGATGTTCGATCGCTTCCTTGATCCAGCCGCCGGCAATACCGAAGATGACGCGGCCGCCGGAGATGTGATCGAGCGATGCGATCGACTTCGCGGTCGTGATAGGGTCGCGCTCGGTCAACAGGCATACACCCGTGCCGAGCAGAATCCGTTTAGTCACGGCAGCGGCGGCCGCAAGTGCGGTGATGGAATCGTGCATGCGCGCAAACGGCTCGACGATTTCGGGCCGGTGATAAGCGTTCTTGCTGTGCTGGACGGGGACATGGCTGTTCTCAGCGAAGAACAGCATGTCCAGATCGCGCGCCTCCACCGCCCGAGCCAGATCGACGGGCGGTAAAGTCAGATCGGTCGGTAACAGGCAAACGCCGAATCGGGTTTTGGATTTCCCAAGTTCGAGCAAGGCGATACGCTTTACACTGATCCGACTTCGCCTTCGGGCATTGGATCAGCGACCATGGATCCTCGATACGTTCGACCGGAATGCGGCCGCAACACGGTCCGCCTCCGACATGGACAAGGCATTGAGTTCGTCGTCGCTGAGCAATCGGTTTCCCACCGTGCTCCTCTCCGTCTCGTAATAGGAAGTACGCGAGGGTACCATTTCCCTGTCGGGATGTTGAACACACGGTGAGCGGCGGACCCGCGATCCGATGAGCCGAGGTCGCAATGCATCGGGGAGATGTGCCATGACTTATTCAGAGGTTCCCTGATATGAACATACCCGCCCGTGTCGATTCACCTTAAACTCTTGATCGCCTGCGTGTTCTGGGGCGTGACGCCGACGATCGGCCGTGTCCTGGCCGAGTTCGAAGCGCCCTTCGTCACTGTTTTCGGACGCTTCTTCGTCGCCGCCGTGTTTCTGCTGTGGTTTACCCACCTGCGCCGACAGTTCGTGGCCCTGCCGGCGAGCGCTTGGTTGCGGCTAAGCTTGCTCGGCGCCACGGGCATCTTTCTGCACAACGTGCTGTTGTTCAAAGGCCTCGAGTACACCACGGCCACAAACGGTTCCATCGTGCTCGCGCTGATCGCGGTACAAGTGGCCGTACTAGATTTCATATTTTATCGAAGAACACCCGATTGGATCGCGAGTTGCGGCATAGTCATCGCTTTTTTCGGGACTGCATTCGTCCTGACTGACGGCAAACTCACCATGATTCTGGAGATCGGCGCCGGTATCGGTGAGAGTATCGTTTTCGTGAGTGCACTCATGTGGGCGATTTACTCCGTCGTCGTGCGGGTCTTACTCGAGGAGTACTCACCGCTATTGGTCACGACTTACGTAACGACCATCGGTACTTTATTGCTGTTCCCGTTCCTGTTTCGACAACCCGAAGTAACACTCGCGGTATATACGGATGGCCCAGCCATCGCGATGCTTTTCTTCATGGGCTTCGTCGGTTCAGCGGTCGGGTTCCTCTGGTTTTCCGAGGCCATCGCATCCATTGGACCGATCGGCACCAGTGTCTACATAAACCTGGTGCCCGTATGGGGAGTCGTGTGGGCGGTGGTCTTGCTCGGTGAAGAGGCGGGCTTCGCGACGTTGGTGGGCGGGCTTATGGTCACTGCCGGATTGATGCTGGTCAATCGACCGCGATTGCCTTGGCGTGCGGGCAAATACGGTAGGATTTTCGGCCGCGTCTGACTAGCAGCCGGTCGGACTTAGGAAGAATCTACTAGGACGGCGGGTTTAACCGGCAGGACCGCCCTGATCCGCTTCCAGAGTCGCCTTTCGATCGGCGAGGTCGCTTGCCCCGCAGATTGCCTTGGCCGCCACTAGCTTTTCCGCCGCGGCTAACCACAGCAGGTAATAGCCGCTGCCAGGTACCTCCACACCGGCCGTTGCGATTTCCTCACCTAGCTGCACGGTCCATTCCGGCCAGGTGAAATGGCCGCGCTGATGCAGGTGGATGACCAGCGCGAAGGCTTTCGCTTCCCACGGTGTTTTAAACACGATTTCATCGTTCGCGTCGGTCGGTACGAGCGGAATTTCGTCGACGGGCGCAATGGCGAATGGATTCGTCACGGGCTTAGGGAATCTCTAAATTAGTCATGGTGCGTCTGAATTGTTCATGAACAGTGCAGCTCAAGGCACGAATCGCAGGCAATAGCGGGGACTATTGGCAAGGTTCGTAACGTAAGGCTCTGCGATTTCATGGGCAAGGCAGATGTGCCATGACTTTTTCAGAGGTTCCTTAGATCAGGCGGGCACCAGGTAATCGTCCCACAGGTCGACGTAGACGGAATCGTTACGCGAGACCTTGGACCCCCATAGCTCCTGCGCGCTGAAGTACACGCTGTAGCAGTGCTGGGGTTTCTCGCCTTTACCGTGGGCGCTCGAATCGGGAAACACGAAGACGCCGTGGTCGCGGTCGATGCAGCCGAGCTTGTCGCGCACATAGCGCGGCATGCGCGTATGCGTCGGCGGGTTAATGTTCCTGACGACGACCATGTCACCTTCCTTGAACTTAGGCTTGACGTCGGCGTCGACCCGCGCGCTCGCGCCGGCAGCAACGACCTTGGGTACGTCTTCGGCCTTTAATGCTGGTTCGGACTTGGCTGCACCGGCCGCGGCATGTCCAGTATGCATTTCTTCCTCGGTGATTACGCCCTTGTCCAACGCCAGCGTTTCCAGGGCATGGAGCCAGTGCTCGTAGTACGAAGTTGCCAGGTATTGTTGCGGACCCATGCGTTCGATCGTATGGCGAAACTCGTCGATGGTGTAAAAACCCAGTGCAAACGTCGGCACGAACATCCCGAGCATGCGTTTTTCCCAATCAGCGTGAAATACCGGTTCGTCTTTTTCGGGCTCGACCGGCCCGAAACCATGCATGCCGCCGAGGTCGTGAATGCCGTTCACAGGTCAAGCCCCTATTTTTCCGGAGGCGCGATCTTGGCGACACCGATCATGGAATCACGGGTGATCATTTCGGCCAATTCCTTTTCACTCATGTGCTCGGTGCCTTGCGGGCGTTCCGGCAGAACCATGTAGCGGAGTTCGGCGGTGCTGTCCCAGACCCTGATTTCGGTGTCGTCGCTGATCTCGACGCCGAATTCCTTCAGAACCGAGCGCGGTTCGCTGATCGCGCGCGCGCGATACGGTGCAGACTTGTACCACACCGGCGGCAGGCCCAGCGTGGGCCACGGGTAGCAAGAGCACAGGGTGCACACGAGCATGTTGTGGACCGTCGCCGTATTTTCCACTACCACCATGTCTTCCCCCTGGATTCCCGAGAATCCGAGTTCGGCGATCGCAGTGGTGCCGTCTTCGAGCAGGCGCTGTTTGTATTCGCGATCGGTCCAGGCTCTCGCCACCACCTTGGCGCCGTTATGCGAGCCGACCTTTTCTTCGTAGGTTT
Source organism: Pseudomonadota bacterium (assembly GCA_036339995.1). Classification (GTDB taxonomy): domain Bacteria; phylum Pseudomonadota; class Gammaproteobacteria; genus JAYYZW01. The sequence goes on from JAYYZW010000006.1 coordinate 12,556, forward strand.
CGATCAGTAGGTCAACCGCAGCGGGATCGATCAAGCCTTTCTCGGTCAGCACTTGCTCCAGCGCCTTGATCCGGAGCTCTGGGTCGCTTAGCGGTCGGCTGTGATGCTCATGCCCTGCGCTCATGGTCTTGCTCCGTTTCGGATTCGTTCACTTGTTCGCCTGTTCGAAGGCGTGGGCCGCCCGGAGGATCGTACTTTCGTCGAAATGCCGTCCCGTCAACATCATGCCGATTGGCAGGCCGTCCGACATGGCGCAGGGCACGGTCATCGACGGATGCCCGGTGACGTCGAACGGACAGGTGTTATTGATCATCTCGAGCGCCCGCGCGACGGTTTCCTCGCGGGCGCAGTCCGCGGCCGGAATTTTGGTGGCTTTGAGCGGCAGGGTCGGCATGATCAGAAGATCGTATTCCCGTAGCCTCGCGTCGTACTCATCGCGCAGTTTCCTGGACAGATTCTGCGCCTTCGCGTAATAGCGGCCATGATAGTTGTCTTCCATGTGCTGGGCCATCAGCATGACGAGCTTGGTCGTTTCCGATAAATCGTTCGCGCGCGTGAGGCGTCCCCTGGCGAACGCGTCGAGGAGACCTGTGTTGTAGTAGCCCTCCCAGTTGGTACCCATGCTGTTGCCCTTGATCATGACTTGGGCCGCGCCTTCGATCGCGATGCCATTCCAGATATGGAGGCCGTCCCGGTGGAGTGGTATCGAAACGTCGTCAACCCTAGCACCGAGCTCCTTGAAAAGCTGTGACGCTTCTCTCACCTTGGTATCGACGTCGTCCTCTGAAAGTCCTTCCCACCCGAAACCCTCTTTGACGACGCCGATTTTCAGATCGGAAACGTCCCCCGTCAACGCCTTGCCGTAGCGATCGACCTTCACGTTCCGCTGCCTCGGATCCATGCCGTCCGATCCGGCGACGACTTCGAGCAGCAGCGCGCAGTCCGCAACCGAGCGCGTCATCGGCCCGAGGTGGTCGAGTGTCAGTTCGATGGGGAAGGCACCCGTGTAGGGTACCAGCCCGTAGGTCGGTTTGAGCCCGACTAGTCCGCACCAACTGCCCGGAATTCTAACCGAGCCGCCCTGATCGCCACCGATCGCCATGTCGACTTCGCCGGCGGCGACGAGCGCGCCGCAGCCGCTGGAGGATCCGCCCGTCGTGTGCTCGTGCTTATGCGGATTCTTCACGGACTCGGTGTCGCAAGTGTGACTGCCGCCCGAAAAACATAAGTTCTCGCACACGGCCTTGCCCGCGATCTCGCCGCCGGCGTCGAGGATCCGGGTGACGACCGTGGCGTCGATGTCGGGCACGTAGCCCTCGAGCACCGAGGCACCGTTCATCATCGGCACCCCGGCCACACAGATGTTGTCCTTGATCACGATGATCTTGCCTTTCAGCTTGCCGCCGCGTGCCCCTTTGATCGAGCACTTCTGGTACCAGGCATTTAGCGGGTTGTCGCCCGGCTCCGGGCGATAGCCCCCGGCTCTCGCGTATTTGACCGCCGGTTTGGGCTCGGTCAACTGATCGATGCGTTCGTAAGAGGCGATCGGTCCCGCCATCAGTCCTTGGAACGATTCGAGATCGTCGATGGAGAGTTCGAGTCCGTATTGCTGGGCGAGTAGATCGAGGTCATCTAATGTGGGTGGTTTGATATTCATTCCGCTGGTATCCCTGGCTTTGTGCTTGTTGCTTGTGATTCAGCTTCGCGGTATTGCGATTTTATGACATTTTTTAACAAAGCTGTCTGTGGCCGGATCTCTAGTTCGTAATGCCGTCCTGCGAGCGGGTTTCTGATACCGGCAGCGCGGTAAATACGCCCGTTCGTGCCTTCGGGATTGGAATTGACTGGACCGCGGCGGGCCGACGAAGCACTTTACCGTTCGAAACGCGACGGCCGTGACCGCCTTACTGTTGAAAGCCTGAGCCTGCTTGAAAGCGCGAAGGACGATCAGCAGGTCGGTAAACCGTCTACCCAGGCTTGATGTCCTGCAGCACCGGGTCGTCGGTCACCGCGACCTCGTTGTCGATCAAGGCGCCGCAGCCGCAGCAATAGAATTGGCGGAAGACGACCGGGTCGTCGATGAAGCGCGACGGATCGCCAATCAAGGGATTGCAAGACGAAACTTCCCTGTCCTCGCGGATACACGCCTTCTTGTAGTTCACGCTCAGGGGCCCCAAGTCCGCCGAGCATTGTGCGCACGCCCAGTACCGTCCATTTCCATCACGCTTGACGTCCAGTCCTGTACTCGCCTCGTATACTGTCTCCCCGATGCGGCTCTGTCCGCCGCCGTTAACGCGGGCAGCGCGGATGCGCGCGCGTTCGGCGTCGGTTTTCTTTCCGTCCACGCGGCCGTCGGCGTCCAGAACCACGCCGTAAATCATGCTTGCGGCTTCGGGCGTAATGGCAAAGTCCTCGAGGTCCTGCTCGATGTCCGCGGCCGAGCGATCAAAGGGATCGCCGAAGCCGCCGCCGCCGGTCCAGCGGACGGCGTAGACGTCGCTCGCGTGCTGCTCGAACTTTTCTTGACGGAGTTGCAGGGTGACCGGCTCGCCTTCGAGGTTTCCGGCGTCCTCGGGCATCTGCCTGGAAGCGATGCAATCGAACACGTTACTGTTTCGCAAAAAGGTGTAGGCATTGGTGCTCGCCGGATAGCCGCCCATCATGCCGGTCGAGGTCGGCGTGGCATTGCCTGACGACAGGGTGTCCTGGGTAATTACGTCCGTATTGTGCGGAATGAAACAGGATTCTGCGGAGAGGCCGCCGCGGTACTTGCCGGCGCCGCCCGAATCCGTCAGTTCCTTGCGATACAGGAACAGCACCGGGAAACTCTGTTCGGTATGCTCGACATTCGGTAGCTGGCAGATGGGCGTACGCGCCTGGCCGCCGGTGTTGATGCCGTCCGCGATAGAGAAAGCGCCGATAGCGCCGCCGATGGGATCGACGAGTATGTAGCCGTAGCGCTCGCCCCACTGGTCGATGCCGCGGAAGAGCGTTGCTGGCCATTGGCTGGTGCCCCCGATACACATGATGTCGCGGCGGAGTCCAGGATCGGGATAGATCATCTTCGAGATGGCGTTGTAGGCCGGATAAAGCGATATCTCCATCGACTGAATCGGCGCCGTCGATACCGAAGCCGGAAAGTCGGCGCAGTTGAACGTGCCGGGTGTCGGATCGAATTCGATGTGACGCAGTGCGCCGCCACACGCGAAATATTGATCCCAGCATAACAATTCATTAACTGCGACCATGATCGAACCGCGCCATCCGGAGTAGGTGGCGTTCATCGCGCCGTCCTGTGGAGCAGAGCCGTCGTTCGTGAAAATGAGCGTGTTACCCTTCTTGCGCAGGCCCAGCATTACACGGTGCGTGCGCCGGTCGCCGGGTCGGCACGCCTCTACGTAGGTACGGTCATGCCATTCGCCGTCCGGCAGACGCGCCATTTTGTCGAGAAAGGCTTTCTCGGAATTCTCGATGATGCGCTTCATGACGCCTTTGACCGTTGCGGCGCCGTAACGCTTGATGAGTTCGAGCACGCGGGCGCGCGCAGTGGTGTTACCGGCCATCTGCGCGTGAAAGTCGAGCGCAACGAGCTGGGGTTTGCGCGATGCGCGCAAGTACACCGCCTCGATGTCCTTGCGGATCTCGTAATTCTCTATGATCTTGAGGGGCGGCAGCAGAATGCCCTCATCATAGACCGATTCGGCCGACGGACAAAAGCTGCCCGGCGTGATCCCGCCGATGTCGTACTGGTGCAGGCAGTTGGTCACCCAGCAGAATAACTCGTCCTCCCAGAAGATCGGGCACAACAACATCACGTCCTGCTGGTGCGCGGCACCGACCCAGGGGTCGTTGGCGATGAACATATCACCCTCGGATATGCCGGGATTATCGCTGCGGAACTCCATGGTCCATTTCACCTGGGTGTCGGTAACGCCCGACATGTACTGCATATAAGGCCCGAAGTAGACGAATTCGGCGTCTTCGTTGAGTATCGAGGGGTTGAGATCGAGCGCGTACATGGCCACCGGCGACCCCGAGAGCCGCTGGATGGTGGCTCCGTGTTCTTCGTTGATCTGCCACAGGTTGTGGCGCACGACCTCGTAGGTCACCGGATCGATGTCCGCAACCCAGTCGCGGTGAAGATTGAGCTTTTCGGCGATGCGCAAGGTCTTGGGCGGTACATAGGGCCGCTCGATGCCGTTGAAATCGACCCCGGTCATTTCGCTGATTCGTGTCATCATTATCTGAAGAAGCTATCTCAAAATTATTCTCGTTGGTAGTTTGGATCGATTACGAAGTTGCCCAGTGCGTCGACCGCAATGCGCTGCCCGGGATGCACCACCATCGACGTGGTCATGGTCTCGACTACGCAGGGACCCTCGATCGCATTGCCCGGACGCAGCTTGTAGCCGTCGAAAATGGGCGTCGACTCGATGCGTTTCCATTCCGCCCAGTAAATGTCGCGCCGGCCGATTTTCGCATCCGCGGCAATGTCCGGCACAAGTTCTCTGGCGCGGACCAGTTTCGGCTTGCGCGAGACAGCGGATGCGCGGCAGCGCAGGGTCACGATCTCAAGGCGCGCGCCGAGTAGCGAGGCGCCGCGCCCGTACAAGCGTTCGTACCGGCCGACAAAGCGCTCCCGCAGCGCTTCGAGCCCATTCTCGTCGAGCACGCCGCCATCGAGATTGACCTCGACTTCGTTGATCTGTCCGCGGTGGCGCATGTCGATCGAAAAGCGTAATTGGTGGCGGTTCGCCTCGACGCCATCGTCGAGCAGGTACTTGCGGCCTCTTGCACGCAGCTCGTCGAGAATGGCGTTGACGCGTTCGAGATCGAACGGCGAAGACATGATATTGACTTGTTCGTTGACGTGCAGGATGTCGGCGGAGGCGGCACCGAAGGCGCACCACACGGCGGCCGTGTCGCCCTGCGGTACGATCACCTTGCCGACGCCCAGTTCGCGTGCAGCGACGCCCATGTGCACGGGGCCGGCGCCGCCGAACGCGAAGACGACGAAATCGCGGGGGTCGAGGCCTTTCTGCACCGTGACCTTGCGAATGAGATCCGCCATCTGGAATTCAGCGATAGTGGCGACGCCGCTCGCCAGTTCGTAGAGGCTCATGGCCAGTTCTTCGGCGAGGTCTGCGAGGGCTGCACAAGCAGCATCCCGGTCGAGCTTCATAGTTCCGCCGGCGAAGTTATCAGGATCAAGGTAGCCGAGGACGAGATCGGCATCCGTCGTAGTCGGTACCGTCCCGCCTTTGCCATAGCAAACAGGCCCGGGATCGGCACCCGCACTCTCTGGCCCCACACGCAGAGACCGGGTCGCTTTGTCCAGCCAAACCTTGCTACCGCCGCCGGTGCCGAGCGTCTGCACATCGATTTTTGGGAGAAAGTATTCGTACTGATGCACGACGCTCTTGTAGGACACCACGGGTTCGCCCTTGTGGATGACGCCGACGTCAAACGAGGTTCCGCCGAGATCGGTCGTGATGACGTTGGGGCAGTCCATGATGCCGCCGAGATAAGCCGAGCCCATCACGCCGGATACGGGTCCTGAATCGAGTGTCAGCAGGGGGGCTTGCTGCGATTTTCTGACGGTGATCGTACCGCCTGCGCACTGCGTGATCTGCAGCGGCGGTTTGTAGCCGAGATCCTTCAACCGCCGAGCAAGCCGCGTCACATAACCGACGGTAATTGGCCCGATATAGGCATTCAAGGCAACCGCAGTCGTACGTTCGTACTCGCCCCACTTGGGCACGAGGTCAGCCGAGCAGGTGATGTAGAGATCGGGCGCAATTTCTTCGGCGAGCGCCTTGATCCGCCGCTCGTGTTTGGGTTCGAGAAACGACCACAGGCAGCAGATCGCGAGCGCTTCGCAGCCGGCGTCACGTAGAAACTGGATGGCGGATCGGGCTTCGTCCTCATTGAGTTCGACCACGACCTTGCCGAAGCAGTCGACGCGCTCGGAAATTCCGCGGATGAGGCGCTTTGGGATCAAGGGGTCGGGTTTGCTGCTCTCGGGGAAGTGCACGATGAGCTTGATGTCCTGGCCCGCCAGGCCCCGCGAACCGCGCATGATGTGGATGACATCGTTATGGCCCTTGGTCGTGAGCAAGCCGACTTTGGCGCCTTTGCGCTGGATCACGGTATTGGTGCCGATGGTGGTGCCGTGGGAGAGCACGCTGATGTTGTCGAGCAACTCGGACATCCCTAGCCCTAGCTTGACCGCGGCGCGTTCGATCGCCTCGATCACGCCTTCGGTAAAATCGCCGGGCGTCGAAGGTGCCTTGGCAATCGTGAGCCGGCCGTTTTCGTCGATCAGGACGCAATCGGTAAACGTACCGCCGATGTCCAGACCGCAAAGATAGGAACTCAACTACTGCCTCGCCGAAGTCAGGTGCACCATCGGCGCACGGTTAAATTTGCTGCAAATCGAACAGCCGTTCAAAATTATACGATTGATCGCAGGCCCGTACTGCCACCTGTCAAACGGTGTGACGCGCGCAGACCCTGAGCCCGGGCTTGAGTGCAAAGCGAATCCGGTCGATGCTGAGGCCGTGGTTCGCCAGCAGTCGCGCCAGGGTCCCCCGATCGAAGTAGTAGAGGTGTTCGGAGGGCTTGAATTCGTTCCAGGCCGCCAGATCACGGGGCACGCGCCAATGCCCGATGTCGGGCGTGCCGATGTCGATCACGCCGCCGGGTGCCAGAATGCGTTCGAGTTCACGCACGAAGGCATTCAGATCCGGGACATGCTCGATCACGTCATAGACCGAAATGGCCTGGAAGTGCCGATCCGGGAATCGGGGCTCTTCGAGCATTCCGCAATGCAGGTGCTCGAGATCGAGCACCTGCCTGCCGTAATCGATGCCATCCGTATCGATATCAACGCCATGGGCCTCGAATCCTGCTTCTTGCGCAGCCTTGACGACGAAACCCGCCGAACAACCCACATCCAGCCAGCGCCCCTCAAGCCGGTATTCGCGCGTGACGCGCTTGACCCGCCGCCGGCTGCGCCTGAGCTTCTTTTCCGCCTTGCGGACGTAGGCGCTGCTGTACGTGGCGTCATAGCGCCCGCGGATATCCTCGAATGCGCGCCGCGGATTGATCAGGGTCAGACCACACCGCGTGCAGCGCACGAAGGGCTCACCGGCGCGTTCGAACAGGCGCTCGAAATCATCGCCGCTGCACACCGGACAGGCGATTGCTTCCCACTCGGGCGCCGGGTATCGCTTATTACGGCTGTCGTTCTCGCCAGCGTTCGTCGTCATCGTGTCGATCGGGAGGGGCTGCGAGGCTTGCGCGCATGCATCGTTGGTCCCATCATCTTGGGTAACCGGCGAACCGCGTCATCTCGAACGCGTACCCGGGCACATAGGGGCGTGATGAGCACACCATTCGAACCAAGCGGCGTTATTACCGTTACCACCGATTTCGGTCACCGCGGGCCGTTCGTCGGCACCATGAAAGGCGTGATCCTCAGCCGTTTTCCGTCGGCCACGATCGTTGATTTGACCCATGAAGCCTATGTTCACTGGCCGGCCGAAGCAGGATTTTGGATCGCGCGATCGTATCACTATTTTCCGCCCGGCACGGTGCACCTGGCGGTCATCGATCCCGGTGTCGGAACCGACCGCAACGTATTGCTCGCGTTCGGCGCGGGTCACGCATTTCTCGCGCCTGACAACGGCCTGCTCGCTGAAGCAATCGACCGTTCGAACGCGGACGTCTTTCACCTTTCCGACGCGATCATCGATGCTTGTCGCCTCGAAGACGTGAGCGCAACGTTTCACGGACGCGACATATTCGCACCGTTGGCAGCGGCGATCGCATCGGGCGCATTGAGTCGCGAAGATCTCGGGGAGCCGACATTGGACTACATCCCCTCGATCATCGAACCCGCCGAACGGCGCGGCGCACAATTCGTAGGGGTCGTCATCACCAGCGACCATTTCGGTAATCTCATCACCAACGTTATGCGCGAAGATCTGGACGGGTTTAAAGAACCGGTGGTCAAGGCGGGTGGTCACGATATCGATTTTGGCCGTACCTACGGCGACGTCTCGCCGGGCGATCTCATTGCACTGATTAATTCTTTCGGCGTATTGGAGATCGCCCGCGCGGAGCAGAACGCGGCGGAATTCCTTGGGATTGGCCGCGGCGCGCCGATAAGGGTGGTGGAGAAAGTCTGAATCCTGGCAGCCTGTCGGACCCGTCTCACCCCGCGCACGAACCACAATAGCCCTCGACCTCGATGGTTTCCTGGTGTACGCGAAAACCCAGGCGTTTCGCATTGGTGGCAATTTTCCCGGTCAGCGTCGGGTCATCCATTTCGGCAACCGCGCCGCAGCCAATGCAGAGCAAAAATTGCGCGCAATGGCGGCGATCGGGCTTGGCGCAGCCGATGAACGCATTCAAGGACTCGATCTTGTGGACGAGTCCTGCATCGCGCAGAAAATCCAGCGCCCGATAAACCGTTGGCGGTGCGGCCCGTTTGCGTTCGCCGGCCAGCATGGCCAGCAGCTCGTAGGCTTTGACCGGTTGATGATTGTCCCAGACGAGTTCGAGAACGCGGCGCCGCAAGGGAGTCAGACGTTCACCGCGCTCGCCGCATAAGACCTCGGCCCGCTGCATCGCGTCCTCGACGCAGCTTGCGTGATCGTGTTTTTCATCGACGAAATCCTGGATGACACCGCGGCGCGCCATGGATGCTCCCACCCGCAAGACGCGGCAGCATCGATTACGGTGCAGCCTGCGCGCCATACGGTGCGTTGATCGGATGTGATACTATAACATCCGATCTGTCGCCCTACCGCTGACTCACCTGCTGGCCCCATGAATCTTCTCGCCTGGATACTCGCCTTTAGCGTACTCGGCAGCCTCCTGAGCCTGGCCGCGGCAGCACTTTATCTGTTGCTGCCCAAGCGGATGCGGGATCGCTCGCTCGATTATCTCGTCAGTTTCGCCACGGGCATGCTGCTGGGCGCGGGCTTTCTGCACTTACTGCCCGAAGCGCTCGAGCTCGCATCCGATCAGACCAAAGGGCTGATGGCGACGGTGCTGATCGCCATTTTGACCTTTTTTCTGTTGGAGAAAGGCCTCATCTGGCGCCATCACCATCACACCGCCGACCTGCACGAGGGCGGCGCGCACAACCACGCCGACGAGCGGCCGGCCGGTTCGTTGATCTTGGTCGGAGATTCGTTTCACAATTTTCTCGACGGCGCCTTGATCACTGCCGCTTTCGTCGCCGATTTCCGCCTCGGCGTCATCACCGCTCTCGCCGTGATTGCCCATGAAATTCCTCAGGAACTCGGCGATTTCGCAATTCTGATCAACAGCGGCTATTCACGCACGCGGGCTTTTGCGCTCAATCTTCTGACTTCGCTCGCCATGGTGATCGGGGTCGGCGTCGCGTGGATCGCAGTTGATTTGATCACTGACCTCATTCCCTACCTGCTCGCATTCACGGCAGCGAGCTTTATCTACGTCGCCGTGGCGGATTTGATGCCGAGTTTGAACCGGAACCTCAAGGTCAGCGACACCATTGTTCAGCTCGCGCTGATCACCGTCGGATTGATGATCAACCTGCTTATTCACGGCAACGGTGGGACTGTCTCCTAAGCCTTAGGATGTAATATTATTACATCGTCGGCTCGCCAATCCTCGGCGTAAGCACTACACTCGCGCTCCATGTTTCACGCCGACACCAATGAATCGAAACTGCGCCGTCGCACGGGCGAGAAGTGGAAACATTATCCAGCCGACGTCCTGCCGGCCTGGGTCGCCGACATGGACTTCGAGATCGCGCCGCCGATCCGCGCTGCGCTTGACGAACGCCTCGCAAACGTTGATCTGGGATACCCCATGCTCGAGCGTCGCTCCGGCTTGCACGAGATGTTCGCTGAGCGCATCGCTAGTCGCTTCGGCTGGCAGATCGATCCCGTCGTGGTCGAGGTGCTAAACGACGTCGTACAGGGGATTTACATGTGCCTGCAGACCCTCTCGGCTGAAGGCGAGGGCGCGGTGATTCAGACGCCGATCTATCCGCCCTTTCTTCGCGCGGTTGATCTGACTCGGCGGCGGGGAATTCTGTGCCCGCTGGAAGCGGGAAAATCGCGTTTCGAGATCGATTTCGACCGCCTTGAATCAGCACTCGATTCGAGCACGCGGCTTATCCTCTTGTGCAATCCGCACAACCCGACCGGCCGTGCCTTCGACCGGGAGGAACTCGAGCGCCTCGCCGCGATCGCCTGCCGCCACGATCTCGTGATCGTAGCGGACGAGATCCACGCCGATCTCGTGCTGGACGATCGTCCCCATATCCCCATCGCAACCCTGGACGCCGAGGTCGCTCAGCGTACGGTGACCCTGATGTCGGCGAGCAAGGCCTTCAACATCGCGGGCCTTTGTCTGGCCTTTGCTGTAATCGAGAACGACGCGCTCCGCCGTCGTTTCAAAGCCATGCCGCCGCATACGCGCGGCGGTCTCAATACCCTGAGCATGGCGGCGGTGCGGGCGGCCTGGACGCAATCGCAGCCGTGGCTGGACGAGGCCTTGAATTATCTGCGTGACAACCGCGATCACTTTGCCGACTACTGCCGCGCGCAGTGGCCGGACATCGTGCATTTCCCACCTGAAGCCACCTATCTTGCGTGGCTGGATATGCGCGCGCTGACGCTGAAACCGTCGCCTTATGAATTTTTCCTGGAAAAGGCGCGTGTGGCTCTGAGTGACGGCAGGAGGTTCGGCGAAGCGGGTACGGGTTTCGTGCGTCTCAACTTCGCCACTTCCCAAGCGCTCCTCGATGAAATTCTAGAGCGCATGAACGAGGCGTTGAAAGCGAGATAATTCAGCGCGCCGACATCGGCACGAAATCGCGCTGCGCGTATCCGGTATACAGTTGGCGCGGGCGCCCGATTTTCTGGCTCGGATCCTCGATCATCTCGAGCCATTGCGCGACCCAACCGACGGTGCGCGCCAGTGCAAACAGGGCAGTGAACATCGTGGTCGGAAAGCCCATCGCCTTCAAGGTGATGCCCGAATAGAAGTCGATATTGGGATAGAGCTTCTTTTCGACGAAGTACTCGTCCGACAGTGCGATCCTTTCGAGTTCCATTGCCACATCGAGCAAGGGGTCGTCCGTGATGCCGAGTTCGGTCAGGACTTCGTGACAGGTTTTCTGCATGACCCGCGCGCGCGGGTCGTAGTTCTTGTACACCCGGTGCCCAAAGCCCATCAGCCGGAAGGGATCATTCCTGTCCTTCGCGCGTGCGACGAATTCGGGGATGCGGTCGACGGAGCCGATCTCGCCCAGCATTTTGAGCGCCGCCTCATTGGCCCCGCCGTGCGCGGGCCCCCACAGGCAGGCGATCCCCGCGGCAATGCAGGCGAACGGGTTGGCACCGGAGGAACTCGCCAGGCGCACGGTCGAAGTCGAGGCATTCTGCTCGTGATCGGCGTGCAGGATGAAGATCCGGTCCATCGCCCCGGCGAGGGTCGGGTTGACCACGTACTCAGCCGAGGGTCGCGCGAAGCACATATGCAGCAAATTGGTTGCGTATCCCAGGTCATTGCGCGGATACACGAAGGGCTCGCCAATCGAGTACTTGTAGGCCATTGCGGCGATGGTCGGCATCTTGGCGATCAACCTACGGCTCGCCACCAGGCGTTGGTAGGGATCGTTGATGTCCGTCGAGTCGTGGTAGAAGGCGGACAGTGCGCCGACCACGCCGCACATAATAGCCATCGGATGGGCGTCGGGTCGAAATCCCGAGAAAAACGTCCGCAGGTCTTCATGGACCATTGTGTGATGGGTGATGGCGTAGGCGAACTCCTCAAATTCCACCGGCGTCGGTAGCTCACCGTTCAGCAGGAGGTAAACTGTTTCCAAAAAATTACTTTGCAGGGCGAGTTGTTCAATGGGATAGCCTCGATACAACAAAATACCCGCATCACCATCGATGTAGGTGATCTTCGACTCGCAACTCGCGGTCGAGGTGAAGCCTGGATCGTAGGTGAACTGACCGGTTTGCGCGTAGAGCTTCGAGATGTCGATCACACTCGGGCCGACCGCACCTTCGATCACCGGAAATTCGTAGGTCTTGCCGGCGGTTTCGAGTGCGGCGGCACCGGCCGCGTCGTTTTTGCTTTCGTTGCTCATGTCCTGGGTCTCTTATCCGATAGCTTTGTTTTTAGGGCACGGCCGGGCTCATGCCTATGATATCGTCCGCCACATACTCCACCACAATTAAGGAAGCTCTGAATAGGAGGTTTCTTAGGTACTTCACTGACGATAAGTCCACGACAGCACGGCTTCCTGCAGTTCCCGCCCCGGACCGCGATGTGCGTTGCGATGGTTGGCGATCATGCACACCATGAACGTCGTGCCGCTCCTGGCGTGAACGTAGCCGGCGATCGCGACCACGTCATCGAGGCGACCCGTCTTCAAGTGCATCCGCCCCGACTCGGCGCGCCCGCGGAAACGCCTTCGCATGGTACCGTCCTTGCCGGGGATCGAGAAAGACGCGATGTATTCCGGCATCGTGGGCGAATGCCAGGCGAGATCGAGCAGACTGACCATGAACCGGGCCGATACGCGCGTATTTCGCGACAGGCCCGACCCGTTGTCGATCACGAGGCTGCTGGTATCGAGCCCGCGCTTAGCGAGATGCGCGGTCAGTGCAGCCGGGCCGTCGGCGCGGGTGATCGGAGGATTGTTGCTCGTCTCGCCGATGGTATAAAGCAGTAGACGCGTCATGACGTTATTGCTCCATTTGTTCAACGGCCGGATGATCTCGCCCAGCGGCCGCGATCGCCAGGTGAACAACGGTCGGGCACCCTGTGGTGCGACGCTTTTGCCGTACCCACCCTGGAGTGAGCCGCCCCATTGCTGCCAGAGCATCCGGAATGTGCCGTAAGCATACGCCGCCGGCGTCATGATGCTGCGTGACAGTTTGTAATTGCGGCAGGCGAACGGCAGCCGGCCGGAAAAGATCACGTGGTCCGCAGTCTTGGTGTCGGCGACGTCCATGATCAACCGGATCGCATTGCCGCGACACGGGCCGCTGACGAGCTTTACGCGGTTGGTGATCTTCAAGTTCGGCAAACTCGGATTCGCTTCGATGGTGAGCGTGTTCGTTGTCGGATGCGGGTGGAAGACAAAGTCGAAGGATTTGAAATTTACCATCAACGCGTTCGGCAGGACGTTGTACAGGCGGTAGGCTTCGTCGTCGAACGCGCCGGGGCTGTCGCCGTCGATCTCAAACAGGCTGTCGTCCAGCAGCAGGTCGCCCTCGATGTCGCGAATCCCCTTCCGCCGGATGTCACCTACGAGCTTCCAGAAATCTTCGAGCACGAGATACGGATCGCCATACCCTTTGATCAGCAGATCGCCCTTTAGTACGCCGCCTTCGATCGGACCCAGCGCGTAGACTCTAGTGCGCCAAGTGTGATTAGGCCCGAGCATGTCTAGCGCCGTCCACGTGGTGACGAGCTTTACGGCCGACGCCGGGTTGCGTGGCGTATCGGCATTGAGCGTCAGGCGCGGCGCATCCTCGTCAACCGCCTGGACAACAATGCTGACCCCACCTGAAGGGATGCGGTGACCATCGATGATAGCTTGGATCTTCGGTGGCAGGTCGGCCTGCGCTGCCTGAGCGATAAAGGCGACACAGGCCAGCCACGTCGCCGCCGCGGTGGCTCGGGGTCTTGGGTTCATACGATTCGGGTTCCGGTGCGATCCGTAGTGAAGGCTAGTGTGCTGTCTCGTAATAAACTTCGATAAGTCGCGCAGGACTCGTGCCGCGATGCAAGGCGCGAGGAGGCGCCGTATCGGGAATACGGGAACGGCGAGCAACGCCGCAACGTGGTGCGAGGACCAGCGAATTATGAAGGTTTATTACGGGATAGCACACTTGCGTGCGATTCAATTCTCGGTCGGCGCCGTGCGGTGTGCGCAGTGGTATTCCTTGTTGGGTTGCATGTCCACCGCGCTGGCCACGCGGTTGGTCATGTTGTAAAAACCGGCGACGTTGGCAATGTCCCAGATATCCTTTTCACTGAACCCCGAGTCGCGCAGCGTCTGGCGATCGGACTCCTCAATCTCGTGGCTCAGCTCGGTTACCTTGACGGCGAAGTCCAGCATCGCGCGATGCCTTTCGGACAGGTCGGCGGCGCGGTAATTCATCACCAACAATTCGCCGAGCGCAGGATCCCCGGAATAATCGCGCACCGCGCTGCCGTGGGCGGTTAGGCAATAGAAGCAGTGATTGTAAGAGGACACGACCACCGCGATCATTTCCCGCTCGAGCGGGCTCAATCCCGAATCGCCGAACATGAGCGTGTTGTAGAACTTCGAGAACGTCCGCAGCTGCTCGGCGTCGTGGCTGTAGGCGGCGAGCACGTTCGGCAGCATGCCGAGCTTCTCCTCGCAGATCGCAAAATATTTCTGCAGATCTTCGGGCAGATCGTCGCGTTCCGGCAACGGAATGTCGAGCGCTATGATGCTGTCGCGTAGGGCCATGCGTAACTCCTGGTTCCAAAGAAAGGTTTAAGTGAAGAGATCGTCTTGTAATTTCCTATTGTAAACTGGCCGATGGCGTGAATTGTTCAAATGACGCCTTCGGCGCGCAACGCGTCGATATCCTCGGACGCAAGACCGAGGATATCCTTGAAGACGGCCTCGTTCGATGTGCCGACGCCCTCGCCGGGCCAATCGGTGCGGCCGGGTGTACGCGTCAGCTGCGGTATGATCGCGGGTATGTTCAACGGTTCACCATCAATCGTGACCTGCTCGAACAGGCCGCGGGCTCGAAACTGGGGATCGGCAAACATGTCCTTAACGTCGTAAATGGGTCCGGCCGCGACGCCGGCCTGGTCGAGCAAATCGAGCGCATCGGGCGAGGTCAGGCCGAGCGTCCACTGTTCGATTGTACTGTCCACTTCTTCTTGGTGTTCAACTCGTCCGGCGTTGTCTGAGAAGCGGGGATCTTCGGCCATTTGCGGCTGACCCATGGTCTCGGTCAGGCGTTTGAACATCGATTGGGTGTTGGCGCCGATGACGATCAGTTTGTCGTCCTTGCAGCGGTAGGTATTCGACGGGACGATGCCGGTGATGGTCGAACCCGAAGGCTGGCGAATGACGCCGGCGCCGTCGTATTCTGGAATCACGCCTTCGAGAAGGTTGAATATCGCCTCGAAGATCGCGACGTCCACGACCTGCCCCTCGCCGTCCCGTTGGCGGCTGATAATGGCGAGCAGCACGCCCATCGCGGCGTGGATACCGGCCAGGGTGTCGCCGATGCTGAGATTGGGACGCACGGGGGGACCGCCCGGAAATCCGTTGACGTAACGGAAACCCCCGAACGCTTCGCACACGGAGGCGAAGCCGGGCCTGGGCGCATAAGGTCCGGTCTGCCCGTAACCGGAAATGCGGGTATAGATCAGCCCCGGATTGCGCGCCTTCAAATCCTCCGGGCCCAGGCTCCATTCTTCCATGGTGCCGGGACGGAAGTTCTCGATGAACACGTCGGCGGTGGCGACGAGTTCGCGCAACAATTCACGACCGCGTTCGCTTTTTAGATCGAGCGTCACGCATTTCTTGTTGCGGGCAAGGCTGGCCCACCACAAGGCGGTGCCATTCTTGACTTCCCGCCAACCGCGAATGGGATCGCCGGCTGGCGGCGGTTCGACCTTGATCACCTCGGCGCCGTAGTAGCCGAGGATGGTGCCTGCAAACGGGCCGGCCAGTAACTGACCGACCTCTATGACTCGCATGCCGGCGAGCGGCCGGTCGTCGTCTTTCGCATTCGTCATCCGAATGAGGGTTCCTCTGATCGTGTTCCACGGGCGGGGCCTGCGGCTCTGCCGCTGACTGGTTCACTACTCACCTTTTCGCCTAATGACCGAACAGGGAGGGCGCCCTAGAATCTTCATCGGGGACCTGCTACCCCCATTAGAATTC
Organism: Pseudomonadota bacterium; assembly: GCA_036339995.1. Lineage (GTDB taxonomy): Bacteria > Pseudomonadota > Gammaproteobacteria > JAYYZW01. Next base: position 28,520 of record JAYYZW010000006.1, read on the forward strand.
AGCCGACTTGCATTTCGACTATGCCGATGCAGGGGAGATCGACATCGCCTTCCGTGCTTTACAGGTCAGGCTTTATTGAGCACTAGACGTTACCAATTGTTCCGCTTAGGTCTGGATCTGTCGTTCCTAGGGCGAGCCTGGTTAACTTTGATACTTCTACCTTTGATCGAACTTCCATCCAACTCTTTTATTGCTTTTTCAGCGTCGGCTTGATTTTCCATCTCGACAAACCCAAAACCTTTAGGATTTCCAGTATCCCTGTCCATGATTAAATTTGCACTCACTACAGAGCCGTATTCCACGAATAGCTGCTGAAGCTCATCTTCCGTGACTCCATAAGACAGATTTCCAACATATATATTCATATCCATTTCTCACCTATGTACGTTGATCAATTGACACTATCGAATAACCAGACGCACAAATTAATCGATAGGGGTTTGCCACTTGTTGACAAGGTTTTGAAGATATCCAGCGAGCCTGCAGTAAAAATTCGGAGCCGGGGGAGGCTCCGCCGTCCTTCCGCGCAGCGGTCTCACTATTGATTATATGCCTCTTCCCACGCTCGGAACACTCGTTGGAGCCTGCCAATTTGTCGCGATACGTCGCTATTCGTTAGCGCATCGAAATCATCTTCTGTTGAAAATAATGCAAAGCCTTTGTGATTTAATCGCTCTGCTGTTTCGCGGAAAATTTCGCCATGCTGTCACCAATTACACTTACGCCTCCTAGCGACCAACCGCCATCGACAGGGATAACAGCCCCGGTAATATATTCCGCCAGAGGCGATGCCAAGAACATAACAGTGTTGGCAATGTCCATCGATGTACCCCACCGTCCTAGCGGTATTGAGTCTGTCACGATTTGCTGAAGCTCGAGGGTTGGTGAAAGGCGTTTCATGCCCTCGGTCCCCTCGATTGGTCCAGGGACCACGGAATTGACCCGTATGCCTTGAGGTCCCCACTCCATTGTTAGAACTCGCGTAACCGTATCCACGCCAGCCTTTGCCGCACAGACGTGAACCTGGAGTTCCATCGAGACAAAAGCCTGGGGCGCGGAAATATTGATGATCGAAGCACCAGGCTTAGTCAAGTACGGGTGCGCCGAATGCACTACGTGAAACGTACCGCGAAGGTCAATATCGACGACCGATTTGAAACCGTTCGCCGACATACCCAAAGCTGGCGCCGGAAAATTTCCTGCCGCACCTGAAATCAGCACATCCGTAGCACCAAATGCTTCCTACACAGCCAGCATTGCAGCCTTGACCACTTCGACGTCTCTCACATCGGCGCTAAACCCTATGGCTTTACCACCGTAGCCCGACAGTTTCTCGACAGCGGCGTCCACCTTGTCCTGCGCGCGGCTTGCCACGGCGACTCGTGCTCCCTTGGCAGCCAAGGCTTCTGCGACACCCAAATTGATACCGTTGGTTCCACCGATTACGACGACCGTTTTATCTGTAAAGTCCAGTGGGTGTTTCACTCCTACCTCCTAAGTATTCAGGCTGGTGAACTTTAAATAGGGTAATAGAAAGCGTTTGTCTATTACCCTATTTAGAGAATGTCGTGGCGATAGAGCGCAGGGCGATCTCATGTAAAAAAAAGCCCGGCGTGGCCGGGCTTTTCGGTCAATGAGTCGATCGGGTCATGTCAAAACGGCATACCGTGCCCACCGGCCTGCATGAACAGCAGCACCGGGATCGACATCAAGGTGTTTGAGCGCGACGCAAGGAAGGCGATGCGCTTCGCCTTGCCTTTCTCCTCGTCGGTGGCTTCGACGATGCCGAGTATCTTCTTCTGGTTGGGCCAGATCAGGCCCCAGACGTTGAACAGCATGATGGTACCGAGCCACGCGCCCATGCCGATGCTGCTCAGGGCCATATTGTGGGCACCGATCCCGAGCGAGAATGCGCCGACCAGTGAATACTGCGGCGCGGCTTCCAGGTAGTAGGCGCCGGTCAGCCAGGTGGCGAGGGCGGCCCAGCGGAACCAGAGCAGGGCGCGGGGCGCGATGTATTTGCCAATCGCGGCGGGTCCCGGTCCGTCCTTGTCCGCGATGGCCGCCGCCTGCGCGGGCGCCTGCACGAAATTAAAATAGTAAAGCAAGCCTATCCAAAGTACGCCGGCGATGATGTGCAACCAGCGGTCGATCATCATGATTTCCATGGTTTCCTCTCCTCCTTATGCGTTGTCGTACGGTTCGTCTCGGGTTCAGGCCCCGGCGATGGCCTTGACCACGTAGACCAAGATGATGGCGAGTATGAAACCGGAAACGATGGTCCCGGCAATGCTGTCCAGTGGGTTCATGATGATTTCCTCCCCTTCGCGTTGGTTGTGTCCGGATATCTCACCAGACGGCTTGCTTCCAATTGTCGATGACGATGTCCGAAAATTCAATTGCCCGTGCGGATACGACCTGAGTACACACACTGCTTATGTGGTATCTCAGCGGCCGTATGATCCTGAAATTGCTCATCAATGCGCCGACGGATATAACTGCAAACTCACCACGATACCGGCGAAACCGGCGCCGCCGACCCAGTTGTTGTTCATGAAAGCCGCAAAGCAGCCTTCGCTGCTGCGATCGTAGATCAGGAATTGCTGTCGGACGAACAGGCCGGCGCCGATCAACAGGCAGAGATAAAACGGCCAGTGAAGATTCGTCTGCTGTCCGATCAAGAAGAGATTGACGACCATCATCGACTGCAGGATGCCGATGATCAGTCGATCGGAGTCATCGAACAAAACCGCAGTTGATTTGATCCCGAGACGGATGTCGTCGTCGCGATCAACCATGGCGTATTCGGTGTCGTAGATCATGGCCCATAATACGGCGGCGCAGAAGATGAGCCATGCCATCGGCGGCAGCGTGCCAGTTTCCGCGGCGAAGGCCATTGGCACGGCCCAACCGAAAGCCGCTCCCAGGTGAAGCTGCGGCAGGTAGGTGTAGCGTTTGGAGAAGGGGTAGGTCACGGCAAGCATTGCGCCGCCGACTGCGAGCCCGATGGTCAGGCGGTTCGTCGCCAGCACCAGGAGTCCCGCCGTCAGGAGTAACACGGCGAATAAGACGAGCGCTTCGGTGGTGGTGACCTCGCCGGTGGCGAGCGGTCGGTCGCGGGTGCGTTCGACCTGGCCATCGAAATTTCGATCGGCGTAGTCGTTGAGGACGCAACCGGCGGAGCGCATGACGAAAGTGCCGGCCACGAAGATCAGGAAAATTCTGAGTGACGGCGAACCGCTGCCCGCGATCCAGAGTGCCCACAACATCGGCCACAAGAGCAGCAGGGTCCCGATGGGACGGTGCATACGGGCGAGGCGGGCGTACTGCGTAAAACGGTCGAGGATTCGTTCTTTGTCTATTTGCATCGACTGTCGGGCTGGTGGTACCCGGCTATTACACGTTGGCATATTCTACGCGCTCGGCCAGCCAGCGGCCGACGAGCTTCCCGGCCGCTATCGGATGTTCTGACAATAGCTGGGTGGCCGTCTTCCGGACGTCCAATAGGAGTCCCGCGTCTCGGCTCAGGTCGGCGATTCGGAACTGTGAAGCGCCGGCCTGGCGCGTTCCGAGCAATTCGCCCGGCCCACGGAGCGCGAGGTCGCGATCGGCAATGACGAACCCATCCGTCGTTTCGCGCATCACCTGCAACCGTCGCTTCGCCATCGGTGACAGCGGCGCCTTGTACAGCAGCAGGCAGTCGGCTTGCTGACCGCCTCTTCCAACGCGGCCGCGTAATTGGTGAAGCTGCGAGAGACCGAGGCGCTCGGCGTTCTCGATGATCATGAGGCTTGCATTCGGCACGTCCACGCCAACTTCGATGACGGTGGTAGCGACGAGGAGTGCGGTCTCGCCTTGGACGAACGCGGCCATCGCGGCGTCCTTGTCCTTGTCCGGCAGGCGGCCGTGCACGAGGCCAATGCGAATTTCCGGAAGTGCTTCGGCGAGCTGCTCGGCAGTATCGGTCGCAGCCTGGTACTGGAGTGCTTCGGATTCGTCGATCAAAGGGCACACCCAGTACACCTGGCGTCCTTCACGGCCGGCGGCCGCTATGCGTTCGACGATCTCGTGGCGCCGGGTCTCGGGCAAGACGGCCGTACCTACCGGCTTGCGTCCGGGCGGCAACTCGTCGAGCACGGATACGTCGAGATCCGCGTAAGCGGTCATCGCCAGGGTGCGCGGGATCGGAGTCGCGGTCATGATCAATTGATGCGGCCGAAAGCCCTCGCGCGCGCCTTTGTCACGGAGCGCCAGGCGTTGATCGACGCCGAAGCGGTGCTGCTCATCGACGATTATGAGCCCCAGGCGGCCGTATGCGACGTCGCTTTGGAATAGCGCATGCGTGCCGATCGCGAGCGCCGGCTGATCGCTGGCGAGCCGATCGAGCAGCGGCACGCGGGCTGCCTTGGTAAGACGGCTCGTCAGGAGTACGACGTCGACGCCCAGCGGTTCAAACCAGCGGTACAGGTTGCGTGCGTGTTGCTCGGCCAGAAGCTCTGTCGGCGCCATGAGCGCGACCTGGAATCCGTGCTCGATCAGGACGGTCGTGATGGCCGCGGCGACGGCGGTCTTGCCCGCGCCGACATCGCCCTGCAGCAGGCGCAGCATCGGCACACCGCTTGCAATATCGCGATCGATTTCCTCGATCACACGCTGCTGCGCGTGAGTCAATTCGAATCCGAAAGCGTTGAAGAGGCGCGCGCGTAAGCTACTGCCGGCGACCTTCGGCGCGGCAAAATTCCGCGCGTTCTCTCGCAGCCGTTTAAGGCTGATCTGATGCGCCAAGAGTTCCTCGAATACGAGCCGACGCTGTGCTGGATGCACGGATTCGGCGAGTTGCTCGGTAGATGCGTCCGGCGGCGGGCGGTGCACGAATCGCAAGGCCTCGTGCAACCCGGGGAGGCCGAGCTTGTCCATAATGCCGATGGGTATCAACTCGTCGACCGCCTCGTAGGCGTCCATGATCGCCAGCGCCTGATCGGTGAGCTTGCGCAGTCGCGCCTGGTGCAAGCCCTCGGTCGCCGGATAAATGGGCGTCAGTGCTTCCGCTACCGGCGGCGGGTCGTCGAGGTCGATGACCTGGCACTCGGGGTGGATCATCTCGATCGTCTTCGGGCCGCGGCGAGCCTCGCCGAAGCAGCGCACCCGCCGGCCCGCCGCCAGTCGGTTTTGCTGCGAACGGCTGAAATAAAAAAAGCGCAGGTGAAGAGTGCCCGTGCCGTCGCTTACCCGGCAGACCAGCGAGCGCCGTCGCCCAAACACGATCTGAGCCGCCTCGATGGTGCCCTCGATCTGGGCTGCGTGATAGATCCGGAGCGCGCCGATGGGCGTCAGGCGGGTGCGATCTTGGTAACGCAGGGGCAGGTGGAACAGGAGATCGCCGACGTGAAGGATCTTTAGTCGTTCAAGGGTACGAGCGAGTTTGGGACCGACGCCGTTGAGCTTGATGACCGGGTCATCGAGGATGATCTTTTCCGGCATCGCGGTGGGCGGCGGTCGTGCGGGCGTCAGCCCTTACGAGGATCAAACACACCCACCCGGCCCCGGGTCGCGAAGCAAGTTCGAATCGCCGAGATCATGACTCGTCTCATGCCGTTCAAGGCCGCTTGCGGTGCACGCGCGCCACGGTCTTGATGTTTCTCAGAACGCGCAGTACGTTCGCCAGATGCGTGCGGTCCTTGACGCCGATGATGAGGCGCATGTTCGAATAATGTTCGTCGCGTTCGCTGAGTTCAATGCCTTCGATGTTGGCGCTTTCAGCCGCGCAGGCCGCAGCCACCGTCGCGAGCACACCGCGCTGATTGACGACGTCCAGCACGATTTCCGCGCTGAATTCCCGATCGAGATCCGCCGCCCATTCTACGTCCACCCACTTATCGGGCGCGCTGCGGAAATTGATCACGTTTTTGCAGGACGGATGGTGAATGACTATGCCGCGGCCGGCGGTGAGTGAACCCATGATCGGATCTCCCGGGATGGGATAACAACACTTTGGAATGGTGACCACCATGCCCTCGGTGCCGTGAATGAGCAGCGGCCCGAGAGCCTTGCGGCGATCGGTCCGTCCACCACGGCCCTTTTTGCCGGGCGCGGTCCGCGTATCCGGGGCATTGCCGATCAGGCTTCGTGCAACGAGCGGAGCGGGACGCACGCCGAGTCCGATGTCAGCCAGAAGATCTTCGATTGTCGCCAAGTTGAAGCTTTTGAGCGCTGCCTTGACCCGCGGCTTACCGAGCTTTTCGATCGAACTTTCGAAGTGTTTGAGTTCGCGGTTTAGCATACGCTTGCCGAGCGTACGCGCTTCATCTTGCCGCAGATTCTTGAGGAAATGGCGGATGTTGGCGCGCGCCTTGCCGGTCACCACGAAGTTCAGCCATGTGGGATTCGGGCGCGCCCCGGGCGCGGTGACGATCTCGACCGTCTGACCGGTATCGAGTGGCGTCCTAAGCGGCGCGAGCCGGCGGTCGATGCGACAGCCAACACAAGTGTTGCCGAGATCGGTGTGAATGGCGTAGGCGAGGTCGACGGCGGTCGCCCCGGGCGGCAGTTCCATGATCTTACCTTTGGGTGTGAACACGTAGACTTCGTCCGGGAACAGGTCGACTTTCACGTTCTCCAGAAATTCCTGCGAATCGCCTGCCTGCTTCTGCATCTCGATCACGCCGCGCAGCCATTCTCGCGCGCGCTTCTGAGCACTCTTGGCGGCGCCGTCGCCTGTTTTGTAAAGCCAGTGTGCGGCGATGCCGGCTTCGGCGAGCTGGTCCATCTCGTTGGTTCGGATCTGTATCTCGATAGGCACGCCGAACGGACCGAAGAGTACAGTGTGCAGGGACTGATAGCCGTTGGCCTTGGGTATCGCGATGTAATCCTTGAAGGTGCCGGGCACCGGCTTGTACAAGCCGTGGATCACCCCGAGTGTGCGGTAGCAGGTATCGACCGAATCGACGATGATGCGAAAGGCATAAACATCGTTTACTTCGACGAAATGCAGGTGTTTCTCGCGCATCTTTTTATAGATGCTGTAGAGATGTTTCTCGCGTCCGACTACGTGCGCGACGAGTTTCTCCTGGCGCAGGTAACGCTTGATGCGGTTCCGGATCTTGGTGATGACTTCCTTACGGTTGCCGCGGATTTTCTGCACGACGTCTCTCAGTACCTGCGAACGCAGGGGATAGAGCGCGTGGAAGCCCAGGTCTTCGAGCTCGAGACGGATGGCGTTCATGCCGAGGCGCTGTGCGATCGGTGCATAGATCTCGAGCGTTTCGCGGGCGATGCGCCGTCGTTGCTTCGCTTCGAGTGCGCCGAGCGTGCGCATGTTGTGCAGGCGGTCTGCCAGCTTGACCAGGATGACGCGGATGTCATCGGCCATTGCCATCAGCATTTTCTGAAAGTTCTGAGCCTGGGCCTCGGCGTGTGACTCGGATTCGATCTGAGTCAGTTTGCTCAGTCCATCGACGATCTGGGCAACCTCACTACCGAACTCGTCGCTGATTCGGTCGACGATGATCGCCGTGTCCTCAACGACGTCGTGCAGCATCGCGGCCACGAGAGTTTCATGATCCATGTGCATTTTGGCGAGGATGTTCGCGACAGCCAGCGGATGTTGGATGTAGGGTTCGCCGCTTTTGCGGGTCTGCCCATCGTGCGCCTCGGCGCCGAAGCGGTAGGCGCGGCGTACCTGTTTGATCTGATCCCCTGACAGGTAGGTGCGGGTGCGACGACAAAGGTCGTCGATGCGGAGCGTCGGGGCCTCGATAGGAAGGGGGGTGGCGCTCACGGGGAATGGTTTGGGCGACTGTGCGGACGCCGCCCCTGGCAGCCTTGTCGAACCCTACAGTTTCGGATCGGGCCGGGCGGCGATCTGTTGCTCAGCGAATTCGGCAGCGAGGTCGTATTCTTCCGCGGCGCGTTCCTTGGCCTCGATTTCGTCCAGGATCTCCTGGTTCATCAGGCCGGCCGCGATTTCGCGGAGCGCCACTACGGTCGGCTTGTCGTTGTCGACGCCGACCAACGGATGCGCTCCCTGGGCAATCTGCCGAGCGCGCCGGCTGGCGACCAGTACCAGGTCAAAGCGGTTATCGACGGAGGGCAAACAGTCTTCGACAGTCACACGTGCCATGGTATTGAAATTCCAAAAAAAAGTAAGCGAATCGAATCCGGCGAACTGGACCGCGGAGCATAGCAAAATCCGGCTCAAGTGGCCACGAGCTGAGTGAGGATGTCCGCGTGGCGCGCCTGCTGTATGGCACGCCGCTGGCGCGCAGCTCCAACGACGTTGCCGAGCGCGGCGACGGCGCGATCGAAATCATCGTTGAACACTAGGTAGTCGTATTCGCGGTAGTGCGACATCTCGTTCTGGGCGTCTTGCATGCGCCGCGCGATTACTTCCGTGCTGTCGCCGCCCCGATCGGTGAGGCGCCGCTCTAGTTCCTCGACCGACGGAGGGAGAATGAAGATCGAGACGGTGTTGTCGAACCTTTCCCGCACCATGCGCGCCCCCTGCCAGTCAATGTCGAGCACGACGTCGCGACCGTGATGGAGATGCTCGAATACACTATCGCGGCTGGTTCCGTAGCGGTTATCGAAGACCACGGCGTGTTCGAGGAATTCGCCTCCGGCGATCATGGCGTCGAATTTCGCGTCGCTGACGAAGTGATAGTCGATGCCGTCCTGCTCGTCAGGCCGGCATTGGCGCGTCGTGTGTGACACCGACACACTCAGGCCCTCGGTAGCATCGAGGAGCGCGTGCACCAGGGTCGTTTTGCCGCCGCCCGAAGGCGCCGACACTACGAACAGGTATCCAGTGGCGGCGCTGGAATGGAGTTCACTCAAGGTTCTGGACCTGTTCGCGCATCTGTTCGATCAGTACCTTGAGTTCGACCGCCGCCCCTGCGGTGTCGATGTGCGCCGATTTCGAACCGAGCGTGTTCGCTTCGCGATTGAGTTCCTGCATGAGGAAATCGAGCCGCCGCCCGATAGGTTCGTCAGCGTCCAGTACACGCGTGACTTCCTCGACGTGCGCACGCAGCCGATCGAGTTCTTCAGCGACATCCAGCCGCTGCAGCAGCAAGGCACATTCCTGTTCGACGCGGGATTCGTCCAGACCGCCGGCGATCTCCCGGATCCGCTGAGAGTGGCGCTCGCGAATGGACTCGATGATTTCGGGCACGCGCAAGTCGAGCATGTCGAGTTGTGTCGATAGTCCGGCGAGCCGCTTGAGGATGATGTCCTTGAGCTTACCGCCCTCACGCTGCCGGGTATCGAGGAACTCATCTAGCGCATCGTTCAGTTTACCGAGTACCACTCGGTTGACGGCATCGAGATCTACCTCCGGGACTTCGGTGACCCCGGGCCAACGCAGCACGTCCATGGCGTTAATCGGCGTTTCGCCGCCGATGTATGAAGCGATTTTCTGCGTCGCCTCGATCAGCGCCTGCGCGGCCCGTTCGTTGATGCGGATTTCACTCGGCGCGGCCTGGGCGGCTTCGAAGCGCAGGATGCAATCGACTTTGCCCCGCTTAACGTCACGGCTTATGCGGTTGCGCACGGCGGATTCGAGCCCGTGAAATTCTTTGGGGAGCCGGATGAACACTTCCGAGTAACGGTGGTTGACCGATCGTAGTTCCCATGCACCGCGGCCCCATGTGCCGTCGAATTCGACGCGGGCGAAACTGGTCATGCTGGAAGGCATAGTGAGGTCAATCGTCTCCTGCTGCGAAAGCCTGGTAGGTGATCTTAACAGGATGTCAAATGCACTATCCGCACCGGTTATTGCGTGAGCCCGGCGCCGCAATGCGTTTAGCACACGGCGTCCTCGTTGGCAGATCTGGTGGTTATAATGATGCGAAATCACCGACGAGGGTTTGGATGTCACAAAGGCCTAGCGGTCGCGCGCCCGATGAAATGCGCAAGGTGCGTTTTACGCGGAACTACACCGTGCATGCGGAAGGTTCGGTGCTGGTCGAATTCGGCGAGACGCGGGTGATCTGTAACGCCAGCGTGGAATCGCGCGTGCCTCCGTTTCTTAAGGGTTCGGGTGCAGGCTGGGTCACGGCCGAATACGGCATGCTCCCGCGCGCGACCCATTCGCGTATGCGACGCGAGGCCAATCAGGGGCGCCAGGGCGGGCGCACGCTGGAAATTCAGCGTTTGATCGGCCGCTCGCTGCGTGCAGTGGTCGACCTGGAAGCGCTGGGCGAGCAGACGATCACGCTTGACTGCGACGTGCTGCAGGCCGACGGTGGCACGCGGACTGCGTCGATCACCGGCGCCTACATCGCGCTGGCCGATGCCGTGGACAAGCTGATGGAGACACGCAAGATCTCAAAGAATCCCTTGCACGGCGCAGTGGCTTCCGTGTCGGTCGGCATCTACGATGGCGCACCCGTACTCGACCTTGACTATGCTGAGGATTCCAATGCGGAGACGGACATGAACGTCGTCATGAACAACGCGCGCCATTTCGTCGAGATCCAGGGCACTGCGGAAGGTCATGCATTCCGTCGTCAAGAATTGGACGAAATGCTGAACCTTGCCTCAGTGGGGATCGCGGACTTGATCAAGCTGCAGGAGGCAGCGCGGGCGAACTAAGGAACCTCTGAATAAGTCATGGCCCATCTGCCTTGCCCATGAAATGGCGCAGCTCCGCGTTACGAACCTTGCCAATAGTCCCCGCTATAGCCTGCGATTCGTGCCTTGATCTGCGCCATTTCATGAACAATTCAGACGCAC
>JAYYZW010000007.1:0-51251 GCA_036339995.1 Pseudomonadota bacterium
TTGATCAACTGTAAAACAGAAACCTGCTTCTTTGAGTCAGCAAAACTTCCAGCGGAAACTGCCACGGTAATCGCTTTAGGGGATACGGCGATTTCCAACATGCGGGCCTGAACCTCGGAGTGACGTACGTCACGTGCGCCCCCGCGGCGACCGTTCTGCAATCCATCGAAATACTTGCGCCAGTCTTCTGATACCTCGTCGGGATCAAGCAGGTAGGACTCATAGAGATCTTCAATAAACGGTGCGTTGCTACTGAACAAGCATGATGGAGGCTGCATCTTCAATCACCTGCGAGATGAGGAAATCGTTACCGGATGGCCCAAAATCTGCGAACACCACGGTATATCGGAGAAAAGAACTAGAATCTTTGATCAATCCTCGCCGAAAGTCATTAGAACCTATCGTGAAATTAGCCGTATTTTAGCGGTGCTCGTCGCGCATTTAGCGCCGCTAAACCACGCTTCTTACGACTTCAAAGTGGCGATCCCACGCGATGCTCCGATGTTGCGTCGCCAGGTTATCTTGCTGATCAAACTAGCGGAACGTTATTCTAGACAATTCCGGCCGGCCGATAGCGCCCAGTAAACCGGTGGCACGGGGCACAACGATTGGGGGAATCCAAGTGAGCGGACAACGTACCGTTACCATAACGGATAATGCAACAGGGAAGAGCGTGGAATGCCCGGTGCACGAGGGTGAATACGGGGTGCCGGTAATCGATCTCCAGGCGCTGTACAAGGATCTCGGCATGTTCACCTTGGATGTCGGGTTCGGTGCAACGGCGAGTTGCCGCAGCGCCATTACCTACCTCGATGGCGAGCAGGGCGTGCTGCTTCATCGCGGTTATCCTATCGAGCAGCTCGCCGCGCATTCGTCTTTTGTCGAAGTCTGCTACCTGCTCGTGCACGGTGAACTGCCGAATGCCGACGAACTCGCCGAATGGGTCCATGTCCTCAAAATGCACGGCATGACCCACGAACACCTATCGCGTTTCTATTCGGGCTACCGTTACGACGCCCATCCCATGTCCGTATTGACCGGCGTGGTTGGCGCCGTTGCCTCCTACTACCACGACAATACGGACATCCACAAGGAAGAAGACCGGCTGATCACTGCGCGACGCGTCATCGGCAAGATGCCGGGCCTGGTTTCCAAGATCTACCGTTACGCATCTGGGCTGCCGTTCGTGTACCCCGACAATTCGCGCGATTACGTCGAAAATTTCATGTACATGATGTTCTCCTGGCCGACCGAGCCTTACGACGCCAATCCGGTCGCGGTACGCGCGCTCGAACTGCTCATGATCCTGCACGCCGACCACGAACAGAATGCGAGTACCTCGGCAGTGCGGCTCGCCGGCAGCGCGGAGAGCAATCCTTTCGCTTGCGTCGCTGCGGGCATCGCGACCTTGTGGGGCAAATCCCACGGCGGCGCGAACGAAGCGGTCATCGTCATGCTCCAAGAGATTGGTGATGTAAAAAATATAAAGAAATTCATTGATCGCGCGAAAGATAAAGACGACCCGTTTCGACTGATGGGTTTTGGTCACCGGGTCTACAAGAACTACGATCCTCGCGCCAAGATCATCTACAAAGCCTGCCACGATCTCCTCGACGAAATGCACGTCAACCAGCCGTTGTTTGAAATCGCCATGGAACTCGAACGCATTGCACTCGAAGACGACTATTTCATCGAGCGCAAACTTTATCCGAACGTGGATTTCTACTCGGGCCTCATTTACCAGGCGCTCAATATCCCGCCCAGCATGTACACCTGTATGTTCGCCCTGGCGCGATGCGCGGGTTGGATCGCGCAGTGGAACGAACTGATGGCGGACCCCGATTTCCGCATTGGCCGACCACGCCAGCTTTATATCGGCGCCATGCAGCGCGACTACGTGCCGCTCGAGAAACGCGCTTAGCGCGTCTTAATTACGACGTTTCAATCTAGTGTGCTGTCCCGCAATAAACGTTCATAATTCGCTGGTCCTCGTGGCGCGCTACTTTGTTGCGACTCTGGTCGTATTGCGGAGGCCATCTATGGCAGCCGCCCGTCAGGCCCGCCTGCGGCGGTCCAAATTGGATTCGCGCCATCTCTGGCGCTCACCCTGCGGGCGCGCTACGCGCCCAATTCTGTTCCCGACGAAATTGGACCGATACGACGCCTCCTCGCGCCATGTATCGCACCACGAGTCCTGCGCGACTTATTGAAGTTTATTCCGGGACAGCACACTAGGGGCAAATTCAAATGAAGCCACCCGTGAGAGTGACCGTCACTGGCGCCGCCGGCCAGATAGCCTATTCTTTATTGTTTCGCATTGCGGCGGGCGAAGTACTGGGCATGGATCAAGCGGTAATCCTTCAACTGCTCGAGATCGCGCCGGCGATGAAGGCGCTCGAAGGCGTGGTGATGGAGATCGACGATTGCGCGTTCCCACTTATCGCCGGAATCGAGACGACCGATGACGCCAACGCCGCCTTCAAGGACGCCGATTATGGTCTGCTGGTCGGCGCGCGGCCGCGAGGTCCGGGTATGGAGCGCAGCGATCTGCTGGAAGCCAACGGCGGAATCTTCAAGGTGCAGGGCAAGGCGATCAACGAAAATGCCGCACGGGGTATCAAGGTGGTGGTGGTCGGCAATCCGGCTAACACCAACGCTTGGACTTGCATGACCTGCGCCCCCGATATCGAGCCCGCACAGTTTACGGCGATGACCCGGCTCGACCACAACCGCGCGATGGCGCAACTGGCCGGTAAAACCGGCACCCCGGTGGCTGAGATAAAAAACCTTGCGATCTGGGGCAACCATTCGACGACCCAGTACCCGGACTTGAGCCGCGCAACCGTCGCTGGCAAGGCGGCGCTCGACCTGGTCTCCCGCTCCTGGTACGAAAACGAATATATTCCGCGCGTCGCCAAACGCGGCGCAGAGATTATCTTCGCGCGCGGCGCGTCCAGTGCCGCCTCTGCGGCCAACGCCGCACTCGAACACCTGCGCGACTGGGTGCTGGGTACGCCGGCCGGTGATTCGGTCAGCATGGCAATCCCGAGCGACGGCAGCTACGGCATTGAAGCAGGGCTTATGTATTCATTTCCAGTCACCTGTGAGGGCGGGTCATATAAGGTGGTGTCGGATATACCGATCGACGATTTCAGTCGGGTGCGCATGGACGCATCGGCCGCAGAGTTAACCGAAGAGCGTGCGGCCATTCAGAAAATTCTGGATTGAAACAGTGATCGACGAACACGGCTTTCGCGCGAATGTCGGCATCATCTTGTTGAATGACAGCGGCCAGGTGTTTTGCGGCCGTCGGGCCGGCATGGCGGCCTGGCAGTTCCCGCAGGGCGGCATCAAACACCACGAAACGCCCGAGCGGGCGATGTACCGCGAGTTGAAGGAAGAAGTGGGTCTCGAACCGGAGCACGTCGGTGTCCTGGGTTCTACAAAGGGCTGGCTTCGTTACCGCCTGCCCAAGCGATATATCCGCTACCACCAGCCACCAGTGTGTATTGGTCAGAAGCAGATCTGGTTCTTGTTGAGGTTGGAGACCGCCGAAGACAACTTTAGACTCGATGTCGCCGAACAGCCGGAATTCGACGCCTGGCGCTGGTTCGATTATTGGGATCCGCTCGGGTTCGTCATTCCGTTCAAAAGAGACGTTTACCAGCGAGCACTCAATGAACTGGCGGATTTCGTCAGTGAATTGACCGGCGAAACGCCGGTGGACGGGGCCGATCATCCCAGACCCCGCTAGCACCATATGGTCGTGATTAACGGCTTTTGCGTACGGCCAGTTCCGGCAGGATCTTTCGGACCGCACGATTTCGAACGTTGCCCGTAAAGCCGCGTGCGAAATGCGGGTTGAATCCCCATCCCTGGATCATCGAACCTAGGTCCTCCAGGTGCGGTTCGCACTGACCCATGGCCATGTCCGCAACCAGCCGAATGTCGCCTTCATCGTCGACCTGTGCCATGGCTTTGTTGTAAACGCAGGCGTCGTATCCTCGCGCCTTTTTCATCATCTGAATGCGTTCCTCGGCTGTCATGTCTCCCGGCGAACGTGTAATTCCGGGGTCCGACACCTCGTCCGGTCCGGCCATTTGAGCACTCACCAGCAGCGCGATCGCGAAGAAATACTTGCGCATCTTATCTCCCCGCCGCTATGAAGCTGGCGCGTTCGACGATCCACTCCTGCTGCCGGCCGTCGACCCGGGAGCAGCCGAGTTTGACGATTTCGCCGCCCGGCGGGGCGACGCCCACCGACAGGCCCTGCGCTACGCCGACGAACTTTCTGACGAGTCGATACTTGATCGCGTGGACGGCATGGGTATTGCGCAGTACACGGAGTTTGCCGCCCTCGCTCAGAATCTGGCAGTGACCGTCCAGCCTCGTTGCGAATTCCAGATATGCGGCCGCGCCCGTTTCCTCGGCGAGGGGGGAGGCATGCCCTTCCAAGGCGAACGAAACAAGCATGAGGACAGGGCTAAATAGGATTCGGCGCGAAGGTCGTGGAACTCGCATGGCGGTGGATACTACGGTGCCGAAAGAGGTCTGTCCAAGCTGCTAAAGACCATTGCACGCTTTCCTGCGACAGGTCTTTCTCATTGATTTCCAGACTAAATTTGGTTACCCACAAAACCTGGGGATAACTTTGTTGACCGATTGCGTACAGGATTCGATATCGCCCGTTCGCAACACGTTTTTATCAGTTTGCTTATTTTTTAACCAGTTCTTCGGCCTCTTTGGTAATCAAAGACTTAGCTCTGACACTTTTCCACTGTGCGCGCCGGTTTAACGATTGGCCACGTTTACGCCAAAACGAGAGCAGCGTGTGCATAAACGGGCTCGCGAACGCGACAAAACGGGCTAATTCGCGGCACGTTGCGGCTAATAGCGGGCGCGAATGAGGATACGCTCGCGCAGACGCGCATCCCGCCGGCATTTGACTCGCTCCCCGGAGTCCTTTCCCATACCGTGAGGTGCTGATGGATTCGAGGCGAAATCGTCGCGTGTGGCGGAGGAGGACTTGCAAGGCATGAAACCGCAGCATGACTTGGGCGGCGAACCCGCCGGTCAGATCGACGTTTCGGATCACGAGGCTGAGCCGTTCGGCAAGCTATTCACGGCTATTTTCAACGCTTTGCGCCAGCACGAAGTGCTGAGCGTAGACGAATTTCGGCGTACGCTGGAAGACCTCCCGAAGGACATCTACGACCGGCCCTATTACGAGCGCTGGGGCGAGGCCTTGTGCAATTTGCTCGAGGAAAAAGGGAAGGTGTCGCGTGTAGAAATAGAGCAGCGCATGACGGAGCTCAAAACGCGTATCGAGGCGGCGCGGTGATCGCCGAGCGGCGTTATCGAACCGGCGATCGCGTACGCGTACATGCCGCCAACCCGCCGGGGCACCGGCGCGTGCCGGCCTATATCCGCGGTGCCGTCGGTGTAATAGAGCGTTATTGCGGTGCCTTCAGGAATCCAGAGGAACTCGCCTATGGATTCGACGGTCTGCCGCGGCGCCACCTCTACCGCGTACGCTTCATGCAGGTCGAGGTTTGGGCGGATTACGAGGGGGGGCAGCGGGATACCCTCGATCTCGAAGTTTTCGAACACTGGCTGTCCTGGGAGGCAGGATCATCATGACCGGCAATAGCGACCACGAACACGTGCACGATCACGGCGAACCGATCTTGTCCTATGCGGACGACAGCCGGCACGATTACGACGAAATGGGGCGTTATCCCCTGATGGCCGCGGCCATGCGTGATCTGCTGATCGAACGCAGCGTGATCACGGCCCAGGAAGTGCGGGAGTACCTGGAGTTCATGGATTCGCGCGACGGTAGTCTCGGTGGGAAAATCGTTGCGCGCGCCTGGTCCGATGCCGACTATAAGGCGCGCCTGTTGGCGGACGGCACCGCCGCTGTCGACGAGTTCGGCGTTTCGATGGCCGGAACCGAGCTGGTCGTGGTGGAAAATACGGCCGAGGTGCATAACCTCATCGTGTGCACGCTGTGTTCGTGTTATCCACGCACGATCCTCGGCCTGCCGCCCGACTGGTACAAGAGCAAGGCCTACCGATCGCGCGCCGTGAACGAGCCGCGCAAGGTAATCGAAGAGTTTGGCACTGTCCTACCCGCTTCTACCATCGTGCGGGTTCACGACAGCAACGCGGACATGCGCTATCTGGTGTTACCCGTGCGGCCCGCCAATACCGCGGGCTGGGACGAGGAACGCCTCGCGGATCTGGTGACGCGGGACTGCCTAGTCGGGGTCGTCGTGCCTGCCGGCCCCCAATAGCCCGACGAACGGATTTGATAATCAACCGTCGGTTGATGAAATGGTGGAGCCGATGGGGATCGAACCCACGACCTTCGCATTGCGAACGCGACGCTCTCCCAGCTGAGCTACGGCCCCACACTGTTGAGCAGTTTAGCGAGCAAACGAAGATCTATCGAATGGTTCGTCCGATCCCGCGGGCGACGCCCGAAGATCCCCGCATCGCTTTAACGAGACGCCGGGTATCGGAGGCTGGCGCCGTCCATGCTTTCGAGCCTGACCACTTCCTCGATCGGGCGCCGGTAGCCGCGTGGCGGTTGCTCGCCGTTCAAGGCCTTGCCGATCACCACCATCATGACCGGGATGGTGTCCGTCCCCAACCGGAGCATGTCGGCGACTTGGTCCGCCTCGAATCCGATCATCGGGCCCGTGTCCCAGCCTAATCCCTTTGCCGCATACATCAGGGACATTGCGGCCATGGACCCTGAGCGGATCGCTTCCTCGCGCCGCAGGCGCTCATCATTCTGGTAGACAGCTTCGATCATGGGGATGAATTTCTCGCGCGCCGCATCATCCGCATCGCGGTAGATCCGCGGCGCGTCCACATGGCTGTCGAGGCGCCCGCACACGAGGATCACGGCCGCAGCCTGCTCGACCTGTGCCTGCCCGAAGGCCAGAGCGCGCAACGCCGTTTTGCGCGACTGATCGCGCACCACGACGAATTTCCAATGCTGCACGTTGAAGGAACTTGGACCGAGTATGACGGTGTCGAAGATCGCTTTTAGATCCGCGTCGGTAATATCGACACCCGGTTCGTATTGACGAACGCTGTGGCGGTTGGCTGCTAGCTTGAAAAAATCCACAGATAATTCTCCCCTTATGTCCCAACTCCGTAAATGATTCAAACTTGCTCGCTTACTTCCTGAGGCAGCGGCGAAATTGCAGGAGACCCTTCGCGTGACGACATTGATAGGCTTGTACAAGTCAATAAAATCAATTCGTTTCTGCAGCGCATCTTCGGAGTATTTTCCATTCCTTGGGGTCGATTCGATATATCTTATGTAAAAAAAGCCCGGTCGAATAACCGGGCTTTCCCAATTGGTGGAGGCGGCGGGACAGCGTATCCACATCTTTCGATGCGGGCTGGACTATGCCTTCATCCCATCCGGGATGCGGGGCGTATTATTCGTTCGGTGAGAACGAATCCTAGTACGCACTCCGTCTATCCGACTCAGCGCGTCTATGAGTCTCTACAGGGCAGGCCTGGAGTTGGCCTCCTTCCTACCCCTCGGCGTTGCCATACCCTCTTAGGCTTAGGTTTCGCCGATGTGAGCCCCGTTTTCACTCTACCCTTACGGATAGAGGCGACCCTTGGTTGATCGAACCCGCGTCCGCAAGCCCTCTGCCGTCGGTTCTACATGCTTAGCCGAATCTATTAATTTAACCGATGGCTACCCGACCGGCAGGGAAAGCCATCAGCGATTCCGGAGTGTTTTAACGGATCCGCCCCGGATTGCTTCTCCGCGATCTTGTGAGCAATGACGCCCGAAATCTGAACGCACAAGCACGGCTCCAGTCGGACGGCACCCTACTGGGTTTTAAGCAGCGAGTGCGTAGTTGTCGTCGTTGGCAACTATAAGGTTTGCAGTTGTATTAACGAGGTGTGCTGCCCCTCGGCATGCCCCTTCGGTTTCGCGACCCGCGTCGAAGCCGTGACGCCCCCAAAAGGAAGCTACAGTATAGAGCATAAAGTGAACGCTCTCGCAACCATTGGACAGCGCAGTCGGGATTTCGTTTCGACTAGGGCGTCTCAGTGAGAGCTTTTCATGATCCGTGCTTTTTCGCGCTGCCAGTCACGGTCCTTCTCTGCCGCGCGTTTGTCGTGCTGCTTTTTGCCCCGTGCCAGGCCGATCTCGACTTTAACTTTGCCGTTCTTCCAGTAGAGGGCGAGAGCAATCAAAGCCATGCCCTTGCGCTCAACGGCGCCTTTGACGTAGTCGATTTCTCGACGATGCAGCAGCAACTTGCGCGTACGCTGGGGATCGGGGTCGATGTGCGTCGATGCCGAGGGTAGGGGATTGATGAGCGCGCCGAACAGGAATGCTTCGTCCTCTTTCAGCAGGACGTAGGTGTCGCGCATTTGCACCTGCCCGGCACGCAGGCTCTTGACCTCCCAGCCTTCGAGCGCCAGGCCCGCTTCGAAACGTTCTTCGATACGGTAGTCGTGTCGCGCTTTCTTGTTCCGGGCGATCGAGCCGGGCTGCTTGGACTTTGTACTCTTGTTACCCGCCATAATCGCTTCCATGGACCGGTTTGCCGCGGCCCAAAACCTGGCCTCGATTATAGCAATGGGGCACCATTTGAAATGGATGGATTGGCGAGCGCGAAGCCTTGTCCCCCGACATCGCTTGCACCACAATGCCGACGGTTCGCTGGCACCGGGACGAAGTCACGAAACACGTCGGCCGCTCGACTTTTGCATGGTTGAAACGAGTCGGGGATCGGTTGGCGCGGCAACTCTGGTTACATGGAAAGATCGAACATCGACGCGCCGCGGCGCGAATTGGGAGAGGCTTATGGTTTCGGGCCGTGAATCTATCCACGGACAGTGGTCATCGCGCTGGGTTTTCATCCTGGCGACGACGGGCTCGGCCGTGGGTCTCGGCAATATCTGGCGGTTCCCCTATGTCACCGGCGAGAATGGAGGCGGCGCTTTCGTGCTGGTCTACCTCGCTTGCGTGCTGCTCGTCGGGCTACCGATCATGATGGCGGAGATCCTGCTGGGGCGGCGCGGCCGCCGCAGTCCGATTAATGCCATGGCGGTGCTGGCGGAGGAAGAGGGCGCACACGCCGCCTGGCGTTTTCTCGGCTGGATGGGCGTCATCGCCGGGTTTCTGATCCTGTCCTTCTACTCGGTTGTTGCGGGCTGGTCGCTCGCTTACATCTTCTACGTCGCGCGCGGTGTCTTCGACGGTGCGACGGCCGCAACTTCACAGGAAACCTTCGCCGCGCTCACGGGATCGGCCGGTCGGCTAGCCTTCTGGCATTCGGTGTTCATGGCGATGACGATGTTCGTCATCGCCCGAGGCGTTTGCGACGGGCTCGAGCAGGCAGTCAAGTTCCTCATGCCGGCGCTCTTCGTATTGCTCATCGTCATGGTCGGCTACGCCATGGGGACGGGCGACTTCAGCGGCGCCGTGGATTACCTGTTCGAACCCGATTTCAGTAAGATCACCGGCGCGAGCGTGATGACTGCACTCGGACAGGCGTTTTTCAGCCTCAGTCTCGGTATGGGCGCGATCATGATCTACGGGTCCTACCTGTCGGCCGACGCCTCGATTCCGCATATGGCGTTCATCATCGCCGGCGTCGATACCCTGGTTGCGCTGCTCGCGGGACTCGCCATCTTTCCCATCGTGTTCGCATACGGACTCGAACCCGGGCAGGGCCCGGGTCTCGTGTTCGTCACCCTCACCATCGCTTTTGGACATATGCCGGGCGGGCAGTTCTTCGGCGCACTTTTTTTCGTACTGTTGACCGTCGCCGCGTGGACGTCAGCAATTTCAATACTCGAACCCATGGTGGCGTGGCTGGTCGAGAGCGCGGGGTGGGGCCGTGTTAAATCCTGTCTCATCAGCGGCGTCAGCGCCTGGCTTTTGGGCATCGGCTCCCTCTTGTCGTTCAACGAGTGGAGTGGTTTCGCCCCAGGCGGCAGGAACTTCTTCGATTGGGCGGAGTTTTTGAGCACCACAGTACTTCTGCCCGTCGGCGGCATGCTGATCGCCGTCTTCGCGGGTTGGTATATGTCCCGCTCGAGCACCATGGACGAACTCGGAACCGGAAACTCTCTGGTCTATCGTGGATGGCTGACGTTGGTACGCTTTGTCGCGCCGGTGGGCGTAGGCATCGTCTTCATTGAAGCAATGAAAAGGTTCATCGAAGAGATGATCGTGTTTCTCGGGTTGTCCTGAGCACTCGCCCCGCGGCTTACGAATGGCGATCGTCAAACGCATGGCATTTTCGCCCTTTACCCCCGCGCAGATGTATGCGCTCGTGAACGACGTACCGTCCTACCCATCGTTTTTGCCGTGGTGCTCTGACGCAACGGTATTGTCGCAGGACGAAAACACGATGCAGGCGCGATTGACCGCGAAAAAGGGCCATTTCGATTACGCGTTTACCACCGAAAATCGCCTGCAAGCGAACCGCGCCATCGAAATTCATCTCGTCGACGGACCGTTCAAAAAATTGCATGGGCATTGGCGCTTCGAGCCTGCCGACGGCGGCTGCCTGGTGACGCTCGCACTCGAGTTCGCGTTTCCCGGGCGCGTACTGGGCGCTGCGCTGACGATCGCGTTCAAGCCGATCGCCGATTCGTTCGTCGAAGCCTTCAGAAAACGCGCTTATGTCGTCTATGGCCGGTGAAAAGCTCAAGGTGCAGGTAGTTTACGCGCTGCCTGACGAACAGCGCGTGATCGCGATCGAAGTTCCCATTGGTGCGACGCTTCGAAACGCCGTCGAGCGATCGCGCATTGCCGATTACTTTCCGGATCTCGATCTTGCGGTGTGCGAACTAGGAGTCTTCGGCGAGATTAGGAATCCCGGCGGTCTCGTCGCGGCAGGGGATCGGATCGAAATCTACCGCGCGCTTGAGGACGATCCCAAGGCGATCCGCCGCCGCCGGGCGCAGGAGCAAGGTCGAAGCAAAGGGTAACGGGCTAGGCCGCCTTCATACAATAGGTGGGCTAGAGATCGTTGGGGTTGGTGATGTCCTTGTACTTCGGATCGCCCGGATCGTATTCGCCCGGTTCCTCGTCGTCTACCGCGCCAAGACCGACACCGTCGAGGATCCGGCGAAAGAAACCGCGCTTTTTCTTGTTCGTCGGCGCGTCTTTCGGTACGAGAACCGTAGGCGCGGTCACCAGCTGTGTATGGCCGGCGTCGTCCTTGTCGTCCTCCGCCGATCCTGTATTCTCGTCGTCGCCACCCTCGCTTTCGCCTGGTGTTTCGTCGTCCTCATCGCGATCGAGATCCTTCAGGTCATAGATGTATTCCTCCTCTGATTCGCCGGTGAACGGCATCTTGTCCTTGATCCTGGCGAGAAGTTTCTTCTTGATGTACAGCGGCACTTCGACGTTCACATCGTGGTGTGTTGTCACGTCCAGTTCGCCCGTCGCTGGCGTGACATCTCCTTCGACATGGTCCAGCTTTTCGTCGACGAACACGAGCGTCAGGCGGCGGCTCTCGGCGTCACCGCCCCCCGGCTGAAAGGTGTAGACGTAATCCCAGCGGTGTGCGTTGAAGGTATCCATGATGATGGGCGAGCCCATGATGAAAGTGGCTTGCTTCTTGTCCATCCCGCGTCGGAGCTGTGCGACCATCTCCTGGGTGATGACGTTGCCCTGTTGCACGTCGATTTTGTGAATGAACGGCAGGTTGCGTACGCTCGGCAATCTTGGCAGCGGCGATCCGCTCGGCGTCGCGCAGCCGCCGGCGGCGACGATCACCGCGATCGCCACGCTCAGGCGAATTCCAGGCAGATGGCGCCCCGCGTCACGGGGGCTTGTGCGCCGTATCCTGGCGGATATGGAAATGCGATTCACGAACTCGGTTGATTCCGCTTCAGTTTGCAGCTTTGCCGGGGGGGCGAAATCCTAGCACAGCGACCCCGTTCCAGGCGAAAATGCTATGCTGGGTGCAGGCCCAAGGGATTAAGGATTACCATCGAGAATGGATACGCAAGAACTAAAAAAGGCAGGCCTTAAAGCGACTCTGCCGCGGTTGCGCATTCTGGAAATTCTGGAAGGCAGCCACGAACGCCACTTAAGTGCGGAAGATGTTTACAAGGCTCTCATCGATATCGGTGAGGACGTCGGTCTGGCGACGATCTATCGGGTGCTGACTCAGTTCGAAGCAGCCGGCCTCGTGCAACGGCATCATTTCAATGGCGCTCACGCGGTGTTCGAAGTGCGCGCTGAATGCCACCACGATCACATGGTCCGGGTAGATACCGGTGAGGTCATCGAATTCGCCGATGAGGAAATCGAACGGCGGCAGAGACAAATCGTCGACGAGAACGGCTACGTGCTCGAAGCACACAGCCTCGTGCTGTACGTGCGTCCGAAGCCTGGCAGCCCGAACGTGGCTGACTGAGCTTTCTCGCCCGCTCACTTCTAAAGCCGGCTGACGGGATCGTAACAAGCCCGGCCATTTTTCGGCGATCCCGTATCAATGATGCTGGGTGGCTATCGCGATCAAATCGCGGGCGTGGGCGACGCTCGATTCGGTGGCTTCGGCGGCGCCCAGCATCCGCGCAATTTCCGCTTCGCGTTCAATTTCGCCGAGCACCTTTATCCGGGTCTCGGTGTGCCCTCCAACGACGGATTTACTGACGACGAGATGCTGATCGCCGGCGCTGGCGACCTGTGGAGAATGCGTGATACAAATGACCTGGCAATGGCTGGCGACGTCACGCAGATTGCGCCCGACGATGTTTGCCGTAGTGCCCCCTATCCCCGTATCGACCTCGTCATAGACCACGACCGGGACGCCGGCGTGACACGCGGTTGCAGCCTGGATGGCCAGGCCTACGCGCGACAATTCACCGCCGGAGGCAATCTTGTTGAGCGGCCCGGGTGGCTGGCCGGGATTCGTGGAAAGGACGAACTCGATTCGATCGAGGCCGTGGGGGAGGGGGACGGCGTCACTTGTGATTTGCAGCGAAACGGTGAACTCGGCGTGTGGAATACCGAGATCTCGCAAGCGGCGAGTGATGTCCTTCTGCATCCCGCTGGCGGTTGTGGCGCGCCGTTCGCTCAACAGCGCAGCGGATTCGATATATGCTAATCGCGCCGTGTGCAGTCGCTCGTGCAATTCCGTTTCGGCCGCGCTTTGGTTCTCAAGAGCTGCAAGATCCCGCTCGAGGCGCTCGAAGAGTTTGGGAAGCTCCTCGATTTCAATGTGATGTTTGCGCGCGAGTTTATGCAGTTCCGCGAGGCGTTCGTCGAGGCGCTGAAGGCGCTCGGGATCGATTGCAATCGATCCTTCGAGACGGTCGAGTTCGTGCACCGCTTCTTCTATCGTCACGGTCGACTGTTCCAAAAGATCGAGCAGGGTCGCGGAGCGACTGTCGACGCCCGCGAGTTCGCTTCCCCGCGACGAGGCGGTCTGAAGTGCAGACAATATCCCGGCACCGTCACCGTTTAGTGCATGTCCGACCGCGGCGCAATGTTCAAGATTCGCGGCGGCGTTCGCCAGCAGCTTGAAATCGACTTCAATAGTTTTTATTTCGGCCGCATCAATGCGCGCGGCGGACAGTTCCGATACTTGATAGCGCAGGAGTTCGAAGCGGTCGCGCTCCGCCCCTGCGGCTTCGAGCCGTGCCAGTTCGTCGCGCACCGCTTTCCAAGTTTCGCAGGCCTGGTTGACTTCGGCGACGGGCGCTTGCAGATCACCATATTCGTCCAGCAAGCGCCGCTGGATTTCCCGCAACAGCATTTGCCGCCCTGCATGTTGCGCGTGAACGTCAACGAGACCGGCACCGATCTGGCGCAGTAGTTGCACTGAAACCGGGCTCGAATTGCAGAATGATCGAGAGCGGCCATCCTTCGATAGGACACGCCGCAACACGCATTCGTTGTCAGCGTCCACCCCGTGGGTTTCGAGCAGGGTCCGTACTTCGCTCGCGTCCGAGAGGTCGAACACGGCGGTGACAGTGGCGCGTTCGCTGCCCGCGCGTACGAGCTTGCTGTCGGCCCGCCCACCGAGGGCGAGGCCAAGCGCCTCGATCAAGATCGATTTGCCCGTACCGGTTTCACCCGAAAGCACGGTCAGGCCGTGCTTGAATTCGACGTCGACCGAACGGACGACAACGAGATCCTGAACCGTCAGCACTCTCAGCAAGGTTTGCGACCCCAATTCAATTTGGCCCGTAAGGTGGCGAAGTGATCGTAGTTTGCAGGGTGCAGCAAGGTGATGGACTGTTTGCGCCGGAACACGCGCACGTGATCGCCTGGCAATAGAGCCTGGAATGAATTGCCGTCGCAGGTTACGCAGGATTCATCTTCGCGCTCGGTTGCTACGTGAATTTCGATCTGCACGAAATCGCTGACCACTATCGGTCGGTTGGTCAGCGTATGCGGACAGATGGGCACGAGGACCAGCGCGCCGACCTGTGGATCGAGGATCGGGCCGCCCCCGGATAACGAATAGGCCGTGGAACCGGTCGGGGTCGCGACGATCATGCCGTCGGCACGCTGCGAATGGAGAAACTTTCCGTCTACGTAGGTTGCGAGCGTAATCAGCCGCGCCGTATTCCATTTCTGTACCACGACATCGTTGAGACCGTCTTCCGAGGCCACCACTTCGCCGCCGCGCACGATCTCGCAGCCGAGCACCGCCCGCTCTTCGGACACATAGTGACCGTCGAGCACGGCGTTTAGTCCGCTTGACGCGTCGACCTGCGCCAGATCGGTGAGAAAGCCGAGCCGGCCGAGGTTGACGCCCACCAGTGGAACGTCGCGGGGATAGATCAAACCGGCTGATTGCAGCAGGGTACCGTCGCCGCCCAGTGATACAACGAGATCGCAACCGTCGGGCAGCGCGGCCGCGGAAACTGAGTGAAATTCCCCTGCCACGCCTGTCGTATCAGTGCGCCGATCGACAAGTACCTCTAATCCCCGTTCGTTCAGCATGCGAATGAGGGTTTCGAGCGCATTTTTTACGGCCGGCTCGTGCGTTTTCGCCACGAGCCCGATACGTGTGAACATTACGATTCATGCCTAGTCAAAGATTATCAGGCAAGTTAGCATTTAGGTGAATTGCGGGGCAACGTGGATTTTGCATGAACCCGGGGACGGTGGTAGATTTCCGCTACCTGAGCCGTGCGGCCACTGGTCGAAAGATGCCGAATTATCATACCGATCTCCAACTGAGCGAACGATCGCAGTATCTGTTCAAGTGCCTCGTCGAGCGCTACATCACCGACGGGCAGCCGGTCGGTTCGCGCACGCTCGCACGCGACGCAAGGCTTGACCTGAGTCCGGCGACCATTCGCAATGTCATGTCCGATCTCGAGGAGGCGGGCTTCATTAAATCTCCGCACACCTCAGCCGGGCGTATACCGACTGTTCAAGGGTACCGGCTGTTCGTCGACTCGATGCTGACCTTTCGCGACCTGAGTCCGAAAGAGATCCGGCAGATGGAGACGAGCCTCAAGTCAAAAGACGACATCCAGACGCTCCTCGAAAATACCTCGAATATGCTGTCGGAAATCACCAAACTGGCCGGACTGGTCATGATACCGGTGATCGATCGCCGCGCGCTGCGCCAGGTCGAATTCCTGCCGCTCAATGACAATCGTGTCCTCGCCATTCTCGTGACCAACGATCGCGAGGTCGAAAACCGGATTATCAAGACCAACCGGGTGTACGCCCCCGCCGAATTGACCCGCGCGGCGAATTACCTGACCTCCGCTTTCGCTGGCCGCGACATCGAAGCCGTCAAACGAGGTCTGATCCACGAAATGTCGGCGACCCGCGAGGAAATGGACCAGTTGATGGCGCTCGTGGTCGAGGTTTCGCAAAAGGTTTTCCTCGACCGGGATTCTCAAAAGGATTACGTCCTGGCCGGACAGACCAACCTGATGGACATCGACGAACTGTCGGATATCGAGAAACTGCGCAATCTGTTTGAGGCCTTCAACCAGAAGCGGGATATTTTGCACCTTTTAGATCAAGCGCTTAACGCTTCCGGCGTGCAGATATTCATCGGTGAAGAAGCGGGTTATGAGGTGCTTGACGACTGCAGCGTCGTGACCTCCACCTACGCGAACAAAGACCATACTCTGGGCGTGCTCGCCGTTATCGGGCCGACGCGGATGGAGTACGAGCGCGTCATACCCATCGTCGAACTCACGGCAAAAATGTTGAGTTCGGCGTTGCATTCCAGGAATTAGTCCCCATTTCAACAGAGCGATCGGTCCGGCTGGCTCGGCCGTTAAGGTGCGCTGATGCCTTGCTGTCACGCTGATGCGGCCGCGCGACACTTTCGGGTATTAATACGGTCGCCGACCGCAGAATTGCATTGAGTACACAGGGTGATGGGGTGAACGAAAAAGAAGACCTTAAAACGGCGGACGAAACGATAGACGATACGGCCGAGGCCGTAACCAAACTCGAGGACGGCGAGGTGCACGTCGAAATTACCGACGATGCTGCGCCCGAAGGAGATGGGCAGCAGCCGGAACTCGACCTGCTCGCCGCCGAGATCGCCGAGCTCAAGAACGAGATACTGCTCGCACGCGCGGATGTGGAAAACGTCCGTAAACGGGCGCAGCGAGACGTCGAGGCGGCGCATAAATACGGCTTGGAACGATTGGTCGAGGAACTGCTGCCGGTCAAGGACAGCCTCGATGCGGGCTTGTCTGCCGCGACGACGGCTTCCGAGGTGGAGAGCCTGACCGAGGGTATGGAATTGACCGTGAAGATGTTCAATGATTTTTTCGAAAAGCTCGGCATCGAGGAAATTGAACCCGCGGGCCTGCCTTTCAATCCCGATTTTCACCAGGCAATGATGGTGGAAGAATCGACGGAAGCAGCGCCGGGCACGGTCGTCAAAGTGATACAAAAGGGCTTTCTGCTGAACGATCGCCTCGTCCGCCCGGCACTGGTCATCGTCGCCAAGTCGGCTGAGTCGAGCGCTTGAAATCGAGATTCAAGGACCCACTTAAAACCAATGATACCGGGGCCTGAGCTAGGCCTTGACAATCAACGATTAAACAGAGGCAAATAATGGGCAAAATCATCGGTATTGATTTGGGCACGACCAATTCCTGCGTCGCGGTGCTCGAAGGCGGCAAACCCAAAGTCATCGAGAATAGCGAAGGCGCGCGCACGACGCCCTCGATCGTCGCTTTTGCCAGTGACGATGAGGTGCTGGTCGGGCAATCGGCCAAACGGCAGGCGGTCACGAATCCCACCGACACGCTGTTCGCGGTCAAGCGGCTGATCGGGCGCAAGTTCGACGACGAAGTCGTGAAGCGCGACAGCGGCATGGTGCCCTACAAGATCGTCAAAGCAGATAACGGCGATGCCTGGGTCGAAGCCAAGGGTAAAAAGATGGCGGCGCCGGAAATATCCGCGCGTGTCTTGATGAAGATGAAAAAGACCGCCGAGGATTACCTGGGAGAAGAGATTTCCGAGGCGGTCATTACCGTGCCGGCCTACTTCAATGACTCCCAGCGGCAGGCAACCAAGGACGCCGGGCGTATCGCCGGGCTCGAAGTCAAACGCATCATCAACGAACCGACGGCCGCGGCGCTTGCCTATGGCATGGACAAGCAAGAAGGCGACACCAAGATCGCGGTTTACGATCTGGGCGGCGGGACCTTCGACATCTCGATCATCGAAATCGCCGAGGTGGATGGCGAGCACCAATTCGAAGTCTTGTCGACGAACGGCGATACCTTTTTGGGCGGTGAAGACTTCGATTTGCGCTTGATTGATTTCCTGGCGGACGAGTTCAAGAAGGATCAGGGCATCGATTTGCACAACGATCCGTTGGCGCTGCAACGGCTCAAGGAAGCCTCCGAGAAAGCCAAGATCGAATTGTCTTCGAGCCAGCAGACGGATGTGAACCTGCCGTACATCACGGCGGATGCCAGCGGACCGAAGCATTTAAACGTGAAGATCACGCGGGCCAAACTCGAATCCTTAGTCGATGACATCATCGAGCGGACGATCGAGCCCTGCCGCATGGCACTCCAGGATGCGGGTGTGAGCGCTTCCGACATCAACGACGTCATCCTGGTCGGCGGTCAGACCCGCATGCCCAAGGTCCAGGAGGTGGTAAAGGACTTTTTCGGGCGCGAGCCGCGCAAGGACGTCAATGCCGATGAAGCCGTGGCCGTGGGTGCCGCCATCCAGGCCGGCGTACTCGGCGGCGACGTCAAGGATGTCCTGTTGCTTGACGTGACGCCGTTGTCGCTGGGTATCGAAACCCTAGGTGGCGTGATGACGAAACTCATCGATAAGAACACGACGATTCCGACCAAAGCCCAACAGGTTTTTTCCACGGCAGACGACAACCAGACCGCCGTCACGGTGCACGTTCTCCAGGGCGAGCGTGAGCAGGCGATTGGCAACAAGTCGCTGGGACGTTTTGACCTCGCCGACATCCCGCCGGCCCCACGCGGCGTACCGCAGGTCGAGGTCGCTTTCGACATCGATGCGAACGGCATACTCAACGTGTCGGCGAAGGACAAGGCGACCGGAAAAGAGCAGTCGATCGTGGTCAAGGCGTCCAGCGGTCTTTCGGACGACGAGGTCGATCGCATGGTCAAGGACGCTGAAGCGCACGCGGAAGAAGACCGCAAGTTCCACGAGCTGGTGAATGCGCGCAACCAGGCGGACACGCTGGTCCATGCGAGCAAGAAATCGCTGGAGGAGCTGGCAGACAAAGTCGACGAAAACGAACGTAAGGAGATTGAATCGGCCATTGAAGCGCTTGAGAAAGCTATCGAAGGCGACGACGTTGAGGACATTGTCGGCAAGACGCAGCAACTCGGAGAACTCTCCGGTAAAATTGCGCAAAAGGCATACGAAGCGCAACAAGCAGAAGCCGACGGTGATGCCGCCGCGGAAACCGTGTCGACCGCCGAGGGCGACGCCGATGATGGGAACGTCGTCGATGCGGACTTCGAGGAAGTCAAAGACGACAAGTAAACATTTCTGCTTTTTAGATTGAACGGCCCGGTCAGGCTTCGTGCCTCGCCGGGCCTCAATGTTATTGAAGGAATCTCTGAAAACGAAGGAATATCGTTATAGACATCCGACCCGGAATCTCGCCAGGAAGATGAAAGCTCTCGTCTTTTACTCGGACGATAACGGGACACGGGCATAATCGACATGGCTAAGAGCGACTATTACGAAGTTCTCGGCGTCGATCGCAAAGCGAACGAAGCCGACATCAAAAAGGCCTATCGTCGCCTGGCCATGAAGCACCACCCGGATCGAAATGAGGGTGACGCGAAAGCGGAGGAGAAATTCAAGGAGGCCAAGGAGGCCTTCGAGATCCTGAGCGACGAGCAGAAGCGCTCGGCTTACGACCAGTTCGGCCATGCCGGCGTCGACACGTCCGCGGGGGGTGGCCCGGGCTTCGGCGGGGCTTCGGGCTTTGGTGATATTTTCGACACCGTCTTCGGTGATGTTTTCGGTGCCAGCGGCCGTGCCGGCAACCGCGTCTACCGTGGCGCCGATCTGCGTTACGACCTCGAAATGTCGCTTGAGGACGCGGTCACCGGCCGCGAGATTAAGATTCGGGTACCGACCCTGCTCAATTGTGATACGTGTCGCGGCAAGGGCAGCCGCAGCGGGCGTGCGCCGGATAATTGCGGTACTTGCGGGGGCGCCGGCCAGGTGCGCATGCAGCAGGGGTTTTTTTCCGTGCAGCAGACCTGTCCACGGTGCCGCGGAAGCGGCAAGGTGATTGCCGATCCTTGTGCCAGCTGCGATGGCTCGGGCAAGACCCGCGGCAACAAGACGATATCGGTCAAGGTGCCGCCCGGAGTGGACAATGGCGACCGGATCCGGCTCGCCGGCGAGGGCGAACCGGGACAGAGTGGCGGACCGCCGGGCGATCTTTACGTCAACGTCGTGGTCAAGCCGCATGCCATTTTCACGCGTGACGAAACCGATCTGCACTGCGAAGTCCCGATCAATTTTGTCGTTGCCGCGCTTGGAAGCGAGCTCGAAATTCCGACCCTTGCTGGTCGCGTAATGCTCAAGATCCCGCACGAAACTCAAAGCGGCAAGATGTTCAGGCTGCGCGGCAAAGGCGTACGTTCGGTCCGCGGTAGCGGTATCGGCGATTTGCTTTGCCGCGTGTCGGTCGAGACCCCGGTAAACCTAAACAAGCAGCAGAAAGAATTGCTCAAGCAATTCGGGGATTCCATGTCCGGTCACGGCGACAAGCACAGTCCCCGGGCGACCTCCTGGCTGGACGGCGTCAAAAAATTCTTCGAAGAAATGAAGTTGTCCTAGGAGATTCCGGATGCAGCAGTCGAATACGCGCATCGCGATCACCGGTGCGGCGGGCCGCATGGGTCGAACACTGATCGCTCTGAACCACGTGCGGGCGAAACTTTCCCTCGGCGCCGCTCTGGAACAACCTGGGTCGCCGCATCTGGGCGTAGATCCCGGCTTGCTGGCCGGTACTGAGGCGACGGGAATCGAGATCGTGGACGACCTCGATTCCGTCATCGACCGGTTCGATGTCTTGATTGATTTCACCGTTCCCGAATCGACCTTGAACAACATCGCCGTGTGCCGCTCGGCAGGCAAACGAATGGTCATCGGTACCACCGGGCTCGGCGATTCCGTTCGGGAACTGGATGAAGCGAGCCGCGAAATCGCCATCGTATTCGCGCCGAACATGAGCGTTGGCGTGAACCTGTGTTTCCGCCTCGTCGAACTCGCTGCCAGAACCTTGGGCGATGATTTCGACATCGAGATTATCGAGGCACATCATCGCCACAAGGTCGACTCACCATCGGGCACAGCGATGAGGATGGGCGAAATTATCGCTGACACACTCGGACGCGACCTCAAGGAATGCGCCGTTTACGGGCGTGAGGGGCGCATCGGCGCCCGCGAGCGGAAGACCATCGGCTTCGAGACGATACGCGCCGGGGAGATCGTCGGTGACCACACGGTATTGTTCGGCGGCGACGGAGAGCGCATCGAGATCACCCATCGCGCTGCCGATCGTTCGACGTTTGCAAGCGGCGCATTGAAAGCTGCAGCTTGGGTCACGGCCCGGAACTCTGGCCGGTTCGATATGCTGGACGTGCTCGGACTCGACGGTTGAACGTTTATCCGTGATCGCGTTTCGGCGATAGTGTAGTCCGATCAATTATCCAAGCCGGCGGTTGGCGTCACCTCCTGAGGTATACTCTTCTAGCGTCACTCCAACCTTTCGGGGACTGGGGTGCAGGAGGGAATCTCGGAAGGACCGGATGGGGACATTGCGTGCAGCCGTGATAGGCGTAGGTTACCTCGGTAACTTTCACGCGCAGAAATACGCTCTGATTGCGGACGTTGATCTGTATGCGGTCGTCGACACCGATCTGGCGCGTGCTCGAGAAATCGCGCAAAAGTACGACGCACGCGCCGTGACTGAATACCGGGGAATCTTGTCGCAGGTCGATCTCGTGTCGATCGTCGTGCCGCCTTCGCGACACTATGACATCGCGTTCGACTGTCTAGCCACCGGTGTCCACGCGCTCGTCGAAAAACCGGTTACAGAAACCGTCGGTGAAGCCGAGGAACTCATTCGACTGGCCAATGAACGCGATCTCGTATTGCAGGTCGGACACCTCGAACGCTTCAATCCCCTGGTCCATGGGCTCAAAGAGCGTGCGGCAGCACCGCACCTGATCGAAGCGCAGCGTTTCGCCGAATATAAATCGCGCGGGACCGAAGTGGATGTGGTACTCGACTTGATGATTCACGATATCGACATCGTGCTCAGCATCGTCGACAGCGCCCTGGTAGCCGTTCACTCCTCGGGTACCGCTGTCGTCACGAACGACATCGATATCGCTCATGCGCGCCTCGAGTTTGAAAACGGCTGCGTCGCTGAATTGTCTGCCAGCCGGGTATCGCAAGAGGCGGCGCGTATCATGAAGGTCTATCAGGACGATTCTTACCTCGTAGTCGATTACGTGAACCATGAAATGCGTGTCGGAACGGTCGAGGACGGGCGCGAAGAACCGGCCCACCGCGAAGCCGGCTTAGAGGCGCATATTGTTGCCGGCACTGATGTCTTAATGGCGGAAATTGTTTCATTCATCGAGGCGGTCCGTAGCGGTTCGGCGCCCAAGGTCACCGGCGAGGACGGCAAGCGGGCACTAGAGGTCGCGATCGAGGTCAGCCGTCGGATCAACCGCTACCGGGCGACCGGCACCACGGCACCCGATATTCAGAACGGCTGAACACCGCTGTCCGGTATCCGCGCCTTGCCAGCGACAAAAAATCCGGCGCATTTTACGCAACTTTTTCACGGGACAGCACACTAGGGTCCTTTCTTGGGTGGAGGGGCTCAAGTACAATGAGCGCTCGCCCTTTGAATCAACCAAAGGGACCCCCAGCGGGAGCAGCCGTCCGGCCGCTCCCGCTTTGTATATGCAGGAATCATAGTGAGCGATGCAGCTGTTTTAGCACTATCAGACGGCACGATCTTTCGCGGCCGTTCGATCGGCGATACGGGCTGCGGCGTTGGCGAAGTAGTATTCAATACGGCCATCACCGGTTATCAGGAGATCCTGACCGATCCTTCCTATGCGAAGCAGATCGTGACCCTCACCTATCCCCACATTGGTAATACCGGGATCAATGCGCAGGATGTAGAGTCCAGGCGCGTATTCGCCAGCGGTCTCGTCGTGCGCGACGCCTCGATCGAGGCCAGCAGCTGGCGGTCCGCAGGAAGTCTGTCGGACTATCTGCGCGAACAGGGTGTCGTTGGCATCGCCGAAATTGACACCCGAAGTCTGACGCGCCTGTTGCGCGAAAAGGGCGCACAGAGCGGTTGCATTACCGCCGGGGGGGATTATTCCGAAGCCGAAGCCTTGCTGCGGGCCCGTGAATTTCCGGGTCTCAAGGGCGCCGATCTCGCACGGGTGGTAACCACCGATGAAAGCTATCGATGGCGCGAGGGAAGTTGGGCGATCGAAACCAACGGATATCGACCGATGCCGGAGGAACGATGGAACGTCGTGGCCTATGATTTCGGGGTGAAGATCAACATTCTTCGACTGCTGGCCGATCGCGGTTGCGCCGTCGAGGTCGTGCCCGCCACTGAACTTGCCTCGCAGGTGCTGGCGCGTCGGCCGGATGGGGTGTTCCTCTCTAACGGCCCCGGTGACCCGGAACCCTGTGACTATGCCATCGAGGCGATTCGCGAGCTCGTTCAGTCCGGCACGCCGGTATTCGGGATCTGTCTCGGCCATCAGCTACTCGCGCTCGCCTGCGGCGCCCGCACGATCAAGATGAAATTCGGTCACCATGGCGCCAATCATCCGGTCAAGGATCTCGAGACCGGTCGGGTTCTCATCACCAGCCAGAACCACGGTTTCGCGGTTGACGAAACCAGTCTGCCGGGCGATCTCAAGGCGACTCACCGCTCGCTCTTCGATGGCTCGCTGCAGGGGATCCGTGTCGTGGGAAAAGCGGCGTTCGGATTTCAGGGACACCCGGAAGCCAGCCCCGGACCACATGACGTCCGGGGGCTATTCGATCATTTCGTCGATCTCATGCGCGCGAATTGAAATCGGTCTCAAATATCGGAGCAGCTAATTATTGTCTATCCATAAAGATCAACATTGCTCTCGCCAAGGCGCAAAGATCGCAAAGTGATACATGATTAAATTCGTTCCAAAACGCTTTCTTGGAGTCTTTGCGCCCTGGCGAGACTTATTTTTTCTGGACGGACACTAATTACTGGACGCCATGGGCAAACGTACGGATATCGAATCAATTCTGCTGATCGGTGCCGGCCCGATCGTGATCGGCCAGGCCTGTGAATTCGACTATTCGGGATCACAGGCCTGCAAAGCGCTGCGCCAAGAGGGTTATCGCGTGATCCTGGTCAATTCGAATCCGGCGACGATCATGACCGATCCGGAGATGGCCCATGCGACCTACATCGAGCCGATCCGCTGGCAGACGGTGGCCGAAATCATCGAACGTGAACGCCCTGATGCCCTGCTGCCCACCATGGGCGGACAGACCGCGCTCAACTGTGCGCTCGACCTCGCGCGCGAAAGCGTGCTGGAACGGTTCGGGGTGGAATTGATCGGCGCATCGAAAGAAGCCATCGACAAAGCCGAGGATCGCGAGAAATTCCGCGGAGCAATGCACCGGATCGGTCTCGAAACGGCTCGCTCGTTCATTGCACACGACCTGACCCAGGCGACCGCAGCGCAGCGGGAACTCGGGTTTCCCGTTATCGTCCGCCCGTCCTTCACGCTGGGGGGCACAGGCAGCGGCATCGCGTTCAATCGGGACGAGTTCGACGCGATATGCCGGCGTGGGCTGGATGCTTCTCCGACTACGGAAATCCTTCTCGAAGAATCTGTACTCGGCTGGAAAGAATTCGAAATGGAAGTGGTTCGGGACAAGGCGGACAACTGCATCATCGTGTGCTCGATCGAAAATATCGACCCCATGGGAATTCACACAGGTGATTCGATCACCGTAGCTCCCGCGCAGACGCTGACCGACAAGGAATATCAGATCATGCGTAACGCATCGATCGCCGTGTTGCGGGAAATCGGCGTCGACACCGGCGGTTCGAACGTTCAGTTCGCAGTCAACCCCGACGACGGCCGCTTGATCATTATCGAAATGAACCCGCGGGTATCACGTTCGTCGGCGCTGGCTTCGAAGGCGACCGGCTTCCCCATCGCGAAGGTGGCGACGAAACTCGCCGTCGGCTATACGCTGGATGAACTCAAGAACGACATCACAGGCGGCGCGACCCCGGCGTCTTTCGAGCCGACGATCGATTACGTCGTAACCAAGATTCCGCGCTTCACTTTTGAGAAATTTCCACAGGCGCAGGACCGATTGACGACGCAGATGAAATCTGTCGGTGAAGTCATGGCAATCGGGCGCACATTTCAGGAATCCATGCAAAAAGCCCTGCGCAGTCTGGAGACGGGCGCAACCGGTTTCGATGAAATCCCCGGGTCATCCGCGCTGGCAGACGATAATCGACTCAGGGCCGAATTGATTACCCCGGGCGCCCAGCGAATCTGGCACGTCGGCGAAGCGTTTCGCCAGGGCTATACCGTCAATTACCTCTACGATCTGACCCGCATCGACCCGTGGTTTCTCGCACAGATCGCCGATCTCATCAACGAGGAAAAAGCGCTCGAAGGGCGGCGTGAAGCGGGCTTGAGCGCCGCGCGCATACGGGCGCTCAAACGCAAAGGCTTTTCCGACGCGCGCCTCGCGAAGTTGACCGGCAGCAGCGAAAACGAATTGCGAGAGTTGCGCCAGACTTTGGGTATACGACCGGTTTTCAAACGCGTCGATTCCTGCGCCGCGGAATTCGACGCGACGACGGCCTATATGTATTCCAGCTATGAAGAAGAGTGTGAAGCGAGGCCTACCGAACGTGAAAAGATCATCGTCCTCGGCGGCGGGCCCAATCGAATTGGGCAGGGGATTGAGTTCGATTATTGTTGTGTACAGGCTTCGCTCGCGGCCCGCGACGCCGGTTTCGAATCGATTATGATCAATTGCAATCCGGAAACGGTTTCGACCGACTACGACATCTCGGATCGGCTGTACTTCGAACCCCTAACTCTGGAAGACGTGCTGGAAATCGTCGAAATAGAGCGCCCGCATGGGGTGATCGTTCAATTCGGCGGACAGACGCCTTTGAATCTCGCGCGCGATCTCGAACGCACCGGCGTGCCGATCATCGGCACCTCGCCTGATTCCATCGACCTGGCTGAAGACCGTGAACGGTTCCAGCGGTTTCTTAAGGACACCGGGCTCAAGCAGCCACCGAACCGGACCGTCCGCAAAGCGCAAGAAGCCAGCTTGCGCGCCGCTGAAATCGGCTATCCACTCGTCGTGCGGCCGTCCTATGTGCTCGGCGGCCGCGCGATGGAAATCGTCCACGACGATGAGGACCTAGAAAACTACATGGCCGCGGCAGTGGCGGTATCCAATGAGTCCCCCGTTCTTTTAGACCACTTCCTGGATAGCGCAATTGAGGTGGATATCGACGCGATTTGCGACGGTAGCACGGTGTTTATCGGCGGCATCATGGAACACATCGAACAGGCGGGGGTCCATTCCGGGGACTCCGCCTGTGCGCTGCCGCCCCATACGCTGTCACAGAAAATTCAGGACGAACTCAGGCGGCAGGTAGAGTTGATGGCGAAAGGCTTGAAGGTTATTGGCCTGATGAATACGCAGTTCGCTATTCAGGGGGAGGACATTTTCGTCCTTGAAGTCAATCCGCGCGCGTCGCGCACAGCACCCTTTGTATCTAAAGCGATTGGCATCTCGCTGCCCTATATTGCGGCACGATGCATGATGGGTGAAACGCTGGCGTCGCAGGGGATCGAATCGGAACGTACGCCGCCCTATTATTCCGTCAAAGAAGCGGTGTTTCCCTTTGCGAGATTCCCGGGCGTCGATTCCTTGCTCGGTCCCGAAATGAAATCGACCGGCGAAGTAATGGGTATCGGCATAAGCTTCGGCGAGGCATTCGGCAAGGCGCAACAGGCCGCCGACATGGCGCTTCCTTCTGGCGGAACGGCATTCATCAGCGTAAAAAATCAAGACAAGGAATCGGTGGTAGCGCTGGCGCAAATTCTTTTCGAGTGTGGTTTTCGCATCGTTTCGACCAAGGGAACCGCGGCGCGGCTGCGGGAGGCAGGAGTCGCATGCGAGCGTGTCAACAAGGTGCAGGAAGGGCAGCCGCATATCGTCGATATGATCAACAATGACGAGATCGATTTGATCATCCATACCACCGAGGGCAAGCAGGCGATCTCCGATTCCTACGCGCTGCGCGCAAGCGCGCTGCAACAACGCGTGGCCTACACGACGACGCTGGCAGGTGCGACGGCCGCGGTGACGGCGATGACTGATGCAGGTGCAAGCAAAATTCGTCGGCTGCAAGACCTTCATGAGGAGTTTGCCGCATGAATAAATCCCCGATGACATCCAATGGCGCACAGTGTTTGCGCGAGGAACTTCAACGGCGCAAGACTGAAGATCGACCGCGCATCTCTGCCGCGATTGCCGAAGCACGTGCTCATGGAGACTTGAGGGAAAACGCCGAATACCACGCGGCGCGGGAACAGCAGAGTTTTAACGAAGGGCGGATTTCTGATATCGAGGACAAGCTTTCGAACGCGGAAATCATCGACGTCACCAAAATGAATGCCGCGGGCAAAGTAATCTTCGGAACGACGGTGGAATTGTGCAATACCTCGGCCAATGAAGAAGTCGTCTACAAGATCGTCGGCGAGGACGAGGCGGACATCAAGGCGTCGATGGTTTCTATCCATTCTCCCGTGGCACGCGCGCTGATCGGAAAAGCTGCAGGTGATATCGCGGTCGTGCAGGCCCCCGGGGGCGAGATCGAGTACGAAATCCTGGCCGTGCGCTACGAGTAAACGTGGACCGTCGGTCATCCAGCCGGCGCTGGATAAAGCGTCAAAATGGCGATTCCTACGTAAAAGATCGTCACAAACGAGGATTTCGTTCGCGGGCCGCCTTTAAACTTCAAGAAATCGATCGCCGCGACCGACTCATAAGGGTAGGCATGAAGGTGATCGATCTCGGTGCGAGCCCCGGCGGCTGGACCCAGGTCGCCGCCGGTATCGTCGGTTTGAGCGGAACTGTCGTGGCAGTGGATGTCTTATCGATGAAGCCCGTGGCCGGGACGGTCATTATCGAGGGCAATTGCCGCGATGCCGACGTAATGGAAGCCGTGAGAGCGGCGCTGCACGGGGGCGGTGCCGACCTTGTAATGTCCGACCTGGCCCCCAATATAACCGGTGTGGCGGCGGTGGATGAGGCCGCTCAGATCGAACTTTGCGAAGCGACCCTGGGTTTCGTCCGCGAGTTCCTGCAACCCGGCGGATCATTGTTGATCAAGCTGTTTCAATTTTCCGAAACAGATGCGATCGTCGATGAAGTATCGCGACAATTTCGGGATATCTGGCGGCGCAAACCGCCCGCGTCAAGGTCCCAGTCGCGAGAGTTTTATGTCGTGGCGAAACGATATGGTATATAGTTTTTGTAGGCGCTTAATGATTAAAGACGTTTACGTTGAAGCAGTGGAAAATTTGGGTTAAGGCATTTGATGGCTAGAAATCTCGTACTTTGGATCGTCATCGCGCTCGTTTTGATGCTGGTGTTCCAGAATTTCACACCGCGTACGGGCGCGTCGCGGCCGATCGATTACTCGGATTTCGTCTCCGAAGTGAAGAGTGGCCGAGTGGCTAAAGCGACATTGGACGGCCCGGCGATCGAGATCGAACTGCACGACGGTTCCCGGCTTTTAACCTACAGTCCCGAGTCGGACAACGGCGCGATGATCGGCATGCTGCTC
This sequence comes from Pseudomonadota bacterium, assembly GCA_036339995.1. GTDB lineage: Bacteria > Pseudomonadota > Gammaproteobacteria > JAYYZW01. The sequence continues at coordinate 28,416 of JAYYZW010000007.1, forward strand.
GACAATAAGGTACGCATTGAGGCGCAGCCCTCGGACCGGCAAGGGCTGTTGATGCAGATATTCATCTCCTGGTTCCCGTTCCTGCTGCTGATTGCCGTGTGGATCTACCTAATGCGCCAGATGCAAGGCGGTGCCGGGGGACGCGGCGCATTATCGTTTGGAAAGAGCCGTGCGCGTCTTCTCGGTGAAGACCAGGTCCGTGTGACCTTCAACGATGTCGCGGGCGTTGATGAGGCCAAGGAAGAAGTGAAGGAACTGGTCGATTTCCTGAAAGACCCGGGTAAGTTCCAGAAGCTCGGCGGCAAGATTCCAAAAGGCGTTCTCATGGTCGGTTCACCGGGCACCGGTAAAACGCTGTTGGCGAGGGCGATAGCGGGCGAGGCCAAGGTTCCGTTTTTTACGATTTCCGGATCGGACTTCGTCGAGATGTTCGTGGGCGTCGGCGCGTCGCGTGTGCGCGACATGTTCGAGCAGGCCAAGAAGCACGCGCCCTGTATCATTTTTATCGACGAAATTGATGCGGTAGGCCGGCACCGCGGTGCAGGGCTCGGCGGTGGCCACGACGAGCGCGAGCAGACGCTCAATCAACTGCTGGTTGAAATGGACGGTTTCGATGGGAACGAAGGCGTAATCGTAATCGCAGCGACTAATCGGCCGGACGTGCTGGACCCCGCCCTGCTGCGCCCCGGACGGTTCGATCGCCAGGTTGTCGTTCACCTGCCCGACATTCGCGGGCGCGAGCAAATTCTCAAGGTTCACATGCGCAAGGTACCGCTTGACGACGATGTCCGTCCCGCCATCCTCGCACGCGGCACTCCCGGGTTCTCCGGCGCCGATCTCGCCAACCTGGTCAATGAAGCGGCGCTGTTTGCTGCGCGTGGCGACAAGCGTCTCGTCGATATGGAGGAATTCGAAAAAGCGAAAGACAAGATCATGATGGGCGCCGAGAGACGCTCGATGGTCATGAGCGCGGACGAAAAGAAGTTGACGGCCTATCACGAGGCCGGCCATGCCATCGTCGGACGCCTGGTCCCTGAGCACGACCCTGTCTATAAGGTCACCATAATCCCACGCGGGCGTGCACTTGGCGTGACGATGTTTCTGCCAGAAGAAGATCGACTGAGTTACAGCAAGGAAAGGCTCGAGAGTCAGATCTCCAGCTTGTTCGGCGGCCGTATTGCCGAGGAACTCGTCTTCGGCTCTGACGCGGTGACGACCGGTGCGTCGAACGACATCGAACGCGTGACCGAGATAGCGCGTAATATGGTTACGAAGTGGGGATTGTCGGAAAAGCTCGGTCCGATGACCTACAGCGATGACAATGGCGAGATCTTTCTCGGCCACTCGGTGACACAGCACAAGACGGTGTCGGACGAGACGGCCCATTTGATCGACGAGGAGGTACGTAACATCGTCGAGCGCAACTACGCGCGCGCAAAAACCATACTCGATTCGCATCTCGACAAACTGCACGTCATGGCCGAGGCCTTGATCAAGTTTGAAACGCTCGATACCGCTCAGATCGACGACATCATGGAAGGCAAGCCGCCGCAGCCGCCGGATGATTGGATGGACGACGATCAAACCAGCGCTGACAGTGCCAGTTCCAGCGACACATCTACGGACGAACCCGATCCTAAGGACGGAACGATCGGCGGGCCCGCCAGCCTTCATTGATCGAGTCGACGTGCTGAATCCCTCCGCGCGCGGGTTAAGGGACCATTTGGCGAATTTCCATCTCTGTGAGAAGCGTCACGGTGAGCCGGGCCCGCTTCAGATTATCCTGGTTGGTACCGAATACCTTCCGGTACTCTAAGGGACCTCTGAAAAAGTCATGGCCCATCTGCTTTGCCCATGAAATCGCGCAGCTCGGCGTTACGAACCTTGCCAATAGCCCCCGCTATTACCTGCGATTCGTGCCTTGATCTGCACAATTGCATGAGCAATTCACACGCACCATGACTTATTCAGAGGTTCCCTAAATCAGGACTAATCAATGAGCGAGCGCGATCGAAAATACTTCGGTACCGACGGTATTCGCGGTACCGTCGGGCAGAGTCCTATCACGCCCGATTTCGTCATGAAACTCGGCTGGGCCGCGGGCCGCGTTCTTGGAGCTCAATCGTCCGGGCGGCAAAAGGTCTTGATCGGCAAAGACACCCGTATATCGGGATACATGTTCGAATCAGCGCTCGAAGCGGGCCTGTCCGCCGCGGGCATCGATATCCACCTGCTGGGTCCGATGCCCACTCCGGGAATTGCTTACCTTACCCGAACGTTTCACGCCCGGGCGGGTATCGTGATCAGCGCCTCGCATAATCCGTTCGACGACAACGGCATCAAGTTTCTTTCGCACGAAGGGAAAAAGCTGCCGGACGAAATAGAATTCGCGATCGAGGACGAACTCGAAAAGCCGCTGCAGACGGTCGATTCCCGCAAACTCGGTAAAGCGAAGCGTGTCGAAGACGCCGCCGGGCGTTATATCGAATTCTGCAAAAGTACCGTGCGCTCGGGTATCGATTTATCTGGGTTGAAGCTCGTCGTCGACTGCGCGCACGGCGCGACTTATCACATAGCACCGGCGGTCTTCTCCGAACTGGGTGCCGAGGTGATCGTTCTCGGCGGATCGCCGAACGGATTCAACATCAACGAAAACTGCGGTGCCACGGAGCCGGCGACGATGCTGCGGGCCGTTTGCGACGCGCAAGCTGATGCGGGCATCGCGCTGGATGGCGACGGCGATCGCTTGATCATGGTAGACGCCGACGGCGAGATCGTCGATGGCGACGAATTGACCTTCATTATCGCCCGCCGGCGCCAAAACACTGGAGCGCTGGCCGGCGGCGTGGTCGGGACGCAAATGAGCAACCTCGGTCTCGAACAGGCGATCAAGACGCTCGGCTTGGGATTCAAACGCGCGAAAGTCGGTGACCGCTACGTCATGGAGATGCTGCAGAAGGACGGCTGGTCTTTGGGTGGGGAATCCTCCGGTCATATCATTTGCCTGGATCTGACCACCACGGGCGACGGCATCATCTCAGCACTGCAAGTTCTCGAAACTATGGTCTGCAGCGCGCAACCCTTGAACGAACTGAAGCGCGGGATGACGAAATACCCGCAGACGCTCGTAAATGTACGCATGGAAGAGAAAGTTGACGTGTTGAGTTTGCCGGAAGTTGCGCGCGCCGTAGCCGCGGCCGAGGCACGCCTCGCCGATAGCGGTCGTGTCCTATTGCGGCCTTCGGGTACCGAGCCTGTCGTGCGGGTCATGGTCGAAGGCCGCGACCGTGCCGTCGTCGACGAACTTGCCAATGAACTTGCGCGTGAAGTTCAGAAAGCTGCGCGCCAGGCGTCGGCGGGCGCCGCCGCCTGAACCTGTAAAAAAACCTGGCTACTACACGTCGCGCAGTAAGGCGTTAATGCCGACCTTCGCGCGTGTCCCGGCGTCGACCCGCTTGACGATGACGGCGCAGTAGAGACTGTGGCTGCCGTCCGCGGCCGGCAGATTTCCCGAGACGACGACGGATCCGGGCGGTACGAAGCCGTGCGAGACGGTTCCCGATTCGCGCTCGTAAATCTTCGTGCTCTGACCGATATAAACGCCCATAGATATCACCGAACCCGCGCCGACGATGACGCCTTCGACGATTTCCGAGCGGGCGCCGATGAAGCAGCCGTCCTCAATGATGGTCGGTGCCGCCTGCAGCGGTTCGAGTACGCCGCCGATGCCGACGCCGCCGGACAGGTGAACGTTTTTGCCGATCTGGGCGCACGACCCGACGGTCGCCCAGGTGTCGACCATGGTGCCTGAATCGACGTAGGCGCCGATATTGACGTAGCTGGGCATCAAAATGACGTTCGGCGCGATATAACAACCGCGTCGCACCGTCGCCGGCGGTACGACGCGCGCACCGATTTTTTCAAACTCGGCAGCACCCATGCCGTCAAACTTGACGTCGATCTTGTCGTAATAATTGCTGTGCCCGCCCGACATCACTCGGTTCGATGACAGCTTGAATGAGAGCAACACAGCTTTCTTGACCCATTCGTTCACCTGCCATCCATCGTCGGCAGGCTCAGCCACCCGCAACGACCCCTCGTCGAGTTTCGCCAGGCATTCGTCAACCGCATCGCGAACCTCAGGGCTGGCCGATTCAGCATTGAACTGAGCGCGATTCTCAAACGCCTCGTCGATGGCGCGCGAGAGATCTGTCATGACGTCTCCTCCGTCTCTTGACTTAAGGAACCTCTGAATAAGTTATGGCACGCCTGCCTGGCGCCTGAAATCGCGGAGCCTTACGTTACGAATCTTGCCAATAGTCCCCGCTATTGCCTGCGATTCGTGCCTTGATCTGTACGATTTCATGCACAATTCCGACGCACCATAACTTATTCAGAGGTTCCCTAAATTTTCGCGCATTCGAAGCGCGGCCTCTTCACAGTCCTGAAGATTGGCTACCAGGGCGATCCTCAGCCGGTTCGCTCCGGGGTTTCCCGTCGCCGTCGCGCGCCCGAGGAAGCTGCCGGGCAAGGTCAAGACACCTGCTTCGCCGAGCAGCCGTTCGCATGCCGTCAGGTCATCGATGTCGAGTTCCGGCCACAGGTAAAAGCCGGCCCTGGGGCGCTCTACACGGCTCACTTCGGCCAGGATTGGTAATACGCGTTCGAATTTTCGTCGGTAGAGCGCGCGGTTTTCGATGACGTGATCCTCGTCGCTCCAGGCCGCGATGCTCGCATACTGCACATGTATCGGCATGGCGCTGCCATGATACGTTCGGTAGCGGTAGAACGCCTCGATCAGGTCCGCGTCGCCGGCGACGAAGCCGGAACGCAGTCCCGGTGCGTTGGATCGCTTCGAGAGGCTATGCATTACCAGGCAGCGCCCGAACCTATCGCGCGCGTGATGCGCGCAGAATTCGAGCAAGCCCAGCGTTGGATCGTCTTCATCGAGATAGAGTTCGCTGTAGCATTCATCCGCGACGATGACGAAATCCCAGCGATCGGCCGCGGCCGTCAGAAATTCGTAATCCGTTTCGTCCAATACGGCGCCCGATGGATTTCCCGGCGAGCATACGTAAACGAGCGCCGTTCGCTCCCACACAGCGGGCGTCACGGCGTTCCAGTCAGGTCGAAATCCGCGCGCGGCGGGACACGGTAGATATTCGGGCCTCGCGCCTGCGAGCAGAGCCGCGCCTTCGTAGATCTGGTAGAACGGATTAGGTACCAGCACGGTATTCTTGCGGCCCGATCTATCCACCACGCATTGCGCAATCGCGAACAGTGCCTCGCGCGTACCATTCACGGGAAGGACGTGACGCTCGCCGGTCAACGCGCCGTCCGGGAGGTGAAAACGCCTGCGCGCCCACGCGCTAACAGTCTGGCGCAGCTCCGGCAACCCACGGGTCGCGGGATAGCGGGCGGTTCCCGACAACGCGTCGATCAGCGCCTCGTGGATGAATGCGGGCGTCTGGTGCTGGGGTTCGCCGAGAGAGAGATTGATCAATTTTCGATCGTCGGGTGGATTTACCCGGGCGCGGATTTCAGCAAGCCGTTCGAAGGGGTAGGGTTGCAGTTCCTTGAGGCCTTGGTTCATCGGGCGACGGTGGCGGGTTCTTTAAGGAGCGCGCAAGTATATCCGAAAGGACAGCGGCTGAATCCGCTGCGCCGCGGTGTTCGTATTTAGTATCCATCCAGAGAGAATGATCCTCGCCAAGACGTAAAGATCGCAAAGTGATAAGTGATGGTCATTAAAATTATACTAATTGCTTTCTTGGCGTCTTTGCGAGAGAAATAATGTCGTTTATGGATGGACACTGTCTGGCAGCCTGTAGCTGGTTTGACGCCCCCTGGCTTTACTGTATTCTTTCGACCTTTTTGGTAACGGGACGAAACCGTGGCGCATAAAATACTGGTACTTGCGGGTGACGGCATCGGACCGGAAATCGTTGGAGCGGCCGAGCAGTTGCTGGGCGTACTGGTCGAACGCTTCGGCCTGTCGTGCGAGATAGAGCACGCTTTGATGGGCGGTTGCGCGATCGATGCGCACGGTGATTCTCTGCCGGACGCAACGATTAAGCTCGCACGTGCCGCGGACGCGATATTGCTGGGCGCCGTCGGCGGACCGCAATGGGACAAGGCCGAACGCTCGATCAGGCCGGAACGCGGGCTTCTGCGGCTGCGTTCGGAACTCGACCTGTTCTGCAACCTGCGCCCGGCCGTCCTGATCGACTCGCTGGCCGAGGCGTCCACACTCAAGCCGGAGGTGGTCGCGGGCCTGGATTTGATGATCATCCGCGAACTGACCGGTGGGATCTATTTCGGAGAGCCCCGCGGTATCGACATCGGTGCGGATGGCCGGCGGCGGGGGTACAACACGCTCGTTTACACGGAAGACGAGATCGAGCGCATCGCCCGCCTCGGATTCGAAGTGGCGCGCAAGCGCAGATCACGTCTGTGTTCGGTGGACAAGGCGAACGTGCTCGAGGTGACGGAACTGTGGCGCGATATCGTGCTCGGTCTAGCCGTTGATTACCCTGACGTGGAGTTGTCCCACATGTACGTCGACAATGCGGCAATGCAGTTGGTGCGCGCACCGAAGCAGTTCGACGTCATCGTTACGACCAACCTGTTCGGCGATATTTTGTCGGACCTTGCGGCCATGCTGACGGGTTCCATCGGCATGCTGCCTTCCGCGTCACTCAACGCCGAGGACAAGGGATTGTTTGAACCGGTGCACGGCTCAGCGCCCGATATTGCGGGCCGGGGTCTGGCGAATCCGCTCGCGACGATTCTGTCGGTCGCGATGATGTTCCGCTATACGCTTGGCGAAGAGGCATTGGCCGATAAAATCGAAGCGGCGGTCACGGCCGTCCTCGCAGATGGCGTCCGCACCGCTGATATTTCACGCGACGGCGGACCGAGTGTCAGTACCGGACAGATGGCGCAGGCCGTGATCGAGGCCTTGAGATGATCGATCCCAAATAAGGGTGCGAGAGATGGCGGAAAGATTCAAGGTCGCGGTCGTCGGCGCCACCGGTGCGGTGGGCGAAACAATGCTCTCGATTCTGGCCGAGCGCGGATTTCCGGCCGGCGAGGTCTATGCTGTCGCGAGCGCCCGTTCTGCCGGCTCCAGAGTCGCCTTCGGCGGCCGCAGTCTGGTGGTTCAGGATCTCGCACGGTTCGACTTCGAGGGCGTCGATATCGGCCTGTTCTCCCCGGGCGCCTCGGTGTCGAAAATCCACGCGCCGCGAGCGGCAGCGGCTGGCTGTGTGGTGATCGACAATACCTCGGAGTTCCGCTACGACGACGATATTCCGCTGGTCGTCCCGGAGGTCAATCCGGATGCTTTGGGGGGCTATCTGTCGCGCAATATCGTCGCGAATCCCAACTGTTCGACCATCCAGATGGTCGTCGCACTGAAGCCGATTTACGACGCGGTCGGCATCGAGCGCATCAACGTGTGTAGCTACCAGGCGGTTTCGGGGACCGGCAAGGAGGCGATCGAAGAATTGGCCGTTCAGACCGCAGCGCTGCTGAACGCCCGTGAAGTGAGTTCGAACGTTTACCCAAAACAGATAGCTTTCAACTGTTTACCGCAAATCGACACGTTTGAGGAAAACGCCTATACCCGGGAGGAAATGAAGATCGTATGGGAGGCGCGTAAGATCTTGGGTGACGCCGAGCTGCGGGTGAATCCGACCGCCGTCAGGGTGCCCGTCTTCTACGGACACTCGGAAGCCATCCACATCGAGACGGGCGAGAAAATCAACGCCGGCGAAGTCCGTGCGCTGTTGGAACAGGCGCCCGGCGTAGCCGTTGTCGACCGCCACGAAGACGGTGGCTATCCGACCGCCGTTACGGAGGGAGCGAACCGGGACGAGGTCTTCGTGGGCCGTATCCGCGAAGACATATCACACCCGCGCGGAATCAACCTCTGGGTGGTCTCGGACAACGTTCGTAAAGGTGCTGCGCTCAATAGTATCCAGATCGCGGAAATGTTGGTGAAAAACCATTTGTAAGCTATAGTTAACAACCAATTATAAAGAATATTCGCAGGTTCAGGAGGCATGCCAGCGAGAAGTGGGGGGCGCGGCATTTCGCGCGAGCGATCAACCCGATGCATTAGCGATCAACCCGATGCATTTACATCGTCTGCTAATCGCTTAAGGAACGACCTCATGCTACGGATTCGAGCACTTGCGCTGATATTCTGCTGTTTGGCGGGCCCGTTTGCCTTCGGCTTGGGTCTCGGGCCGCTAAAATCCAGCTCGGCCCTCAATGAACCGTTTGAGGGACGCATTGAGATCATCGGCGCGAAGGCCGAAGATTTCGACACACTGACGATAGGGATCGCCGGTCCGGAGCATTTCGAGCGCGCCGGCATCGAGCGGCCGCCCGTGCTGCTTCAGTTGCGTTTCACCATCGATGATTCTGCTACGGGCGCCAATGTCATTTCCGTTACGTCGAAAGATCCGATACGCGAACCGTTCCTCAATTTCCTCCTGGAACTGAACTGGTCCAACGGGCGTCTGCTGCGCGAGTACACCGTGCTGCTGGATCCACCTCTCTACGATCCGAATCGACGCCGGGTCGCGCCGGCCCCGGTAGCGAGTGTCGAGGAACCCGCACCGGCGGCTCCCGCCGATTCGTCGCCCGAACCCTACGAGCCACCGGCGCCGGCGGCGAGTATTAGCGGGGCATACGTCAGCGGCAGTGAAATCGGTCCGATGGTCGCGACCGATACCCTGTGGCCGATCGCTGCGAAATATCGGCCCGACGAGTCGGTTACGGTGAATCAAATGATGCTCGCACTGCTCCGCGACAATCCCGCGGCGTTCGGCGAGGCGAACGTGAACCGACTAATGCGGGGTGCGATATTGCGTCTACCCGACGAGGCCGGTCTGCGCTCGGTATCTGCCGAAGAAGCCTTTGCCGAGATCAAGCGCCAGAATCTGCTATGGGAAGCCGACCGGCAGGAGATCGGCGCGGCGACGACGGCGCAGCCGCTCGGCGCGCCAGCTGTCGCTTCGAGCGAAGCCGCGAGTACCGAGTCCGAAGGCACCGATGCACGCCTCGAACTCGTCGCCCCGAACGGTGCCGACGGTGGCGCGGCCCCGGGCAGCGCGGGCACGGGTCAGGGTTCGGAGCTACTGCGTGAGGAGCTGGACGCGACCTCGCAAACGAATCTCGAGTTGGAGGACAAGCTGACGGAGGCCGAAGAAATCATTAACCTGCTGCAGCGGCAGGTGAACATCCAGGATGAAGACCTGGCTGCTTTGCGGGCACGGCTTGCCGAACTGGGCGTTGAACACGGAGACCTCGGCGCCGTCGACGAGCCGACCGAGTCCGTCCCCGAAATGATCGCGACAGTAGAACCGGAGATCGGGCCAGAGACGGAGCCCGAACTCGAAGTCGACGCCGATGCCGAGCCGGAAGCGGATATGGCGGCCGCGCCGGTAGACGCCGTCGAGGAAGATATCGCGCAGGAAGATACGAGGGACTTTACCGAATCGCTCGCGTCAAAGGTCCCCGGTGGGGCCGCGACAGTCTTGGGTATCGTCGCGCTCGTCATTCTCGGCTTGTTCGTCGGGGTGGTGCAGTTTCTGCTGAAACGGCGCTCGGGTCGCGCCGGAGCGGACATAGCCGCCGAGATTGCGCAGGCGAAGCTGGCGAGCGATCGTCTGCGCGAGCTCGGTCTTAAAAATAGTTTCCTCAAGGATGACGCCTCCAAGGCGATCACTTCAATGGACGATGTAGACGACGCGGCTGCGGACTTCGATCATGCATACGAGCACTACGACCAGGCGCCGGAACTGGTCGAAAGGGTTATTGCTGAACATCCGGATCGGCACGAATACAAACTTCGCCTGCTGGAAGTCTATTTCTCTTCGAACGACAAGAGCGCGTACGAAGAAGCTGCCAGGAGTTTGCACGAAGGCGTAGGTGATGCGGATCCGCTATGGGAGAGCGCGGTCGCGATGTGGTCCGTAATGTCACCCGAACGCGCGTTGTTCGAGGCCGGCGCGGAAGCGGCGGCGGAGCCGGCACCGGCACCGGATCAAGATTCGGCCAAGGCCTTTGTCGATATTACCGGCGAGGACGAAGATGAATCTGCCACGGGCGACCATACCGTCGCGCATACGTCCGGCGGGGACGCTAGCGATCTCCTGGACGTAACCAAGACGGGAGACCTGACATCCGTCGAAGACAAGGACTTGCTTAATGTCACGGCGCCCGAACTGAGTGCCGACGAGGAACTGGCGGACGCTGCGGTCGACTCGGGTGAAGACGCCGGACTCGACATAACCGATATCACTGCGGAAGACGATTCCAGCGAGGCAGCGGACGCAGGATTGGATTTCGATATCAGTGATACGGTAGCGCCGGCCTTCGAAATCAACACAGACGAGGAAGGCGAGGACATCGTCGATCTGAGCGACACCGGCGACATGGAGGATATTGCATCTGAAGCCGTGAGCGCCGAGGACGATCTGCTCGAATTCGATATCGGTGGCCTTGATACTGATATCGAGGTGACTGGCGCCGAAGACGATGCCGTCATAAGCGGCCTCGATGCCGATGATATGCCGACCGTCGACCTCGATTCGGCGCTCGAGGTCGCTGAGGGAGTCGACGGTGCGGATGCAGAGGGCGATCTCGATTTCGACATTACGATAGGTGAGGAAGACCTGTCGGATGGTCTCGACATCACAGGCGTGGACGACGGCGAAGATGAGGGTCTGGAAATTACGATGGGTACGCCCGAAGAAACGCCGACGGATGGAGAGATGTCGCTACAGGGCGCCGAACTCGATGAGCTCGCGCTCGATGCCGGAGAGCTCGAAATCAGTGAGGATGCGTCGCTGGACGACTTGACGATGGAACTGGATGCAACGATGGAACTGGGTGCAGTCATCGACGACCCGTCTGGAGGCGAGCTTGATCTCAATATCGAAGCCATCGTCGAGGACGAGGGCGATGGACATCTGAAAACCGTAGCACTCGATGCTGACTTGGGCACGGACCTCGACGACGATGGAGAGAAAACCGTTGTCATGCCGATGTCCGACGATGTCGAACGTCAGAGCGATATCGATGAAGCAGACACCAAACTCAACCTCGCCAAGGCTTATATCGAACTCGGCGATACAGAAGGAGCTCGTTCGATATTGGACGAGGTTGCGAGCGACGGCAACGACGAGCAAAAAACAGAGGCGAAAGCTTTGCTCGATCAAATTTCCGATTAGTCATCAGCAATCCAGCGTCGGGTGCGTCGAATCGCGGTGCACGCTCGTCGCGGAAGTGTCCTGAGTTCCATGCGTATCGCTCTCGGAATCGAGTACGACGGCTCCGAGTTCAGCGGCTGGCAAACGCAGTGCGGACAGCGCACCGTCCAACCGCTTGTAGAACGTGCAATTTCCAGCGTTGCTGATCACTCCGCCTCAATTCAATGTGCCGGCCGAACCGATGCCCGGGTGCATGCCAGTTATCAGGTGATCCATTTCGACACGCTGGCGCGCCGCAGCAACCGTTCGTGGGTGCTCGGTACCAACGTCAATCTTCCGCCTGACGTCAGCATTTTGTGGGCACGCCCCGTATCCGACGGGTTTCACGCTCGTTTTTCCGCGATCAGCAGGACCTACGACTACGTCATTTGCAATCGATCAACCAAGCCGGGCCTCTGGCACGGCAGACTGACCTGGGAATACCGGCCACTCGATATCGAACGCATGTCGCAGGCCGCCGCTTACTGGCTCGGCGAGCACGATTTTTCCACTTTTCGGGCGAGTGGCTGTCAAGCTAAGAACCCGGTAAGGACGATCAATCGGTTCGAGGTCCACGCCTCGGGCGGACTCGTCTCGCTAAAGGTTGAAGCCAACGCGTTTCTTCAACACATGGTGCGCAATTTTGCCGGCGTCTTGATGGAAATCGGGATGGGAAAACGCGAGCCCGAATGGGCGAAGGAAGTGCTCGATAAAAAGGATCGCGAATGCGGCGGTATAACGGCGCCGCCCGACGGATTGTATCTAACGGCGGTCGACTACCCGGGCGAATTCGCCTTGCCCCAGCCGGGATTGTTCAAACCGGCTTTTTTGGCCTACGCGGGACCGGCCTAGATGGTCGCCGCGGCCAGGGTGTACAAGACTTTGAGTTGCACGGCGTTCTCCGGAGTTCATTCATTCGGAACCTATCTCAAAATTATCCGCGTGTGCGCCGGGAGCGATTTTCGCGCAGTTCAAGGCGCGAGGAGCGACGTTTAGTGGTGCTAAATGAGCGACGAGCAACGCCGAAATGCGCGAAAATAGCCCCCGTCCCGTAGGGTTGCGCCCTGAAAACGCGCTTGCTTCGTTGCAGCGCTTGGACATAGAACCACTATGCCCTGCGCACTGCGCCTCGCCATCGCGTTTTCAGGGCACAACGCACATGCGGATAATTTTGAGGTAGGTTCCAGTATAAACTGCGCTCCTCATAATCCGCGCTCCTCGAAAGCGCACCTTGTCTGATCACCTCAGAGGACATGAGACCACTTTCAGTCAAAGTAAAATTTTGCGGCATTACCCGATTGGAAGACGCCGAAACAGCGGCGGCGCTCGGTGCCGACGCCGTCGGATTCGTATTTTACGAGAAAAGTCCGCGGTTCATCGATCCGGCCGCGGCGGCCGAGATCATTCGCCGATTACCGCCTTTTGTCTGCAAGGTGGGTTTGTTTGTCAACAGCGAAAAACACAAGGTAGAGAGCGTCGTTCGCGAAACGGGGATCGATTTGGTGCAGTACCATGGCGACGAATCGCCGGTCCAGTGTGAATCGGGATCCAAACCCTGGATGAAAGCGATTCGAGTCAGCCCGGAGATGGATGTCGAAGCGGAGGCGGCGCGCTTCGCTCGTGCCAGCGCCATTTTCCTCGATGCGGACGACCCCGCGGCATACGGCGGCACGGGCCAATGTTTCGACTGGCGCGTCATTCCGCGTAAGCTGCCGCGTCCGGTGATCCTCGCCGGGGGTCTGACCCCGGAGAACGTAGGTAAAGCCATCCGGATCGCGGCGCCCTACGGCGTCGACGTCAGCGGTGGAATCGAGTCGTCAAAAGGAATCAAGGACCCTGTTAAAATGGAAAAATTTATTACCGAGGCGAGGCGTGTTGGCCGCTGAGCTTGACGCGGTCGTGAAAACGAGGCCCGGGGAGGAGACGTCCTTTCCCGACGCCAACGGACACTTCGGCCGCTACGGTGGGCGATTCGTCGCCGAAACACTGATGCAACCGCTGGCGGAACTCGAGGCGGCATACCATCGCTATTTGTGCGACGAAGATTTTCTGCGCGAGCTCGATGAAGATTTACGGTGTTATGTCGGACGGCCGTCTCCGCTGTATTTCGCCAAACGCTGGTCGCATGAAGTTGGTGGCGCCCGCATCTATTTGAAACGCGAAGATTTGAATCATACCGGCGCGCACAAGATCAACAATACCGTCGGCCAGGCTCTGCTTGCACGGCGCATGGGCAAACCGCGGGTCATCGCCGAGACGGGTGCCGGGCAGCACGGCGTAGCGACGGCAACGGTTGCAGCGCGCCTCCAGATGGCTTGTTGTGTCTACATGGGCTCGGAGGATATTCAACGACAGTCGACCAACGTCTTCCGCATGAAATTACTGGGCGCAGAGGTCGTTGCGGTGGATTCCGGATCACGCACCTTGAAGGACGCTCTCAACGAAGCGATGCGCGATTGGGTCAGCCATGTCGACGATACGTTCTACATTATCGGTACGGTTGCCGGGCCGCATCCCTATCCGGCGATGGTCCGCGACTTCCAGACCGTCATCGGTCGTGAAACACGTGCACAATGTCTCGAACTGGAAGACCGGTTACCGGACGCACTGGTCGCCTGCGTCGGCGGCGGGTCGAATGCGATCGGCATGTTTTACCCGTTCATCAACGACGCAGCGGTGCAATTATGGGGTGTCGAGGCGGGCGGCGACGGACTTGGGGGGGGGCGCCATGCGGCCCCGCTGAGTGCGGGCAGACCCGGTGTGCTGCATGGCAATCGTACTTACCTGATGCAGGATGAGTGCGGGCAGATCGAATCGACCCATTCGATATCCGCCGGGCTTGATTATCCGGGAGTCGGGCCGGAACATGCGTGGCTCAAGGATGAGGGAAGAGCACGCTACGTCACCGTCACGGACGAGGAGGCGCTCGCGGCATTCAGGCGAGTGACCCTGCTCGAGGGCATCATGCCGGCCTTGGAATCGAGTCACGCGTTGGCATACGCCGAAGGACTTGCCCGGAGAATGCGCACGGATGAGTTTATCGTCGTGAACCTGTCCGGTCGCGGCGACAAGGATATTCAAACCGTTGCGAACATCGACGGCATTACGCTTTAATTGGCTGTTGAAAAACGGGGGTTTTCAACAGCCTACTAACCGGCGGCGGCGCGTAGGAATGAGATCAAAAGCACTACGATGAGGCGGATAGCGAAGCAATTTGACGCGCTCAGCTCGGCGGATCGAAAGTGCTTGATCACCTTTATTACGGCAGGCGATCCAAGCGTGAAAGAAACCCCCGGCCTCATGCACACGCTCGTCCGGGGCGGTGCGGATATCATCGAACTGGGAGTCCCATTTTCCGATCCGATGGCCGATGGGCCAGTGATTCAACGGGCCAGTGAGAGAGCCGTCAAGGCAGGGGTTTCGCTCGGTGACGTGCTCGACTGCGTCACGGAATTTCGGCGGACCGATGGGGAGACGCCGGTCGTGCTGATGGGTTATCTCAATCCGTTTGAACATATTGGGGCTGAAACCTTTGCGAAACGGGCCGCCAGGGCCGGGGTGGACGGTGTTTTGGTCGTTGATATGCCGCCGGAAGAAGCATTGGAATTCCACGGCCATCTCGAAAGCGCCGGACTCGATCAAATATTTCTTGTTGCACCGAATTCGCGGGTCGAGCGCATTCGTAGCATCTGCGAACTGGCCTCGGGGTTTGTGTATTTCGTCGCCGTCAAGGGCGTGACCGGCGACAAGGAAATCGACATCGATGCGATCAATGCGAAAATCGCCGATACGAGCGCGATGGCTGGTCTTCCTGTTGGCTTGGGATTCGGCATTAAAACGCCCGCGGTGGCGGCGAAGGCGTCGGCCGTGGCTGACGCCGTTATCGTGGGCAGCGCTATCGTGGAATTGATCGACAAGGTCGGTGCCAGCGTCGCAGATTTGGAACGATTCGTGAGCGGATTCCGGCAGGCGATCGACACCCAAACCGCCGCATGAATAAGTGTGCTGTCCCGTAATGACCTTCATAATTCGCTTGTTCTCGTGCTGCGATACGGCGTTGCTCGTCGTTGCCGTATTCCCGATACGACGCCTCCTCGCGCCTTGTCTCACAACACGGGCCCGGCGCGAATTATTGAAGGACATTAAGGGACAGCACACTAGTATGGGAATTCGGCCTTGAATTGGTTTAAAAAGCTGCTGCCGAGGAGAATACGTACCGAAGGCAAGACCAGGCGCTCCATCCCGGAGGGATTATGGACCAGTTGTCCCGAGTGCAAAGCGGTACTTTACCGGGCCGAACTCGAGCGCAATCTGGATGTTTGCATCAAGTGCGGTTACCACCTGCGTGTCAGTGCACGGCAACGCCTCGAAAAGTTTCTGGACCCCGGCAGCGGCAAAGAACTGGCGATCGATTTGGAACCAGTAGATTTCCTCAAGTTCAAAGACACTAAGCGTTACCGTGATCGAATCGCTGCGGCGCAAAAGGCGACTGGTGAGCGCGACGCCTTGATCGTCATGGAAGGCCGCGTCAACGGATTGCCGATGGTGGTTTGCGCATTCGAATTCAAATTCATGGGCGGATCGATGGGTTCGGTCGTCGGCGAACGTTTCGTTCGCGCGGTCCGGCGCTGTATCGAAGCACGCCTCCCACTGGTCTGCTTTTGCGCGAGCGGCGGGGCGAGAATGCAGGAAGCGATCGTTTCGCTGATGCAGATGGCGAAGACCACCGCGGCAATTGCGGAATTGAAGGAGCATCGCCTTGCATATATCGCGGTCCTGACTGATCCGACGACCGGCGGCGTGTCCGCAAGTGTAGGAACGCTTGGCGACCTCATCATTGCCGAGCCCGCTGCCCTGATCGGGTTCGCCGGACCGCGCGTCATCGAGCAAACCGTTGGCGAAATATTGCCCGAAGGGTTTCAACGCAGCGAGTTTCTCCTCGAACACGGCGGCGTCGACATGATGGTCGACCGCCGCGAACTCAAACGGACGATCGCGTCAATACTGTCAATTCTGAGCCATCACGAGGCCATCGTAGTGAACGATAGTGAAGCAGAAGAAACGACTGCGGATGCCGCCCCGCCACCGGCAACGACCGACGCCGAGTGATGGTTGCCAGAACAGAAGGTTTGATTGCCCTCGATCCCGACGATATGTCCGGTAAGTTCGACTCGCTGGCAGCCTGGCTTTCCTGGCTCGAAGCAGGGCACGGCGCGCATATCGAGCTGGGACTCGAGCGCTGCAGGGAAGTCGCCGGGAATCTCGGTCTAGGAAAACCGGCGTCTACCGTGATTACGGTCGCCGGGACCAACGGTAAGGGATCGAGCGTTGCTCTGCTGGAGAGCGTCTGGCGCGGTGCGGGTTATCGGGTCGGTACTTACACCTCTCCGCACCTCGTACGCTACAACGAACGCATATGCGTAGATGGCGCCGAAACAGAAGACGCGACAATATGCGCCGCCTTCGAGAGCGTCGAAAGTGCCCGCCGCGGGGTACCTCTTACGTACTTCGAGTTCGGTACGCTCGCGGCGCTCAAGATATTCGAGCAGTCATCTCTGGATATCGCGATTCTGGAAGTCGGTCTTGGCGGGCGTCTCGACGCGGTCAATATCGTCGACTCGGATGTCGCGTTGATCGCGGCGATCGGTCTCGACCACGAGGACTGGCTGGGATCGTCCCGCGAGAAAATTGCGATCGAGAAAGCCGGGATCATGCGTCCTAGACGACCCGTCATCTGTTCGGATAATGAGGTCCCGGAATCCATCCTGGCGACTGCGGAATCCATCGGCGCGCAGGCCGAACTGCTGGGCGTCGATTACGCATTCGAAGACGAAGAAACGTCATGGACCTGGTGGTCCGGACCGACGGTGCTGTCCGGTCTGCCGTTACCGGCGCTCGAGGGGAAGCACCAGTTACGGAACGCGGCCGGCGCCCTGAAAGTCATCGACGCATTGCAGCATCGCCACCCCGTCCCGGCAACCCAGATTCGGCGCGGTCTCGAACACGTGGTATTGCACGGCAGGTTTCATCGCGTCTTCGGCGCTTTCGAGTATGTATTAGATGTTGCGCACAATCCGCAGGCGGTGGAAACTTTTGTCGCAACCTTGGGTGCGCTGCCTCGACCGGCACGTACGCACGCTTTGATCGGCATGCTCAATACCAAGAATCACGTGGAATACTTAAGGCGTCTGGTGCCCGTGGCCGATACCTGGCATTTTGCTTCGCTTCCCGGATCCACGGGTGCCAGAGCCGAAGTATTGCGCCACAGCTTTCATCAGCTGGTTCGGAAGGGGGATTGTGCATGCTATAAGTCGGTTCACGACGCACATACTTCGATTATTGCTGGAGCCGATTCCACCGATCGCATACTCATACTCGGCTCTTTCTTGACCGTTGGCGCGCTCATGAAACTAGTTCGCGGCGAATACGAGTCAGTCCGTTAATGGACCGTCAACTCAAGCAGAGAGTCGTCGGCGTCGCCGTACTCGTCGCATTCTGCGTCATATTCATTCCTATTTTCCTGGATAACGGGGCTCTCGATAACACTATTCCCGACGTTAGCGGTATACCGCCGATTCCGGATCGCGATTTCTCCTCGCGCGTTATTCCCTTGAGTGAAGAGAAAATAGCGAAACTACGGGCGGATGCTGCCGCGACAGTTCGGATACCCGAGCGGAAAACGCCCGAGGGTATCCCCGCGACTCCCGAATCTTCACCGCTATCTCAAGCTTCGACTGTCGTCGAGGAAAGTAAGCCCGGGTCTTACGACGACGGCGAAGCGGTGCCGAGGACCGGCGTCGTCGCGTGGTCGGTACAACTCGGAAGCTTTTCCAATAGCGACAATGCCAAACATCTGATCGAAAAGCTCCGCGGGGAGGGATTTCCAGCATATCTGGACCGGCGCATGGAACAGGACGGCGCCGTATTCAAGGTGCGCGTTGGACCGGAAATACGAAGAGAGGATGCAGAGCGCCTGCGCGCGCGACTTGAGGATCAATTCGCACTCAAGGGGATGTTGTTGCGCTACCAATGATTCCCCCGTCGACAGGCTGCTAGTGTTGCTCGACGACGTGTCTTCAGGTGGCATTACGTCTCTGCTACACTCATTTTTCCGACGCGCGCCGGCCTTTCTATGAACTGGGTGGATATCACCATCATCGGCATCATTCTGATTTCCACTGTGATCAGTTTATTCAGG
This sequence comes from Pseudomonadota bacterium, assembly GCA_036339995.1. Taxonomy (GTDB): domain Bacteria; phylum Pseudomonadota; class Gammaproteobacteria; genus JAYYZW01. Next base: position 46,878 of record JAYYZW010000007.1, read on the forward strand.
GGATTCGTTCGTGAGATCCTCTCCCTCGTGGCATGGGTCGTCTCTTTCTGGGCGGCGGCCACGTTTGCGCCACAGGTTTCGACCTTACTCGAAGAGTATCTCTCAATCCCTACGGCGCGCATCGTTCTCGCTTTCATCGGCGTACTTGTCGTGGCGCTCGTATTGAGCGGTCTCGTGAACACTTTGATCGGCCGCTTGATTGAAAAAACGGGACTGTCCGGCACCGACCGCATGCTGGGAGGCATATTCGGTCTGCTCCGGGGCGTGGCCATCGTGGCAGTCGTCGTACTGATCGCTGGACTGACACGAATTCCTGGCGCATCCTGGTGGCAGCAATCGCAGCTTATCGCGCCATTCGAAACTGCGGCATTGCAAATCGTCGACTATCTACCGCCCGACTCGGCCAAAAACTTCAGTTACTGACTCGAGCAGAACACTATGTGCGGAATCATCGGAATCGTCGCGAAATCACCGGTCAACCAGATGATCTACGACGGCCTGACCGTATTACAGCACCGCGGACAGGACGCGGCGGGCATCGCCACCTACGAGGAAAGCCGACTGTATTTGCGAAAGTCGAATGGACTCGTGCGCGATGTCTTTCGTACGCGCCACATGGTCAACCTGCGCGGGCGCATGGGCATCGGGCACGTCAGATATCCGACCGCCGGCTTGTCGTCAAACGCGGAGGCGCAGCCTTTCTACGTCAATTCACCTTACGGCATCACGCTCGCTCACAATGGCAATCTGACGAATTCCGATCAGCTTAAACAGGAATTGTTCGAGGATGATCTGCGTCACATCAACACCGAATCGGACTCGGAAGTCCTGCTGAACGTCTTCGCCCACGAACTTCAAAGCTTCGGCAAGTTCAGAATCGGACCCGATGATATTTTTCGCGCGAGCGAGCGCGTCCATGAGCGATGCTCGGGCGGTTATTCGGCGGTAGCCATGATCGCCGGTGTGGGAATCGTCGCGTTTCGCGATCCTTACGGGATCCGCCCGATCGTATTCGGTAAACGCGAGACCGCAGAAGGGACGGACTACATCGTAGCTTCGGAAAGCGTTGCGATCGACGCTCTGGATTTCGAGTTGATTCGCGATCTTTCTCCCGGAGAAGTTATTTTCATCAGTAAGGAAGGCGAGGTTGATACGTATCTTTACGCAGCCGCTACACACTATGCGCCCTGTATTTTTGAGCACGTCTACCTGGCACGACCGGATTCAATCATCGACGGCATTTCGGTACACAAGGCCAGGATGCGCATGGGTGAAGCCCTCGCTGAAAAGATAAGCCGCGAATGGATCCACCACGAAATCGACGTCGTTATTCCGATCCCGGATACGGCGCGCACGGCCGCGCTCGAGCTCGCGCATTCTCTTGACCTTAAATATCGCGAAGGATTCATTAAGAATCGGTATATCCCGCGGACGTTCATCATGCCGGGGCAGGCATCCCGGCGTAAGTCGGTACGGCAGAAGCTGAACGCCATCGGTCTCGAGTTTGACGGAAAGAACGTGCTGTTGGTGGATGATTCGATCGTGCGTGGAACGACTTCCTTGCAGATTATCGAAATGGCCAGGGAGGCTGGGGCGCGTAAGGTTTACTTTGCCTCAGCGGCACCGCCGGTGCGCTTTCCCAATGTCTACGGAATTGACATGCCGACCAGCGAGGAATTGATCGCTTACAATCGGACGACCGAAGAAGTGTGCGAATTAATCGGTGCCGACAGTTTGATTTATCAAGACCTCGAAGCGCTCGTGGATGCTGCGCGCCGCGGCAATCCAGAAATCGCGGCTTTCGAGCAGTCTTGTTTCAGCGGCGAGTACATCACCGGGGACGTCAGTGAGGTCTATCTTCGCCATGTCAGCACGCTGCGATCGGACGAGGCCAAACGGCAGCGCGCCGAGGAAGACGATTCGCTCCAGGACCTTTTTACTGCCGGCGGGGTGTCCCTCGACGCCTGATCCGTTGATACATCGAAGACGGTGTCGACTTGATCGCGGACCGCGATCAGGCCCTCGGTGGGATCGCGTAACGCGGATCGGTGAAGCGCAGCGGTGACCTTTTCGACGGGTGATTAAACCGAGAGTCATCATTACCCGGCGCTGGCCGGAAGCGGTTGAAAGAGAATTGACCGCCCACTTCGACGTCATGTTCAATCCCCGCGATGAGCCGATGGCGGACGACGCGCTTGCAGAAGCTTTCATGCTTGCTGATGCCGTTTGTCCGACCGTGTCTGATTCGCTGTCCTCAGATGTTTTGCAGGCGGCGGATCTTCGCGCCGGCATCATTGCTAATTTTGGCGCCGGAATCAGCCATATTGATCTGGAAGCGGCTCGGCAGCGCCGGATTATTGTCACCAACACGCCGGACGTGCTGACCGACTGCACCGCTGATCTCGCGATAATGCTGATGCTCATGGTCGCGCGCCGCGCCGGAGAAGGGGAGCGAGAACTGCGCGCGGGTGGCTGGCGCGGCTGGCGCCCGACCCACATGGTGGGTACTCGCGTCAGCGGCAAAACGCTCGGCCTGATCGGTTTCGGCCGCATCGCCCGCGCGGTTGCGCTGCGCGCGCATTCAGGTTTCGGTATGCGGGTCATATACCACACGCCCCATCCGCCGCCGCTGGAGGTGAGTGAAGCCTTTGGCGCTCGCAGCATCGATAGCCTTGAAGAGCTCATCGCCGCTGCCGATTTCATTTCCGTGCATTGCCCGGGCGGCGAAGCAACACGCCATTTGTTCAACGAAGAACGCATCGCGCTCGTAAGCAGGCACGCTTTTCTGATCAATACAGCGCGTGGTGAGGTCGTCGACAGCGACGCCTTGATCGCGGCTCTGAAGGCCGGACGCATCGCCGGTGCTGCGCTCGACGTTTACGAAGGCGAGCCGGAGGTGCCCGACGAACTCAAGTCGATGGACAACGTGGTGCTCCTGCCTCATCTCGGCAGCGCGTCGCGCGAAACGCGCATCGCGATGGGAATGCGAGTGGTCGAAAATCTAAACGCATTCTTCGCCGGCCGTGAGCCACCCGATCGGGTGACTTAATCCAAATGTGCTAGCGCGAATTGTCCTACCATCGCCTGCGGTCCAGTGGCACAATGACCTCCCCCAATAAGACCGAACCATGCGGAGGTAGCAGTGGCGATTCAAGTAGGCGACAAAATGCCGGAAGGCGCTTTTGGAATGATGACTGCCGAAGGACCGGGCGCCGTTTCGACGGCTGACTTGTTCGGCGGTAAGAAAGTCGTACTCTTTTCAGTGCCGGGTGCGTTTACCCCGGCATGTTCTTCGACGCATTTACCGGGATTCATCAAACAGGCCGGCGCGCTCAAGGGCAAGGGCGTGGATACCGTCGCCTGTCTTGCGGTGAACGATGTGTTCGTGATGCATGCCTGGGGCAAGGATCAAAGCGCTGGCGACGACGTCATGATGCTCGCTGACGGCAACGCGGAATACACCAAGGCGCTCGGACTGGATCTGGACGCGACGGGATTTGGGATGGGTATACGCGGACTACGTTTTGCCATTGTGGTCGAAGATGGGGTTGCGACCCAGATCCACCTCGAAGCCGCGCCAACGGACGTCAAGGAAAGTTCCGCCGAGAATGTTTTGAGTAATCTCTAGCCGGCTAGCGTAAATCTCCGTCTCTTCGAGACCGGCCGATACCATGGTGGCTGATGCGCCGAAACACATGTCGGCCGAGGAGTTTCGTCGCGCCGGCCACGCGGTCATTGATTGGCTGGCGGAGTATTACGAGCGCGTCGAATCCTTTCCGGTACACCCGGGTGTTCGCCCGGGTGATATCCGTGAGCTACTTCCGGTAGCGCCACCGCCGCAAGGTGAATCGTTTGATGTGATCATGGCGGACCTCGAACGCGTCGTGATCCCCGGCCTCATGCATTGGCAATCGCCGAATTTTTTCGGCTACTTCCCCGCTAATACCTCGCCCCCGTCAGTGCTCGGCGATCTCGTCAGTTCGGGGCTGGGCGTGCAGGGAATGTTGTGGCAAACGAGCCCGGCGTGCACTGAAATTGAAACCCATGTACTCGATTGGCTGGTCGAAATGCTCGGTTTGCCGGGCAAGTTCAAATCCACGTCTCAGCGCGGCGGCGGGGTCATTCAGGACACCGCTTCGAGCGCAACGCTTTGCGCGCTGCTCGCGGCCCGCGAGCGGGCGTCGGTCTTCACCGCGCGTGAGCGAGGTACGCCGGTGGATCTGATCGCCTATTGCTCGGAAGAAACGCATTCCTCGATGGAAAAGGCAATGAGCATCTCGGGCCTCGGTCACGAGAACCTGAGGAAGATTGCGACCAATGCCGAACTCGCCATGGATCCAGCCGTTCTCGTGCAAACGATCGCGGGTGATCGGG
>JAYYZW010000008.1:0-3526 GCA_036339995.1 Pseudomonadota bacterium
GATTCGACCTGTACCGGCGCCAGTACCGTCATGGCCGGACCGGCCGCTGCGCTCAGAAGCGTCAACTGCGGCGGCCTCACGGCCAGCGCCTGGGGCGCGGGCGTCAAGGCCGGTATGTCGAACTTCGAGTTAGTCGGTTACTACCACGACAACGAAGGCTTGGGCCTGACAGCCCAGTTCAATTCGCTCGCAGTTGCAGTCGATGCGAACGGCAACATCATGGAACGCAAGGGTGGCGGTTACTACCTACAAGGCACCTACACCTTCCACGGCAAGACCAAGGTCGGCGTTTCGTATGGTGAGGGCAATCTGGAAAGTTCCGGCGGGACGGCCTTGCAGGGTGCCGGACACATTGAACGATCACTATGGACAGTCGGCGTCTATCACGACGTCAGCAGCTGGCTTAGGCTCATTGCCGAGTTCAATCACGGCGAGGTTAAGGTCGACAGCTCGTCCGGTCCCGAAGCCCAGACCTTCAGTGTCGGCGGTTTCCTGTTCTGGTAAGGTTCGCCAGACCACGCAGAATACTTCTAACTCTATTCAAGGCGCATCTTCGGATGCGCCTTTTTTTTGGCCGGCGGAACTCGATTCGCGAATCCGGGGTCGAATGCTCGATGTGGCGCATCGTAGCGCCTCTGTTTGGAAAGAAAGAGTGCTTCGCTATAATGCGGCAACCGATCCAGATGGCAGTTTCAACGTCTTGAATCAATGACTGATCCTGAGTTTCCGGCCGTTCGCCTGCGACGCGCGATCGGTGGTCTTGCACTGCTGGCGTTGCCGTTAGTGGCGCCCGCCTTTGACCTCATTCCCAATTTTTTCGAACGTGAGCAGGTCAACGCCACGATTTGGGAACTCAAGGAACAATACGTTCGTCTGGTGCGCCTCGAAAACAGGGCGCAACCGAACGAACATCCCGTTGGGCTCGAAGTGATAGAAGTGGAGCAGGCGCTCTCCTCGCTGCAGCTGTGGGTCGCCGGCGGCATTCTGCGCGACGAGGAAGCGGTCGCCGTTTATCCGCGCAAACAGGCCGCTTTGATCGCGCGCTACGTGACCGAAGCCCTGGCCAAGGCGGCACCGGATGAGGACGTTACCTTCAATGTCCGCGGTTATACCGACGTGATGCTGTCGATTGCTAAAACCAGGGAATGGACGACCGGTCGCGTGTTTTACCGGGAAGGGAAGGTCAACCTTATCATCGGCGAGTACCGCAAACAGTTGGACAAGGCGAAGAAGAATGTCGAGGGAGCGTTCGGGATTATCGACGATTTCCGCGATGTGCATTTTCAGATGGGCAGCCGCAGGAGCAAAGGCAAGATGCCGGGCCGCATCGTGACTACCGAAGGCGTCGAACTCCATCAAAACGGAAAGATTCGACCTGACTGGGTCGTCCTCGACATCGAAAAAGCAGCCTTGGCGTTTCGCGAGTCGCAAATCCCCGCAGCCGTCCGCACGGAAGGACTCAAGGCCAAGGCAGCAGCCGCGAAATTGACGCTGGAGCGGCGTGATATGCGCCAGGAGATGGCGCGCATGCGCAAGGAGATCAAGGAAATGCAAAACACCAGCGGCGCGGTCTCGTTTCAGTCGGTCGAGGATCGCTTGGTAAAACTTCAGCAACTGCTGGCCAACGGCTTGATCACCGATGACGATTTCAATCGACGTAAAGAGGAAATCCTGAAAGAGCTTTAGGGGGTGTGAGGCGGCCCAATATCCGCGCGGTCCGAACGCCTTTTACCCTACCGCGCCTTTGCGACAGGAACTGCATCGGATCCATCGAGCCAAATTACTTGCGCCTGCTTTATCCTAACTGCGAGCCCGTCGTCGCCGAGCACCTGTCAGTCGGGGGCGGGCATGAGATCTACGTGGAGCAGTGCGGGAACCCCTCCGGGATACCCGCGGTGTTCCTGCACGGCGGTCCCGGATCGGGTTGTAAGCCCGACCACAGGCAGTTCTTTGACCCGGCGCGTTACAACGTCATTCTGATCGATCAGCGTGGGGCGGGTCGTTCACGGCCCTATGGGTCCGTGGAACACAACGACACAGCCGCCCTCATCGACGACATGGAAGCTGTGCGCGAGCGATTCGGCATCGATGCCTGGGTGCTCTTCGGCGGTTCGTGGGGCGCCGCGCTGGCGCTCGCCTACGCGGAGACCTTACCGGACCGCGTACTCGGGATCATCCTCCGGGGTACCTTCCTCGCGCGTAAGCGCGACGTCGATTGGTTTTTTCACGACGGGGCGAGCCGCTTTCTTCCACGGCAGTGGCGGGAGTTCGTCGACCGCGTGCAAGCGGACGACCCGAATGATCTGGTGGCGTTTCTTCATGCAGCCGTGTTCTCCGACGATGCCGCGACCGTTGAGCGCATCGCGCGCGCGTGGGAAGCCTGGTCGGGAGCGGTCGTCATGTTCTCGATCGACAATACAGGTGGGAATGCAAGCGGTGACCTCGCCGCGTCGATCGCAAAGACCCGCATCGAATTGCATTATGCAAAGCACGCGTATTTCTTTGCAGAAAACCAGCTCCTCGACAGGGCGGAATGCATTCCCCGGGTGCCGGTCACGATCGTGCATGGGGCGCGGGATCTGACCTGTACCGCGGATGCAGCCTGGGTGATCCATGCTGCGATACCCGATTCCAATCTCGAGATCGTAGCTACCGCGGGCCACCTTTCGAGCGAGCGGCCGATGAAAGACGCCCTGGTCAGGGCGTCCGACGCGATGGCGCTCGCGATCGCGGGTTCCTAGCGCGCCTAGTCGATGATGTTCGATACGCTCCGCGAAGACGGCAGTCCTTTGATCGTCGGCATTCTGAACGTGACGCCGGATAGTTTTTCGGATGGCGGGCGCTTTGATACGATCGAAGATGCCTGTGCTCATGCCGTCGACATGGTGGCAGAGGGCGCCGATATCATCGATGTCGGTGGTGAATCGACCCGGCCCGGATCCTCCGGCGTCGGTGAAGACACCGAGATCGAGCGTGTGATCCCCGTGCTCGGCGCGCTTGCGTCGCGTCTGCCGCCCCATATTCCCATCAGCATCGATACCCGCAACCCGCGCGTGGCGGCGCGGGCGATCGAAGCCGGCGCGCGCTTGATCAATGACCTTTCGGCCGCCGGTACCCCCGGTATGCTAGAAATGGCGGCCGAGTCCGGTGCCGGGATCGTGCTGATGCACATGCAGGGCACGCCTGAGACGATGCAGCTTGCCCCGGCCTACGAGGACGTCGTTCGCGAGGTCGAAGCGTACCTGCTCGCGCGCGCCAACCTCGCGGTTCGCGCCGGGGTGGATCCGCAGCGGATTGCCATCGATCCGGGGATCGGATTCGGCAAAACCCGACGCCATAACCTGAAGCTCCTACAGCGGCTCGATCGTTTGGTGGCAACCGGGTTCCCGGTCATGCTAGGCACCAGCCGAAAACGATTCATGGGCGCGATCTGCGGCGAAACCGAGTTTAGCGAGCTACTCGGCGCAACCTGCGCCACGACGGCGATGGGGGTGGCTGCCGGCGTACGGCTGTTTCGCGTGCACGA
>JAYYZW010000009.1:0-19276 GCA_036339995.1 Pseudomonadota bacterium
TGCGCCGTAAAGCACGGCTCAACGGAGAAGTAGGTGTTGAAGATAGCGAAGGTGCTGGTGTCCTTGGCAAACGGGTGCGCCCAGAAATGGGACGGGTTACCAAGGCCAATCTGCTGAAACTCGTCGAAGTTCCATACGACCTGGACGGCGTTGTCGGTCAGGGGCCCGAGAGAGCCGGCCTTCCACTGCACGGACATCATCCACTGCGGGATGCGGATGTCCTCGAACGAATCGAAGAAGAAGTGCTGGCCGAAGTCCACCGGGTTGATCAAGTCCTGCAAACGGAAGAAGTCGGTCTTGCCCCAGACGATCTGCTGCTTGCCGAGGCGGATCCACCAGTCGCCGATGATTGCGTCCGCGTACAGTTCGCGGAAGGGGTACAGGCGACCATTCGAATCCGTGTTACCGGTCGCCACATCGAGATTATCGACGTTGAGGTCGACACATCTATTGCAGGTGAGATTGAGATTGGATGACTTCTGCACGACCAGCGGGAACGCGGATACGTTGTTCGTAAAGCCGCCGGTGACGGCTCTGGTGCCGTGCCTATCTGTGGCGAAATCCACCTCAAAATTCTTGGCGAGGTGGGCGGGGTTCACAATCCCATGCCTAACCAACTGGCCAATACCACCCGTGGAGGTAGCTCCCAAACCGACAAAGCCGAAACCGCCCCAACCAAGTGCGTCCGTTGTGGGGGCGAAAACTTGCCGGCCCGACAATGACGGGCGGGTAGTACCCTCACCAATGCGGTTGGACGAGAGGTCACCCATGTCCTGCACGATGTCGTACTCGGGCCGGGCGATCACCACGAAGGCCAGTTCGTCGAAGACGCCGATGTCGCTGTATTCCAGCGATGCCTCGACCTGGAATTTCTGGATCCACTGCCCAAGGTAGGATGTACCCGAGAACAGTCTTGCGCGTGTTTCACTCTTAAGAAAACCCTCAACTATCAGCTCGCCGCCCAAGGCGTCGACGGTGATGCGGGCTTGTACCGGCATGGCAAGGACTGCCAGCAACAGCAAAGCCAGGGTCGCTTGTAAAGCGCCTTTAAAGTACGACATGGTTTTATCTCCCATGGTTTCCCCGTATTTGTGATGACCGCGAGCGCCGTTCAGGTGCCTTTGGCCGGTTCATGCTCATTCATGTTGATGTGAAGGCGATAAATCCTCGACGGCGCGGCTGCCCTCGTCGCCCGTATCCGTTTCGTCGAGGTGTGTCTTCATCACGAAGCTCGGTTTGAAAACTTTAACCAGGAGCGGCAGCAGCGAGATGGCGCCGATCATATTGCTGACCATGAGCAGTGACAGCAGCATCGCCATTTCGCTGTTGAATCGCAGTGAAGAACCCGGAATCCAGTAGAAAATACCCGCGACCACGGTAACCGCGGTGAATAATACCGCCGCGCCCGTCGTCGACAGCGCCACCCGTACCGCATCGTCGATGGTGCGGTGGCGCACTTCCTCGCGGATGCGGTCCAGCATGTAGATCGCGTAGTCCACGCCGATACCGATACCGACGGCCGTCACTGGCAGCGTGTTTACGTTCAATCCGATGCCGCGAAAACCCATGTAGGCGCGGTTGATCAAAACGGCCATCGCCAGCACCACGAACACCAGCAGGGCCGCGGTCACGGAACGGTAGGTCAGCATCACCGACGTCATGACCACGACCATGATGAGGAGCGTTTGCAGCAATTCGGATTGCTCGACTTCCTGGTTCGCCGCGGCGGTCGTGCCGATGATGCCACCCGCGAAGCGCGGCGTGACGCCGTCGATGGGATGCGCGTCGAGGAATTCCTCGGCGGCGTCGATCGCTGCGTAAACCGTTGGCCCGGTGGCGTCCTTGAAGAACACGACGAAGTTCGCTGTGCGGCCTTCGAGATCCATGTACTCAAGGATGACGCCCGGAATAGCCGCGCCTGCCTCGTACATGAACAGGGTATTGCCGACGTCGCGCTGGGTTGCCGGCACCAGCGACCAGCGCGGATCGTCATAGTGATACAAGCGGTTGATCGAGCGCACCAGAGTCGGAATGTCGCGGGTGCCGCCATAATTGATCGTATTCGCCATGTGGCGACCGAATTGCTCCATCACCTCCACGACTTCGGGTTTCTTCATCGTGTGGGCTTCTTGGGATTCAAAATAGATGCTGAACTGGTTGGCGCCCGCGAACTTGCCGGCGATTTTTGCGGCGGCAAGGTTGTATTCAGATTCCTGGAACAGGATAGGCGATCCCGGTTTGTTCTCGCCCACGACCGCGTCCTTGGCGTAATAAACAGCGACCACAATCAAAACGCCCGCAAAACCGAAGATCGGTACGGATGCCTTTGGCGAGGTCAGAAACACCGACCAGCTCGACATGATTCGCGCGTAAATGTGCTTGTGGTCTTCGTCGCGACTCACCTTCGGCGCCGGCAGGAAGGACAACATCAGGGGCACCAGTATGGTCACGGTGAGCAAGTTGCTCATAGACCAGAAGCTGCAGAAAATTCCGAGTTTCGCAATGATCGGGATCGAGGAGACGGCGAGTACCAAGAGCCCCCCGGCATCGGTGAAAATGGCGATCGATGCCGGTACGATGAGCTCGCCCATGCTCTTGCGCACAGCCGCGTCGCGCGTTGCGCCGAGGCGGATCTCGTCGTGGTACCGCTCCATCATCTGCACGCAATGGCTCGCGGTGCGCGCCGAGATCAAGATCGGCACGACCAGGATCAGCGGATCGAGGTTGTAACCCAACCACCCGACCAGGCCCAGCCCCCAGATCGCGGCCATGCCGGTGCCGAGCATCGGTACGACGACGCCAGCCAATGAACGAAAGTGCAAGTAGAGCAGCAGCACCATCACGCTGAAGGTGACGCCGAAGATCAGTGCCAGTTCGGACGAATGGTAGTAGATCCACCCCTTCAACATCGGCTCACCGGCGACGTAGAGCTTGGTTGTACCGCTCGCTTCGACTTCGGCCTTGAGTTCCTGCAATCGCGTAAAGATCTTGTTGTAATCCAGGCGTTCTTCGTCGAAGCCGGCCAGTATCAATGCTGCTTTGCCGTCCGCCGAAATGTAGGTGCCGTAAATGATGTCGTTGTTGAACGATTCTTCGCGAAGTTTCTTCAGGTCTTCCGGATCGGATGGGATAATCCGTGGCAGGACGGGCTCGGATTTGATCAAACCACCGGAGGTGGTGCGGATACGCCGGATCTTCGGATGCGCGATGCTCGCCACTTGGTAGTGGTTGACGCCCTGAATGACGTCGACCTCTTCGGTCACGAGCTTTATTTTATTCAGCGTTTCAACCGTGAAGATATCTCCTTCGCCCACGACTTCGAGCGACATAGTGACGACATTGGCGCCGCCAAAGGTCTGCTTCATCCGGTTGTAGTTTTTGATGTAAGTGTGCTTCGCCGGTAATAGATCCGCGAAGCGGGAATACACTTCGATCGACGGCAGCGCGTAAGCGAGGATCAGGCTGGGGACGAGCACGAACAAGATCGTGATCAGCCGGTGATCGAGAACCCAGTTCGCGACTCTTTGGCCTCTTCTGCTGGTGTCTTCGGCGTGTTGCAAGTCTCCCCCCCCCGGGATTCTGCTGTTCAGACGTGTAAATACAACGGCTACATTGCTCCGCGACACGGATTTTGACACGGTTGTTGCAAAAGATAAACAGGGGTTATGTTGCAATAACGCAACATATTTCGTTTTGAAAAATGATTTGAAGCTTGCGTTTCTTAAACATTAGCCAGCGGAAGTTCATCGTAGCGGCCTCGATTGCGTCGATGAGGGCTCGAGAGGCCCGCCGGACGGCTTCGCAATAAGTTTTGACCCGTGGCCTGAGCCCGAAGACGCGATCGTCCAGGTACCCGCCTGCGCCGATCCAAATTGGATTAGCGCCAAGCCTGGCGCTCACTTTTAGCGCGCTCAGCGCGTCCGATTCTGTTCCTGACAGAATTGTGTTCCGGACGAATTGGTCCGGATAAGACGCCGCTTCGCGCTGCCTATCAACTGGAGACCTGCGCGACGTGATTGAAGATTATTACGGGACAACGCGGTAGTATTTTCCGTTCTTGCGTTCATCCGCGATGGTGTTTCGGTTCACGTCGGGCGCGCAACAAACACTGGTAAGGCGCGGGCGGCCTTCGAACGTCCACGTCCGTTGCCGAGAAAATCCATGCCTGCCGATCTCGCGCCGGGTTAAAATTAGAGCGGCGAGCCGCGTGGCTTTCAAAGCGGCGTGAACGGTAAGGCGAGCCCCGGATCAACCCCAAAGGAAGAGTTCCCCAAGAGTGGCAGCGTGATCAGCTCCGATGACTTCAGAACAGCCTGCGGTCTGTGGGCTTCCGGCGTGTCGATCGTCACCACCGTGGATGCTGACGGAAAACCGTTTGGCCTCACGATGAACGCGGTCACTTCGCTGTCGCTCGAGCCGCCGATGTTTCTGGTGTGCGTTGACAACGGGTCCGACACCCTAAAGGCGATGCTGGACAGCGGGGTGTTTTGCGTCAACGTCCTGACGCAGGCGCAGCAGGAACTGTCCAACCGTTTTGCCAAAAAGGGAGACGATAAATTTTCAGGCGTAGAATATGTCGCCGGAAGGACCGGGGCACCCGTTCTCGCCAATACCTTGCTATCGATTGAATGTAGCGTGAGTGACGTGCTGGCGGGCGGGGATCACCAGGTCTTCTGCGGCGAGGTCAAGAACGTCTTCGCCAACGATTCAGCGGAAGCCGGGCCCCTTCTCTATTACCGCGGATGCTACGCCCGCGTCAACAAAGCTTGACAACGCGCGGCCAACTGTTCGGTCTTGTGTCGCATGTGGTGTTATTGCTATTTTAGCGCGGCTATCCGCGAGGCGAAGTCACCCAGGCCGCCTAAATGATGCGCGACTTGGAATCCCAATTATGAATTCAACTCAAATTTATTCCGAATGGCTGAGGCTATGATTGCAAACCGATTACGAACTTTCTCCGAGGCCCTGGTTCTGCTCACGTTGGTGGGCCTGGTCCCGATACTTACCCTTGCCGACGACGGCGCGTCGACTGCATCGAAACGCTCGGTGCAGCGGACCGATTTTCTCGCCGCAGCCTACCTGCCGGGGCTCGAGCGCATCGTCGTCACGGGCCATCACGGTCTCGTCGGCATGCTCGAGGTCGGTGAGTCCTCCGCGCAACTCCATCTCATCGCAGACGTCCCTAATGAAGATTTCACCGCGCTTGGAAAAATGTCCGATTCCGACGTGCTGATCGGGTCGTCGACCGGCCGTGTCTATTGGTTCGATGGCAAGACCATCGAATTCATCGCGGCATTGTCAGAATACGATGAGCCCGTGCTCGATATCTCGGCCGAAGGCGGTAATGTATGGGCCGTAGGCGGGCGCGGTTTACTGGCCAGGAGTGCCGACGGCAGAGAATTCGAAATCATCGACCTCACGGAACGCGAGGTCAAGCAGCCCCAGGTGAGGTTTGTCGGCGACCATGAGGCGGATTGGTATCTGGGCATCAGTAACCTGAGACCTGATTCGATCAAGTTCAGCGCTACGGTCGGCGGTAAACCCGCGGAGACGCCTGCTCATTACGAAATACTTGCGGACGAAGGATTCGTGCAGGTCGTTACACCGCTCGACCAGGACCCGCCGGCGGCGATCGAACTCGATTTCGATCCCGGTCCGCCGTTCCGGCCCGGCGACGTATCGTGGAATGCAGTCCTGGTGGAATCCGGTAAGGTGACCATTGCCGGTGAATTCGGCATGATCCTGCAAAGCGAGGACAATGGCGCGACCTGGGTGAGACGGGATACCGAGATCGTACCCCACGAACCGGAACCCCCTTACTGGCTCGCCGGCGTTCAAAAAGGCGATGAGATGTGGCTGACCGGTGCCGGCGGCGTGAGTCAGGTGAGCCACGACGGCGGCGAGACCTGGTCGGATAATCCCAGTTCGGGTAACGAAGGTATTTTCGGGGTTACGATCGGCGATGACGGGAAAGCCTTCATCGCGGGTGCGGTCGGTCTCATCGGCCGGCTCGACGGTGGCAAGTGGCAGCTCGCCGATCGAACGACACTGAAACTCCTGTCGTGGCTGAAGACGCCGGTTGCGATGCCCGATGGATCGCTGGTGGTCACGGGCGGACGCGCAACTGCCATCCGGTACTCGGATGGCGAATGGGCGCGTATTCCCGTCAAATTCTGAATAGACACGCCCAGTAAGACGCATTTCCGTTCGCAAGCGGGCACCCGGCGATATTCCCGTTGCGGGCGAATCGAAGCTTTTCGTGCCGGCAACAGAGCGTCCGTCCGCCGCCGCAAACGGATTTCAATGAGTTTATTTGAAGTGGAACTCGGCCGCCCGACCTTTCCCGGGATTCAGTACTCGGCGATGATTTCTCTGCGACGAAAACACGAGACCGTGTGGTCGTTGACGAGCCCGGTTGCCTGCATGTGGGCGTACACGATCGTCGAACCAACGAACTTAAATCCTCGCTTTTTCAAATCCTTGCTCAGGCGATCGGATTCGGGGCTCGTCGCGACGAAGTCCGCGCGTTTGCGCAGAATGTTGACCCTCGGCTTACCTTCGACGAACGACCAGATATAGTTGCAAAAACCATCATAGGCCTGCTGCACTTCGAGAAAAGCCCGTGCGTTGCCGACGGCTGCTTCGATTTTCAAGCGATTGCGGATCAGTCCTTTATTCCGTAACAAAATTTCGATCCGCTCCGGCGTGAAGCGGGCGACCTTTGCCGGGTCGAAACCTGCGAAAGCCTTGCGGTAATGTTCGCGCTTTTTCAGAACCGTGTACCAGCTCAAGCCTGCCTGGGCAGCTTCGAGCGTGAGGAATTCAAACATGACGAGATCATCGTAAACCGGCACGCCCCACTCCATATCGTGATACGCAACGTAGTCGCACTTATCAAGGTCGACCCAGGAACAGCGTTCGAGCGGCTTCGCGTTCATGTAGGTGAATCCAAGGACGGCATTCTGTCGATTCAAGGCGCCACCGCCGCGCTGTAAAGTGCCCCCCGATGATACTCTCGCCAAGGCGCAAAGACGCCAAGAAAGCAGTCTGTACAATTTTAATAACAATCATTCATCACTTTGCGATCTTTGCCCCTTGGCGAGAGCAATAATTGTCTAGGGATACCCACAAATTCGGCCGAGACGCCGATAATGTTGAGATCGGTTCTAGTCAATCCAATAGGCTCGCGACGATGGCGTCCGCGATCGGGAAGGCGGCTGTGGCCGCCGGCGAGGGTGCGTTGCATACGTGCACGCTGCGCGGCGTACGTTTCAATAGGAAATCGTGAATCATTTTGCCTTCTCGCGTCACCGCCTGCGCGCGGATGCCGCACTCATGATCGCGAAAATCGTCGAGCCTTAAAGCCGGACAATACTTGCGCGCCAGGTTCAAGTAACGCTTGCGGCTCGCGGCATGCACCAATTCGGTTAAACCGGCCCGTGGGAAACGGGCCAGCAGCCGCCAGGTCCCGACAAACCCAAGCATTTCACGTGCGTCGCGAATATCGAGCGCCCAACGACAATAGGCTTCGCGTTCGAAAGCAAGCATGGCGGTCGGGCCTACCGTAATCGAACCGTCGATCGTCAAGGTCAAATGAACGCCGAGGAAGGGCAAGCGCGGATCAGGCACCGGATAGATCAGGGTGGAGACGAGATTTGAACGCTCCCCAGGTAAGCGATAGTAGTCGCCGCGAAACGGTACGATCGCAAAATCAATCTCAAGGCCCGCGATGCGCGCAAGGCGATCCGCTTGCAAACCGCAGCATACGATCAAGTGTTTCGCGGTAAAGGGGCCGTGATTGCTCTCGATTCGAACTTCGTTAGTCCGCTCATCGATCGACTCGACTCGCGTGTTGAGGCTGAGCGTGCCCCCGCCGTCTTTGATGAGGATTGCGAGTGTCCGACACAAAGCCGGATAATCGGCGATACCGGTATCGGCGATTTTCAGTGCGGCGACGCCCGTCACATTGGGCTCGAGATCGCGAATCGCGATCGCATCCAAATACTCGCTGTGACAGCCGTTCTGCGCGGCGCGGTCGCCGAGACCGGCTAAACGTTGGCGTTCGGCGTCGGTGGTGGCGACGATGAGCTTGCCGCAGCGCCGATACTCGACGGCGTTTTTCTCGCAAAATTCCATCGTTCGGCGAATCCCTGCGCGACACAAGCGTGCTTTCATACTGCCGGGCGCGTAATACACGCCCGCATGAATCACGCCGCTGTTATGACCGCTTTGATGGGCGGCAACACGCCCCTCCTTATCCAGCACCGCGACCGCGGCATCGGGGAACCTGTCCTGCAACCGCCGCGCCGTCGCCAGGCCGACGATGCCCGCGCCAACCACCAGGTAGTCGTAGTGTTCCTGCATCCCGCGGCTCAGGTGCGTTGCAATGCGAGCGCGGGAGACGCTTCGATGACGGTCGCTAAGATCGGTCTCAGGCGTCGAAATTGAAGCATATGAACTTATGGAACCGCTGAATAAGTTATGGTGCGTCTGAATGGTTCAGGAACAGTGCAAATCAAGGCACGAATTGCAGGTCATAGCGGGGACTATTGGCAAGCTTCGTAACGTAAGGCTCCGCGATTTCATGGGCAAGGCAGATGTGCCATGACTTATTCAGAGGTTTCTTATGCAGGCCTGTCATCAAATTATCTGCTGCCGATAGCACGCAGGGCTTCCAGCGACACCACCTTGCCGGGATTCATCAGACCTTTGGGGTCTAACGCGCGTTTGAGCGTGTACATGAGGTCGAGCGAAACATCCCCGGCATATTGGGCGAGTAAATTCCGTTTGAGCTGGCCGATGCCGTGCTCCGCGCTAAAGCTTCCGTTCATTTCGTGCGCGAGGTCGTGAACGATTCGGCTGATACGCTCCCCGTGCGTCCGCTTGAAGGCAACTGCATCCGCGTTTCTCGGCGCAAGCACGTTGAAATGCACGTTACCGTCGCCAATATGGCCGTAAATCGACAGGCGTGCATCCGGCCATTCTGCTTCGATCGACTGACGTGCGCGTTCGATAAAGCTCGGGACGTCGATAATGGTGACTGAAACATCGTGCTTGATCGATCCGCCCAAACGTTTCTCCGCCTCCGGAATTGATTCACGGATCTGCCAAAAAGCGCGTCGCTGCGATTCGCTTTGGGCAAGCGTCGCGTCAACAACCAGCCCATCCTCCATGGCTGTCGCGAAGGCCTGTTCGACTGGCGCGGTGTCCGTCGCACATTCCGTGAGCACGTGATGGGTGTAATCACCTTCAAGCGGCTGCCTGACATCGGTTCGGGCTGCGATGACGTGAGCCAAAGACAACGATGAAACGTATTCAAACGATGTCACGGTATCGCCGCTCTCCGTGCGTAATCTAGCCAGCAATTCGCAGGCCGCCTCGATGTTGGTCACGGCAGCCCACGCCACACAGGACGAGCGTGTGCGCGGGAACAGCTTGACGACAGCGGCCGTAATTATTCCCAGTGTGCCCTCCGCCCCTAGAAACAGTCGTTTGAGATCATAGCCGGTGTTGTCCTTTCGTAAGGCCGACAAACCTGGCAGGATGCGGCCATCGGGTAAGACCACTTCCAGGCCCAGCACGAGGTCTCCCGCCGTCCCGTATTTGAGCACCGCGACCCCGCCGGCGTTAGTCGAAAGATTGCCGCCGATCTGGCAACTGCCCTCCGAGCCCATGCTCAATGGAAACAGCAAACCGTGTTCCGCCGCCGCCCGTTGCGCGTTCGCCAGGATGACACCCGCTTCGAGGGTCATGGAATGGCCGCCGGCGTCGACCTCGAGCACGCGATTCAGGCGTTCGAGGCTGAGCACCAGTTGAGATCCCGAGTCGTCAGGCGTCGCACCGCCGCAATATCCGGTGTTACCCCCCTGGGGCACCATTCCGATACCGTTTTCGCAACAGATTCGCACGATCCGGCTCATTTCGTCGGTCGACCCGGGACGTGCGACTGCACGTGCCCGCCCCTGGTGCAGACGGCGTTCGTCGATGAGATACCGCGCCGTCAGGTTTGTGTCAGTGAGGAGGTTGGCTGGGCCGACGACATTTGCGATTTTCGAAAGCGGGTCCACCGGATTTCACGCGCCGCGGTGAGCGGGTGATCAGGCGGCACGGGCCGCCTCGACGGCATTCATGAACGCGGCACACCCCTGAAAATATTTCTCGGTCGTCTTCGGCATCGGTACCCGCGCAAAGGCGATCCATTCGATCAAGCGCTTGCCTTCGCGTACGAGCTTAACGCCTTGGACCGAGATGGCACGATCCTCCTTCGTCATCGCCCGCTTCGGCTCGAATGCGGCGAGTTTGTCGCCGGTCACGACAAAATCGGGCCACACTTCGAAGATCGCGGGGTCGGATTTGATGGTTTCGCTTTCGAGTTTGGCCGCCTTGGAATAGGCAAGGACGCTGTCAAGGAGATTCTCGAAACCCGGTACGCCCAGAAAAGTTTTGAGCATCCGCGCGGCAACGGCATCGATGGCTGCCATGGTCTGGGCAATCTTGATATAGCGCGATTCGTAGAAGTCGGCGATCGGCATGGAAAAAACCTTCAGCGGTTCGCCCCAGAGTTCGTCGAGTCCCTCCTCGCCGCTGTAATGCTTGACGTGTTTGCCGAGGTCGAAGGCCTCGAGGAAACAGGATTCGCATTCGAGCATGAGTTCATTCGACCTAGTAATTTCGATACCCCGTTTATTCAATTCGAAAATCATCGTGAAGATGTCTGAACCGCGATTCAGCAGTGCTCCCGCCAGCATCGCGGCGTTGACGCGTTTGCGCGCTTCCTGCGCTTCATTCTCAAAAGCATGCCGGGCATCGTCGAGATTGTAGCCGGGCGTATTGATGCCGGGTTCGGTGTGGTGGAAAACGCGCTTGGTCAGCTGATCGATGAGTTCCCTGCGCGCCGCGGCCTCGTTTTTGGGAACCTCGTAATTTCGGATCCAGTAGCCGTCGTAATAGATGCAATCCTTGCCGTCAATCGTGCGTACGGCGCCGTTGACCGCGCCCACATCGACGCCGTCCGTATTCTTATCGGACGCTTCGGAGTTCACCGACACCATCGGCTCGAGTGATCGCTCCTTGGCTTGCGAGATGAAATTCGACGCTGCTCGTCCGCCGTGAATCGCAGGGTTGACCGCGTATCATACCCACTCCCAGGATGGACCGGAACCGGCGTTAAAGCTTTTTTACAATGAGACCTTCCATCGACGAAGGGTTGGCCGGCTTCGCGAAGCCGGTCGAGTTCGTCGTCAAACTATAAACGAATACAGCGCGCGCGTAGCGCGGGAGAAAGACGTGGGACCATTAGCGGGACTTCGTATCATCGAACAGGCCGGCATCGGCCCGGGCCCCTTGTGCGGCATGATGCTGTCGGACATGGGCGCAGAAGTGTTGCGCATTGATCGCAAGATCCCGGTGCGTGCCTATCCTGGCGAAAAATGGGATTCCTACAACCCGGGCAAGTACGGCCTGCTCAATCGGGGCAAACGCTCGATCACACTCGATTTGAAAAAACCCGCGGGTGTCGGTGCGGCCTTGAAACTGCTCGATTCAGCCGACGGTATGATCGATCCTTTTCGGCCAGGCGTGCTCGAACGCCTCGGCCTCGGGCCTGATGTCTGCCTCGAACGCAACCAACGCCTCGTCTACGGGCGCATGACCGGTTGGGGACAGACCGGGCCGCTCGCTCATGCGTCCGGTCATGACGCCAATTACATTGCGATTGCCGGCGCGCTCCACTTGCTCGGCCGCCCGGGCGAGAAGCCGTACGCGCCTGCAAATTACGTCGGTGATTACGGTGGCGGCGCCTGTATGCTCGCCTTCGGCATGGCTTGCGCCTTTTTCGAAGCGCGGAAATCGGGCCATGGCCAGGTCATCGATGTCGCCATGTGTGAGGGCGCGGCTTTGTTGACGACCATGATGTACGGCATTCACGCGCAGGGGGCATGGCGGGAGAAAGGCAAAAACCGCATCGACGGCGGCGCGCATTTCTACGATACCTATGAGACCAGTGACGGCAAATACATCACCATTGCCGCCGCCGAACCCCAGTTCTATGAACTCTTGTTGGACTTGCTAAAAGTCGCGGACGAAGGCCTGAGAAACGACCGCATGAACGCCAAGCGCTGGCCTGAATTCAAGGAGAAGTTCGAAGCAATATTCAAGACGCGAACGCGTGACGAATGGGATGAATTATTGCAGGGAACGGACGTCTGTTACGCGCCGGTACTCGACTTCGAAGAAGCGCCGCGCCACCCCCACAACCGGGCGCGTCAGGCCTTCATCGAGGTCGAAGGCGTCATGCAACCGGCGCCCATGCCCCGTTTCAGCCGTACCGCACCCGACGTGCCGGGCGCACCGCCGCTCGCCGGCGCGGACAACGACGCGGCGCTGGCTGATTGGGGCTTCACCCGTGACGAGGTCGATGCGCTGAAGAAAACCGGCGCACTGTAGCCACAGGATCATTAGTGCGCGTGCTAATCTCCTCTCATAAGTGAGTTCTTGAGCCCAAGTTCCAAATTTGGTGTCCATCCATCAACATCAATATAACTCTCGCCAAGGCGCGAAGACGCCAAGAAGGCATTTTGGAATGAATATATTAACGATCATAATTCACTTCGCGATCTTTGCGCCTTGGCGAGAGTTATTCTTTCTGGACGGGTGCTAAATGCACTCGCAATGAACCACGAAGAACACGAAGTCAAACAATAGAACATGGCATCTAAACGGTCATTTTATTCTTCCCTCCGTGTTCTTCGTGTTCTCCGTGGTTTTGTTTGTCGCTCCGTAGTACGTCTGCGTCTCAGTTGAACCCCTAACTTCTTGCCTATGAATCTCCACTACTGATGTCCGAGTCCTCATTGACCATACCCTACCCCGACGACTGGCACGTCCATCTGCGCGACGGCCCCCTGCTCGACGCCGTGATCGCAGACACCGCGCGCCATTTCAGACGCGCGATCGTCATGCCGAACCTCACACCGCCCGTGACTTCGGCGACGGACGCCGACGCCTACCGGCGGCGTATCAAGAAGAGTCTTCCCGATGGCGCGCAATTCGAGCCGCTCATGACGTGTTACCTCACCGATGCGACGCAAATCGACGATTTACTTGCTGGCGCACGTGACGGAATTTTTACGGCGGCCAAGTTATACCCGGCTGGTGTGACGACCCATTCGGAAGCGGGCGTTACCAATATCCGCCGGCTCGACAGCGTTTTCGAGGCGATGTCCGGGGCGGGCTTGCCCCTGCTCGTGCACGGCGAAGTAGTCGATGCGGAAGTCGACGTATTCGATCGCGAAGCGGTCTTCATCGACCGCGTGCTGGATCCGCTGCGACAGCGCCATCCAGAACTCAAGATCGTGTTCGAGCACGTTACGACGGTAGATGCGGTCGATTTCGTCTTGGCCGGCGGCACGCGATGGCTGACGGCGACGATCACGCCGCATCATCTCATGATCAATCGCAATGCGATGTTCGCCGGCGGCCTGCGTCCCCATATGTACTGCCTGCCGCTCGCTAAGCGCGAGCGCCACCGGCGCGCCTTGCGTGGCGCCGCCTGTTCCGGCGACGCCCGCTTCTTTCTTGGCACGGACTCTGCCCCGCACCCAGCAACAACGAAGGAATCGGACTGCGGATGTGCCGGCATCTACAACACGCCGGTCGCACTGGCTGCATACCTGCGGGTGTTCGAGGAAGAGCGCGCGCTCGATCGATTCGAGGCGTTCGCATCCTTGAACGGCCCCGCGTTTTACGGCCTACCGGTGAATGATGCCAAGATGAGCTTCGAACGCCGGACCCGTGACGGCAAGCCGCACACCCGAAGCTCGAAGGCCGGAGCGATCGTCGTCTTCGACCCGCCGGGCGAGCTCCAATGGCAGGCTGTTCACGCGCCGTGAGCGCCTCCCCGCCCTGGCTCGCCTACGATCGGGAGCACGTCTGGCATCCCTACAGCAGCATGGTCGATCCCCCGCCGGTCTTTCCGGTGATCGGAGCTGCGGGAACGCGTATCCAACTCGCCGGCGGGCGCGAGCTCATCGACGGCATGGCATCATGGTGGTCCGCGATACACGGCTATAAGCATCCCCGCCTGAACGAGGCCGTTCGCGTCCAGCTCGACGCCATGGCGCATGTCATGTTCGGTGGATTGACCCACGAAGGCGCAGTCGATCTGGCGCGGCAGCTGATCGGTCTTGCGCCGGCCGGACTCGAACACGTGTTCTTCTCCGATTCGGGATCCGTCGCGGTCGAAGTCGCCATTAAAATGGCTCTGCAGTATCGCGCAGCGCGCGGTGAGCCACAGCGCCGGTTGCTCACCCTGCGCGGCGGCTATCACGGCGACACCTTCGGCGCGATGGCGGTCTGTGATCCGGTCACCGGCATGCACAGCCTATTCAGCGAGGTGTTGCCGCAGCATCTGTTCGCTCCACGGCCCGATATCGCTTTTACCGCGGCCTGGGATCCTTCAGATTTCGAACCCTTTCGCGCGCTCGTCGAAGCGCATGAGAAGGACATCGCCGCCGTTGTGCTTGAACCCGTGGTGCAGGGAGCGGGAGGTATGTGGTTCTACCATCCGCAATACCTCGCGGCCGTACGCCAAATCTGCGACGAGCATGGACTATTATTGATCGCCGACGAGATCGCGACGGGTTTCGCGCGCTCAGGTGAGCTGTTCGGCTGCGATCACGCGAAGATTTCGCCGGACATCATGTGTCTCGGTAAGGCCCTGACTGGCGGTTACATGACACTTGCCGCAACTTTGACCAGCCGCGAGGTCGCAGACACCATCTGTCGCGGTGAACCCGGCGTGTTCATGCATGGCCCCACTTTCATGGCCAATCCGCTGGCCTGCGCCTGCGCGCGCGAGAGCATCGATCTGCTGCTGGAATCCAACTGGCGAGAAAACGTCGCGCGCATCGAACGGGCTCTCACTAAAGGCCTTGCACCGTGCCGTGAACTCGCGAACGTTCGCGACGTGCGCGTGCTGGGCGCCATTGGCGTTGTCGAAGTTGAAGAGCCTGTCGACATGCATCGTGTACCGCTAGCATTCGTCGAACGGGGCGTGTGGGTGCGCCCCTTCGGGCGTTTGATCTACGTGATGCCACCCTACATCATCGACGAGGAGGAGCTGGCCAGCTTGACGGCGGCTATTGTCGAGGTGGCCTCGGAACTGCCGGGGATGCGATGAATGACCGCACAGGACAAACGCATGCCCGAATTCGACGACGCCGTAGTGCGTGCCATGGCGAAGTGGCCGAATGTGCCGCAATGCTTCGGGTGGCTAGCACTGGATCGCCGCGGCGCTTGGCGCATTCAGGGTGAAGCCGTCCGCCACGCGCGTGCGATCGCTTTCCTGTCGCAGCATTACCGGGCGGATGAACTGGGCCGCTGGTATGTTCAGAACGGCCCCCAGCGCGTGTTCGTTGAACTCGAATACACGCCCTGGGTGTTCCGCTATCATCCGCAAGAGGGCTTTGCCACCCATACCGGCATCGCCGGTAACGACCTCCAAGCCGTTCTGGCCGACGACGAAGGAAATTTGCTTCTGGTCAGCGGCATCGGCATCGGCGTGTTGGACGATCGCGATCTTGAAACCTGCTCGAACCTGCTGCGATTCGAGGGCGCGGACGACCTACCGTCGGCCATGGAGTGGCGAGGTGCGAATTTGTCCATTGCGGTGATCGAACGTAGTCGCGTCAGCCTGGTGTACGGCTTCGATCCCTCACCCCGGGAATGAGCCGGGCCATCGCCTACTCCCGGCGCGGTCGCAGCGATCATGACCCCGACGCATAACGATAATCCAACCGACGTCACGCCAATCTGCACTGTCGTCATCATGATCGTGTGCATCTGGGCCTACTTCTGGCAGATGACCCTGGGCGTGGGCGGATTCACGCAGGTGATCTATGCCCTCGGTCTGATTCCGGGCATGCTGACCGGCCATGCTGCGTTGCCCGAATCGCTGGATCTGATCGCACCGCCCTGGACGCTGGTCACGTCCATTTTTCTGCACGGCAGTTTTCTGTACCTCTGCGGCAACGTGTTGTACCTGTGGGTATTCGCTACCAAGGTAGAGGCTGCTCTGGGCCACGGACGCTTCGTAGCGTTCTTTCTGTTTTGCGCCGCCTGCGCAGCTCTTGTGCAGACCGTTGTTTCTCCGCATTCGTTGGTGCCAATGGTCGGCGTCGGCGGTGCGGTATCGGGCGTTCTCGGCGCCTACCTGCTGCTGCATGCGCGTACGCGCATGCTCGTCACGCTGCCGTTGGGGACCACTCTTGCCCCTTTGCGAATAGGGGCAGGCCGGCTGCTCGCGTTGTGGTTCGTCGTTCAGATCGTGAGTTCATTCCTATCGGATCCGGCCGTTCCCGGCGTCGCGTGGTATGCACATATAGGAGGTTTCGTCGTCGACACGATCCTGACGCCGTTTTTGAAACGCCCGAGTGTCCCGCTACTCCAATGAGGCCTAGCGGGTAGAAAGTCGCGGGGCGGGATCATCGATATCAGTGTCGTCATTCCGAGCTACAATCGGGCCGACCGGTTGCGCGCAGCGCTGGAATCGGTGGCGGAGCAAACCTTAAAGCCGTCGGAGGTGATCGTCGTCGATGACGGTTCGAGCGACGGCACCGCAGCCTTGCTGCGATACGTGTTTCCCAATGTTCGCTACCTCTACCGGCGCCACCGGGGCGTAAGCGCGGCGCGCAACGAAGGCATCCGCGCCGCTGGCGCGGATTGGATCGCCCTGCTCGATTCCGACGATACCTGGAAATCCTCGAAGCTCGAACGCCAGGCGGAGGCGCTCGCGCAAGCCCCGCGTTGCCGCTTGATCCACTGCGATGAGATCTGGATGCGCAACGGTCGTCCATTCGCGCAGAAAACCAAGCACCGTAAAAACGGCGGATGGATCTTCGAGCGCTGCCTGCACATGTGTGCGATCTCGCCCTCGAGTGCGCTGCTGCATCGCTCCGTCTTTGACAATATCGGCTGGTTCGATGAATCGCTCCCTGCGTGCGAGGACTACGACTTGTGGCTGCGACTCACCGCCCGCGAACCAGTGCTATTCGTCCCGGAAGCACTGGTCGTCAAACACGGCGGCCATGGCGATCAGCTATCACGCAGGATGCCGGCGCTCGACCGCTTTCGCATCAAGGCCCTGGTCAAATTGATCGATTCGGGAACCTTGACTGGAATACAGCGTGAAGCGGCGCTTGGAACGCTGACCAAAAAGCTCGATATTTACATCACCGGTGCCCGCAAGCGGGGACGTGATGTGGACGCCTCGCGCTACGAGTCGATTCGATGCCGGCTGTGCCCACGGTAAACATCGTTACCGCGCTCTGCGGCGAAGCCGCGCCGATCCGCGACGCGTTGGGACTGCGGCGCGTTTCCACGGAGCCCTTCGAGATCTACGAGGGCGCAGGACTGCGTCTGGTCATATCCGGCGTGGGAACTTTGCTGAGTGCCGCTGCCGTCGGATTCGTCGGCGGGCGTGACGGCGCTTCGGGTTGCGACATCTGGATCAATTGCGGCATTGCGGGGCATAGAAACCTGGCGCTCGGCACGCCAGTTCTGGCTGATCAAGTCACATCGGCGACTGCTGGCCGTTCGTACTACCCGACTATTTTGTTTGATGCTCCGTGCCGCACCGGCACGGTGTCGACCTACGATTACCCGGTTACGGCCTATCCGAGTGACGCGTGCTGCGACATGGAGGCGGCCGGGTTCGTCACGGCTGCAGCGGCGCTCACCCATAGCGAACTCGTACACGTGCTAAAAATCGTGTCCGATAACGCGGCGTCGAGTCTCCATATGATCAATCGCGAACGGGTCAGGGCATTGATCCGGGGTGGCGTCACGTGTTTGACGGCGTTGGTCGAGCGTGTTCGAACCGTCGCGGCGTTGTTGCCGCCAGCGCTCGATCAACGGTGCCCGGCAGGAATTCTTCAACGCTGGCGATTCACCCATGCCCAGTCCGAGCAGTTGCGCCGGCTGCATCAGCGCTATGAAGCGCTGACGAGCGGAGCCGGCCGATTCGGATCAGATCTGAATGACTGCCGCAGTGCCAGTGAAGTGCTTGGTCATCTCGAAGCTGTCGTCGATTCGCTGCCGTTGCGTGTGCTTGCGCGCGAGTAATCGTGATCGATACGATCTATGTCGAAGACGCCGTGGCGACGCACGGGCGTTCGCGTGAGCTCATCGCTCGGTTCAAGGATGCGCGAATCGTACAGTGCCGGCACTATGGCGAAGTATTCAATCGACGTAAGCAGAATTTTCGATTACAGAAAACACGGCCGGCGCTGATCCTTGCGCGGAAGTTTAACCGGCGCGTGCTACCCATTCCGGCGGGGTACGGCATTGACGGTGCTCGTGGCTATTATTTTTCGCACATGCTCAATTGCCTTTATGACTGCCGCTACTGTTTCCTGCAGGGGATGTTTCGCTCGGCACACTATGTGCTGTTCGTTAATTACGAGGATTTCATTGCGGATATCGAGCGGGTATGCGGGGAAACACCGGACGATGTCTGGTTCTTCTCGGGTTATGATTGCGACAGCCTCGCACTCGATCCAGTGACGGGCTTCGTCGGCGATTTCGTTCCCGCATTCGCGAAGTTGAAAAACGCGTGGCTTGAACTGCGTACCAAGAGCACGCAAATCCGCCCGCTAATCGGCATGAAGGCGCATCCGCGCGTGGTCTGCGCGTTCAGTCTCAGTCCGCAACCGATCGTCGCGGCCTTGGAACACAGGACGCCAGACCTCGACGCGCGGATCGAAGCGATGCGACGACTAGCGGATCACGGCTGGCCACTGGGCATTCGATTCGATCCATTGATCTTGATCGAAGATTTCGAACGAGTTTACGGGGAATTTATCGATACCCTATTTTCGTGCCTTGATCCAAATGCGGTTCATTCGGCGACCGTCGGGACGTTTCGCATGCCGTCCACCTTCGCCAAGATAATCACTCGGCTCTACCCGGAAGAACCGCTTTACGCGGGACACTTTATTGAGCAGAACGGTAACCTCGGATACACGGCAAGCACCGGAAATGACATGGTGAAGTGGACGCTTGAACGCTTAGGGCAGTACTTGCCGCCGGAACGAATTTTCGTTCAGGCGCCCGCAACCGGCGGGTTGGATGACGCAGCGCCTGCGAAGCCTGTCATCGATTAGTTTTCACTCTCCGTTTCCCCAAATAGGATCGCAATGAATCACGAAAAAAAACGAAGCAAAACAGTAAAATAGAGTATATCAATACTAGAACCTATCTCAAAATTATTCGCATACAC
>JAYYZW010000010.1:0-28455 GCA_036339995.1 Pseudomonadota bacterium
AGCGCCGCCGCACAGGTGGGCGTCGATGTCTACTCCAGTAACCCGGCCCTGCAGGAGCTGCTCGACGGAATCGAAAAATCCCGAAGCGCGGGAACGACCGCAACCGCGATCTCGCCGCTGATACGTAACGTCTTTGCCGGACCGGCATTTGGCACCGGGGTATTCAATGCGCGCATGTTGTCATTGCTCAAGAATATGGGCAGCGGGGCCTTGAACGATCTCATCGCGTCCAAACTCAAAAACATGGGAGTGCCCGCCTCCGTGCGCATTGCTTTCGTGACACAATCCGCGTTTACGCCGAGAACCCGGCTATTTTTCACTGCTTATCTCGAACTGCTCAGTGATGTCAGCGACGTCGACCGGCTGGTCGCGGCGGCGGCTTCAGCGCGCACGGAGGTGGACGCCCTGGCTTACGTCAATTACCTGCGAATGCTCGCTTTCTACCAACTCAGTTCAGGCGACCTCGTGGAAGTCGTAACTGAATCGCGGTTCCCCGCTCTTGCCACCTCGTCGCGAAAGGCCGTTCTAGCACTACCGCTGGATTACCTGGCCTGGTCGGAGCCTGTCTCCCAGGCCGCCGTGGCCTTGCAGGAACTGCGTGCGTCGAAGGCGCTTGAGAGCCTGACAGTCCTACTCGCGGGTTCGCCCACCGAGCGGGCGCGCGCGGAACTCGCCGATCGCGGCGTCAAGGTGCACGCCCGTTATTCGTTCTGAGGGCACCTAGCAGCCTGTCGGACTTAGGAAGAATTGACTTGGGCGTTGGGATAGCGGTCCAGATGTGCCATGGTTTTCGTTAAATAGCACCACTATTCGCCTCAAACCATGGCGCCTCTCAGCCCGCGCTTCCAATCGCTTCGCTACGATTCCCTAAGTCCGAGCGGCTGCTAGCGTCGTCCGGAAGCGACAGACGGGATCAGCCCGCGCGTCTTACAAGCTTTCCCCCAACTGGGGCCTAGTTAATAAACCAAAGTTTTTCATAGAGTTAACTTCGAGCCACTCATTCTTGCCGCAGGTGGCATGGAACCTGCCAACTCTTGCTGCAAAGAGAGGTTTGACCCATGCGAGATCATCTTTCAGAACTGCAGTTTGAGACCGTCGAGACGCTACCGACACACTCAGCGCAACACCTCGTCAACGGTTACGCGGCCGAGATAAGGGAGCGCCGCGATCAACTGCTCGACGACCTCGCGATTTACGAAAGCAAGCTCAGGGATATCGACCATCTCGATCTGCTGGATTTCACCGGGCTCGGCAAACTCTACCGCGGTCATGTCATCCAGGTTAGGAATCTGCTCGAAGAATTCGACGACGTCGTGCAATCGTCTCTTCACGAGGCTCACACGTCGTCCATTACGCCATAGTTCCCTTCTTTACGTGGCTTGTGCCCGCTCTTCGGAGCGGGCTTTTTTTTGCCTGTGCAGAAACGGCTATTGTTACTGTAGAGACAAGCAGAATCGCGCGGAAATGACCGCTGCCCCGTAGGGTTGCGCCCACAAAGCACAGGCGGATAATTTTGAGATAAGCTCTACACGATGACCCATGACACCCGCCGGCCTCAGCCTGCTACGAAAGGCGGACTCAAGACTCCAGCGTTTGGACCGACTATTGATTGTGGAACAAGGATTCTACCGGTGTATATGTGCCCTTGCGCGGACAATCGGTGGGAGTATTCCGAACCGTGAACAAGATCTGGTTGAACTCTTACCCCGCGGACGTACCTGAGACGATCGATCCGGATCGCTACGCTTCGGTGGTGGAGATGTGCGATGAAGCGTGTTCCCGGCATCCCGATCGCCCGGCGTTCGGAAATTACGGTTCGATACTGACGTTTTCCGAACTCGATCGGTATTCGGATGCGTTCGCCGCCTACCTACAGCAGCATTGCGGCCTCGAGGCGGGGGATCGTGTCGCCCTGATGATGCCGAATATACTCGCTTATCCGGTCGCCATGCTGGGTGCAATGCGCGCTGGCGGGATTATCGTCAATACGAATCCCATGTACACCGCCCGCGAACTCGAACACCAGCTCAACGACGCCGGCGCGACGATCGTCGTGGTGTTCGAAAATGCCTTGCCGGCAGTATTAGCGGCACGCCCGAAGACTGCGTTGGAAACCATCGTGATCGCGCGCATTGGCGATTTCATGGCCTGGCCCAAATCCTTTCTGTTCAACCGGATTTCACGCCGCCACAGTCCGGCGCCGACCCCCCGCGTCGCGGATGCAGTAACCCTGGCCCGAGCCGTGCGCGTCGGAATTGGATCCGAGTTGTCGCGCCCCGATATTTCGGGTTCAGATCTCGCCTTTCTGCAATACACCGGCGGCACCACGGGGCGTTCGAAAGGAGCGATGTTGTCGCACCGAAACATCGTCGCGAATATCCTGCAGGTCGTCGCCTGGTTCGGCGATCGCAGCGATCGCGGCCACGAGATCGTCATTACCGCGTTGCCGCTCTACCACATCTACGCGTTGACGGGGAACTGTTTCACTTTTCTCACGCAGGGCTGCATGAATTACTTGATCACCGACCCGCGCGACATCGGTCGCTTCATCAAGGAGATGAAGCGCGTGCGCTTTACGGCGATCACCGGCGTCAATACCCTCTTCAACGCGTTACTGCAGCACCCGAAGTTCAGTGAGATCGATTTCACATCACTCAAGTTTTCGAGCGGCGGCGGCATGGCGGTGCAGCGCACGGTCGCTGAACGCTGGGAGGAGATCACGGGATCGGTTCTGGCCGAAGGCTACGGTCTCACCGAGTCTTCACCGGTCGTGGCGATCAACCGGCTCGACGCGGGCGAGTTTACCGGTTGCATCGGATTACCGGTTCCCTCGACCGAAATCAGGATCATTGATGAGGACGGCGTAGAAATGGCCGTCGGCGAGACCGGCGACCTCTGCGTCCGCGGTCCACAGGTCATGCAGGGCTACTGGAACGATCCCGAAGAGACCTCGGCCGTGCTCGACGACGAGGGGTGGCTCAGCACCGGCGATATTGCGCTGGTTCGAGAAGACGGTCACATCCGGATCGTCGACCGCAAAAAAGATATGATCCTGGTATCCGGATTCAACGTCTACCCAAACGAAATCGAAGGTGTTGCGGTCACGCACCCGGCTGTCAACGAAGTCGCCGCGATCGGCGTTCCCGACGAAAAGTCGACGGAAGCCGTAAAACTCGTGGTCGTGCGCACCGACGAAACATTGAGTGAGCAGGCCCTCATCGATTACTGCCGCACGCAACTGACTGGATACAAGGTACCGCGCAAGATCGAATTCGTGAACGAACTGCCGAAATCCAATGTCGGGAAGATATTACGGCGCGAGGTGCGGGAGCAATACGGCGGCTGACGGCGGACGCATTTTATTCGTCCGCAAGCGGGCACCTACGGAGATGTCTATCGGCACTGTAGGAGCCCGCTTGCGGGCGAAATGATCTCGCTTCCATTATTCGCTACCGCTACTTAGAAGTGGCGCTCGCGCCGCGATCAATACAGCGCAATTACATGCTCAGTTTCTCCACCGCCGGCGGCAAAACGTCGGCCAGCCGCCGCGCCCAGGCACGTTGCCGCGCTTTCTGCGTGATCAAATCCTGGCGCAGTTCGAACAGGACGTGACGCAGGCTACGCTTGAGCGCGTGCTCGGGAATCCCGTGGTCCTTGCCGTCGATGCGGTAGGGCTCATTGTCTCCGACGCACAGACTCGCGTCAGCGCAAAGCCCCTGCAGCACCGGGCGCGCCAGGCGCTCGTCGCTCCCGTAAAGCACGCCGATCGACCACGGCCGCGCGACACCGAGATAGACCGGCGTAAAACTGTGGATCGCGATGAATATGGTGTCGATTGCGCGTCGGGCGCGTTCGTCGAGCAATCCGCGAATGGCATCGTGATAAGGATCGTAGATCTCCGTTTTACGACGGCGCCGCTCGGGATCGGAAAGCGATCGGTTGCCCGGGATGCCGGTGGCCTCGCTCGATTCCGGGACCAGCGTTACGGCGCGCTGCGGCCGGTTACAGTCGATGACCAAACGGGAATAAACCTGCGCGACCAGGGTCGCGTCGAGCATCGTCGAGAGTTCCCGCGCGACGCCGAGCGCTCCGATATCCCACGCGATGTGCCGTTCGCGATCAGCGGTGCTCAAGCCCAGGTCGCCCAGGCGCTGCGGGATGGCCTTGCCCGCGTGATCGCAACTCAAAAAGAAAGCAGACGCCGCCCCGGGTCGTTCGACGATGACGGGCGCCGGATCGTCGGCCGACAGTAGGGGAACCTCTGAATAAGTCATGGTGTCTCGTCGTTGTCGCCGTCAGGATAGAGTTCAGTATGCTTGTAACGGGGATGCCACCCGAAACCCTGCCAGGTCGTGAGCTTCTTCGGCACGATGCGGAAAGTCCAACAGGGCTCCACATTGACACTGCCACGATACTCGGCAGCTTTGTCGCCGAGGTAACGCGGCCCGGTGTGCTTCTCGCCGATCTGGTTCCAGATCGATTTCTCGCCGTTCTCCAGATAGGGGCCGACGGCCTCTTCGACCACGATCGCCGTCCCTTCGCAAATCACTTTCCGAATCGGCGGCACAGCTTCGTCCACCACCAGGGACACCCGCGGATCCGCCGCCAGGTAGTGCGCCCATTCCGATCGCTTGCGCCCGACCACCCAGAACGCATCGCCGTCCCAGTGGTACCACACGGGCACGATGTAGGGCGCGCCATCGGCGCTTAGACAGGCGAGCCGAGCCAGCCATGGCCCGGCCAGGAATTCGTTCATTTCCTCAACCGACATGCCGCCGAGTTTATCCCCACGCCAACTCATGGTCGCCGTTGCCCGCGCTGCATCGTCAGGCCCATTCCGAAAGAAACTTCAAGCCTCATCTCAAAATACCTCGAAGTACTCACGCTGCTCCCAGTCGGTCACGTAATGGAGGAATCGGTCGATCTCGCACTTCTTCACGGCCAGTATGTAGTCGACGTAAGCGTCACCGAAGGCCTTGCGGAACAGGGTGCTTTGATCCAGCGCCGCGACGGCATCCATGAGGCTAGCTGGCATCTTGGGCTTGTCGGATTCGTAGGGCGAGATCTCAGGCGCGCCAGGATCCAGTTGACGGGACACGCCGTCCATGCCGGCGACGACCTGGGAGGCCATGTAGAGATAGGGATTGGCACAGGGTTCGCCCGCCCGGTTTTCAATGTGGGTCGAAGGATCGCCTGCTTCACCTAGTACGCGAATCAGTGCGGCGCGGTTCTCCGTTGCCCAGGTAATACGGTCGGGCGCGAACGAATTCGGCGCGAAACGCTTGTAACCGTTGATCGTGGGCGTTGAAAAGACCGATGCCGCGGGCGTATGTTCCAGAATGCCGGCGACGAACTGACGCCCAAATTCGGAGAGGACCAAGTCCCCTGCGTCATCACTCGCGAAGCGATTTGCACCCGTGGCATCATCGTACAGTGTCTGGTGCAGGTGCCAGCCGCTGGAAAAAAAATTCGGTAGCGCGGGCCGCGTCATGAAGGTCGCGTGGTAACCGTGACGCCGGCAGATCTGTTTCGTCGCCGTGCGGAACAGGAGCATGTTGTCGGCGCCCGCCAGGCCTCGTACGGGATCGAAGGTGAATTCGCACTGCCCCGGACCCCATTCGTCTTCCATGGTTCTAAGCGGGAGATCGATCACCTCCAGATGATCGTGGAGCAGTTGCAAGATGGGATCGATCTCGTCCTGCCGCTCCTCCGTCAAGTATTGAAAACCGTGCGCGATGACACTGACCCGCGGCGGATCCGGCGGGTAGCCTGACTGCTCGGGCTCATGCATCGGGTCTTCGAGACGGGTGATGTAGAACTCGATTTCGAGGCCGGATACGTAATTAAGACCCTGGTCACGCAAGTCTTCCAGCACTTTGCGGAACAGCGAGCGGGAATCGAAGGGACAGCGGCTGCCGTCCGCGAGGTGCATCTCCGAGAGCACCCACCCGGTGCGCGGCGCCCAGGGGAGCACCCTGAAGGTGGTCGGATCGGGCACGAGGATGGCGTCGGGTCCGCCGGCCAGGGCGGTCATGCCGAGCCCCGCATCGCTCGAGAACATCGGGGCGAACAGGTGATTGCTGGTGTCCATGAACAAGGTTGCAGTCTGAAAGTCGACGCCGTTTTTGAGTGCTAGCAAAAAGTCGTGGCTCATCACATTCTTGCCGCGGACAATGCCATGTTGATCGCCCCAGGCGATCCGGATCGTGCGCAGATCGTGCTGTTCGATTTCCGCGGTGACGCGCTTGGCAGCCTCGTGCTGCTCTGCGTTCCATAGTCCATGCGTCTCGATGAAACCGAGTTTCCCAACACTGCCTTCCTGCATGGACATGAAAATTTTCTCCGGCGCTAGACCGGCACGGAGTATAGAGAGGCGGCCCGGCAAAACCAAACCGGTCGGCATTCGCGGGACGGCGGAGCCTTTTGTATCATCGCCCGCTTGTGACACTGCCTAGCCCGCCTATTGCACGAAGGCGGGCTAGCCCACATTCACGGAGACCTGCATGACCTACACCGACGCCGAATGCGAACGAGCGCGCCGGGATTTCCCCGCGCTAGGTGAAACCATGAACGGTCATGCCGTCGCCTATCTCGACGGCCCCGGGGGTACCCAGACGCCGAATGCCGTCATCGACGCGGTCGTCTCTTGCTACCGTTCACGTAACGCCAACTTCGACGGGGAATTCGCGACCTCACGGGCTGTCACCGAAGGGGTCGCCGCGGCGCGGCGCGCGGTCGTCGATTTTCTGGGCGCGGACGACCCAGCGTCAATTTCCTTCGGCGCGAACATGACCTCGCTCAATTTTTCCCTGAGCCATGCCCTCGGCCGCGGTCTCGAAAAAGGCGACGAGTTGCTGGTCACGGCACTCGATCACGAAGCCAATCGCGCCCCATGGCTGAAGCTCGAGGAGCGCGGCGCAGTCGTGCACGAAGTGCGCATGGATGAGACGGGGCAGATTGACATGGACGATTTCGCCACAAAGTTAGGGAGCAAAACCCGGATCGTCGCCGTGACTCTCGCTTCAAACGCGCTGGGAACGGTGCCCGACATCGATGCGGTGCGCGTGCTCGCGCAGTCGGCCGGCGCGATGCTGGTGGTCGACGCCGTGCATTACGCCGCGCATTTTCCCGTCGATGTCCGTGCGCTGGACTGTGATTTTCTGTTGTGCTCGGCGTATAAATTCTATGGGCCGCACGTCGGTATTCTCTACGCGCGGCCGGGGCTGCTCGATACGCTCGATACCGATCGCTTGCGTACGCAAAAAGCCAACGCACCCTATCGCATCGAAACCGGCACCCTGAATCACGTCGCGATCGAAGGCGTGCGCGCGTCAATCGATTACCTCGCGAGCTGGGGATCGGGCAGCAGCCGGCGCGAGCGACTGATCGATGCCATGGGTGCGATCGCACGCTACGAACACGAACTCGCGCGTTACTACCACGATGGGCTCGAAACCATCGCGGGCCTGACACGCTGGGGCCCCGCTTTCGACGCGGCGCCGCACGCACCCACTGTGTCCGTGACACTCCAGCGCGGCACGCCCGAAGAGGCCGCCGCCGAACTCGGGCAAACGGGACTGCAGCTGTGGCACGGCCATTTCTATGCGCTCAGGGTGATGGAATGCCTGGGCGTCGCCCCGGACGGCATGCTGCGCGCCGGCATCTCTATGTACAACACCCGCGCTGAGATCGACCGTCTTCTCGAGGGGCTGAAGCGCTTCCAGGACACCCGTCGCTGATCGCATTTACAGGACACTGATTTATGCATTATAATTCATCTTATCTTCGGTATATCTTGTAATATCCTGCGTAGTCCGTATGAGCCAAGCCTTGACCAAGCCGGCATCGGCCGACGCTTCAAGCTATCTGCAAATGCTCGGACGCCGTACGCGGCGCATCCGCGCACAGCGCGGCATGTCCCGCCGCATCTTGTCGGAGTCGTCCGGCGTATCGGAGCGTTACCTGGCGCAACTCGAAGCGGGCAAGGGCAACGCCTCCATCCTTCTACTGAAAGCGATCGCCGAGGCTATGAACGTCGCCATCGACGACCTCGTCGACGCCCTCGACGAACGACCCGTCGAATACCTGCTGTTGCGCGAACGGCTGCGAGCCGCCTCGGAGGAAACGCTGCGCCGTATGAACACAAGCATCAGCGCGGCCGGCGATGCCGGTGATCAACAGCCGACCCGCATCGCCTTAATCGGGCTTCGCGGCGCCGGCAAAAGCACTATCGGCGCCGCGCTTGCCAAGCGCGCCGGCGTCCCCTTCGTCGAACTCGTACAGGAAATCGAACGCGCGGCAGGCATGAGCGTCAACGAGATCTTTTCGCTGGGCGGTCAGAGAGCTTACCGCCGCTTCGAACGGGACGCGCTAAGCGCCACGCTCGAACGTTTCGACCGCGCCGTCGTCGCGGTCGGTGGCAGCCTCGTATCGGAACCCGAAACCTACGAGCTACTACTGAAGTCCTGTTACACCGTATGGCTGGCAGCCTCGCCGCAAGAACACATGGAACGCGTGCTCGCCCAGGGCGACCACCGGCCGATGGCCAGGCATCGTAACGCCATGGCCGATCTCAAGCGCATCTTGAAGGAGCGAAAAGCGCTTTACAGCCGTGCGAATGTCCGCGTCGACAGTTCACACTCCAGCGTGGACGAAACCCTTCGCCAGCTGCTCGAAATTGCACCCGTAAGCGCATTCATTCCGAGCAAACTGGTCGGACCAACCACGGCCTAACCCGTGAATACCACCGACAAATCCTCCATGCAGAACGTACCCGCCGGCGCGATCGATTTGCAGACCTCGCCCGATCACTACCACCATTGGGATCTACGGGTCGACGGCCGCGTCGCGTGGCTGGGTCTGGACGTCGACGAGGAGGGAATTATTGGCGAGGGCTACGAACTCAAGTCGAATTCCTACGATCTCGGCGTAGACATCGAACTGTACGACGCCGTTCAGCGCCTGCGCTTCGAGCACCCAGAGGTCGGCTGCGTCGTCATTCATTCAAACAATGATCGGGTTTTTTGCGCCGGCGCCAACATCAAGATGTTGGGGCGAGCAACGCACGAACATAAAGTTAACTTCTGCAAGTTCACCAACGAAACGCGAAACGGCATGGAAGACGCCCACGCGGGTTCAGGACAGTCGTATCTCTGTGCAATCAAGGGCTCCTGCGCCGGCGGTGGATACGAACTGGCCCTGGCCTGCGGGGAGATCATCATGGCCGACGATGGCGCGAGCGCGGTATCCCTGCCCGAGTTACCGCTGCTCGCGGTGCTGCCGGGCACGGGCGGACTCACGCGTCTCGTGGACAAGCGCCACGTGCGCCGCGACCACGCTGATTTCTTCTGTACCGTGGAGGAAGGTATCCGCGGCAAGCGCGCGGTCGACTGGCGGCTGGTCGATGAAATCGTGCCCCTGTCTTCGTTCGACGCCCGCGTTGCGGAACGCGCGGAGCATCTGGCCGCGTACTCCGATCGACCGGGAGACGCCGCCGGTGTCCACCTCCCTCCGCTCGCCCGCCGCTTTGGTGACGATACGATCACTTATCAAAACCTCGAAGTCGTCATCGAGCGTAATCGCGGTCTCGCGACCTTCGCCTTTAAATCGCCGCCCGCGCCGCTGCCCGACACCGCCGACGCCATCGTCGCGGCGGGGGCCGATTTCTGGCCGCTCGCGATCATGCGCGAACTGGACGATGCGATCCTGCACCTGCGCTTCAACGAAGAAGCAATCGGCACCTGGATGTTCCGATCGGAAGGGGATTCGGAGCAGGTACTCGCCGCCGATCGGATCCTAGCAGCCCGCGCGGAACATTGGCTGGTGCGCGAGATCCTGCTTTTCGCCCGCCGCGTGCTGAAGCGGATCGACGTCTCCGCGCGAAGCCTGTTCACGATAATTGAGCCCGGTAGTTGCTTCGCCGGCACCCTGTTCGAACTCGTGCTCGCGGCCGACCAGAGCTACATGCTTGCAGGTCAATTCGAAGATGACGAGGCACCGCCGGCGACGGTGAGTTTAAGCGAACTCAATTTCGGGTGCTATGCGATGGTCAATGGCATCACGCGCCTCGAAGCACGTTTCCAGCACGAACTCGATGCAATCTCCGATCTACGGACCTCGATCGCCGAACCGCTTGAAGCGGAACGCGCCATGGAACTCGGTCTCGTCACCTTCATACCGGATGACATCGACTGGGAAGAGGAACTCAGAATCGTGATCGAGGCGCGCGCGGGATTTTCGCCCGACGCCTTGACCGGCATGGAGGCCAACCTGCGTTTTCCGGGACCTGAAACCATGGAATCGAAGATCTTCGCGCGCCTCAGCGCGTGGCAGAACTGGATCTTTCAACGGCCAAACGCCATCGGCGAAAAAGGTGCGCTGGTACTCTACGGCACCGGCCAGCGTCCCCGATTTCAAAAGCGCCGCGCCTGAGCGAAACCACCATGACAGCACGAGTCGATTTCAGCCAATTGATCCCGAACAACATCGATCTCAGAGCCGATCGCAAACTCAATCGCGCGCTGGAAAGCTGGCACCCCAAATTCCTGGAGTGGTGGAACGCTTGCGGGCCAGAGCGACACCAGGACAAGGAGATTTACCTGCGCACTGCGATCAGCGTCGACAAGAAAGGCTGGGCGCAGTTCGACTACGTCAAGATGCCGGACTATCGCTGGGGGATCTTTCTCGCCGAAACCGACAGCGAGAATAAACGCATCAACTTCGGCGATCACAAGGGCGAATCCGTGTGGCGGGAAGTGCCGGGTGAATACCGCGGTCCCCTGCGCCGCCTGATCGTGACTCAGGGAGACACCGAACCAGCCTCGGTCGAGCAGCAGAAGCGCCTCGCGGCCACCGCGCCGTCGCTGATCGACATGCGCAGCCTGTTCCAGATAAACGTCGAGGAAGCCCGCCATCTGTGGGCCATGGTTTACCTGCTGATGGCCTACTTCGGCCGCGACGGCCGCAAGGAGGCTGAGGAACTCCTGCAGCGACGCTCGGGTGACCCGGATAAGCCGCGCATTCTAGGCGCCTTCAATGAACCTACGCCGGATTGGCTGTCGTTCTTTATGTTCACGTTTTTCACTGATCGCGACGGCAAGTACCAACTCGCATCGCTGGCGGAATCGGCCTTTGATCCGCTTGCCCGTACCTGCCAGTTCATGCTGACCGAAGAAGCCCACCACATGTATGTCGGAGAAACCGGCGTCAGTCGCATCGTACAGAAAGCCTGTGAGCTCATGCGCGAAAAGAGGATCGACGACGTCC
The DNA here is from genome assembly GCA_036339995.1 of Pseudomonadota bacterium. Classification (GTDB taxonomy): domain Bacteria; phylum Pseudomonadota; class Gammaproteobacteria; genus JAYYZW01. Next base: position 11,266 of record JAYYZW010000010.1, read on the forward strand.
GGCAACACGGTGCGATCGATCTTCCGACCGTGCAGAAGTACATCAACTTCCACTTCAGTGTGTCTGAAGACCTGTTTGGCGCGGAAAAGTCGACCAACGCTGCCAATTACTTTACCCAGGGAATCAAGGGCCGCTACCAGGAATCCCGACTGACCGACGATCATCAGTTGAAAGATGAACCGTACGGGGTGCTGCAAATCGAAGACGGTCGATTCGTCGAAAGCGAAGTGTCCGCGTTGGCGGCGATCAACGAGCGCCTGCGCGACGACTACGTTGACGATTGCCAACGCGGCATCGATCGCTGGAACAAGATCATCGCAGATCGGGACATCGACTTCGAACTCAGGCTTCCTCATCGCGCCTTCCATCGCCAGATCGGACGCTTTGCCAACACCAAGGTTACGCCCGACGGCGTCATCCTCGGCGCCGATGAGTGGCAGGCGCGTCAGTGCGAATGGCTGCCAAGCGACGAGGACCGCGATTACATTCTCTCGCTCATGCATCAGGTGACCGAACAGGGCGGATTCGCGCCCTGGATTGCGCCACCGCGGTTGGGCATTAATAATCAGCCGGTCGATTTCCCCTACGTAAGGCTTTAACAATGGGTGTGGTCTTCGCCACCGACCGCGACGGAACCGAACACGAACTCTCGGCCGAAGAAGGCTACACGATGATGGAGATCCTGCGCGACGCGGGCCTGCCGGTCGAGGCCATCTGCGGCGGCCAGTGCATCTGTTCCACCTGCCACGTTTATGTCGATAAAGAATGGACGGAACGATTGAAAGCGCGCGCGGAAGACGAGCAGATCATGGTCGAAGACACGGGCAACTTTCAGGACAATTCCAGGCTCGCCTGTCAGATCGGTTACACCGAGCACCTGGACGGAATCAGGCTAACCCTGGCGCCTGAATTCTGATGTGGGGCCAGAGCCGCGCCGATCACGGCTCCTCGCCGCCGATCATTGAGGTGCCGCGGGAGTACAACGCGGCTTTTGACTTGCTGTCCAGAAACCTCCGCGGTGATCGCGCCGACAAATGCGCCTACATCGACGATGCGGGCCGCTATAGCTTTGCCGATCTCAACGAACGCTCGGCCCGCGCGGCGGTGATGCTCCGCGGGATCGGACTCGATGCGGAGCAGCGCGTGCTGCTGTGCATGCACGATTCCTTCGAGCTGCCGAGTGTATTCCTGGGCGCTATCCGCACCGGTATCCTGCCGGTAATGGTGAATACCCTGCTGACGGCGGACGATTACGCCTGGATGCTTACCGACAGCCGCGCGCGGGTCGCGATCGTCTCGGGCGCAGTCCAACCGCTGTTCGAACCCCTGCTCGAATCCGTGACAGGCTTCGAGCGGCTGATCACCAGCGGCACCGGCGAGCGGGGACAGGACGAACTCGCTCGCCTCATCGACGCCGCAGAGCCCGATCCCGCGATCGCACCTACCTGCGCCGACGACGCCTGCTTCTGGCTTTATTCCTCGGGCTCAACCGGCACACCCAAGGGCACGGTGCACGTGCACTCGAGCATGATCCAGACCGCCGAACTCTACGCGCGCCCCCTGCTCGGCATTAACGAAAACGATACGGTGTTCTCCGCAGCGAAAATCTTCTTCGCTTACGGTCTCGGTAACGCGCTGAGTTTTCCCTTGAGCGTCGGTGCGACGACCCTGCTCATGGCCGAACGTCCTACGCCCGCGGCCGTGTTCGAACGATTGCGATCACAGAAGGTCACGATTTTCTGCGGTGTGCCGACGCTTTACGCGGCCCTCCTGGCACATTCCGAATTGCCGGCGGCGGACGAATTGAACCTGCGTCATTGCATCTCTGCGGGAGAGCCCCTGCCTGCAGACATCGCGCGCCGCTGGCGCCACCATTTCGGCGTCGACATCCTCGACGGCATCGGTTCGACCGAGATGCTCCACATCTTCCTGTCGAATCGCGCCGGTGCCCTGCGCTACGGCACGACGGGTAAGCCGGTACCCGGTTATGAGTTGCGTATCGTCAATGACGAAGGCGCGGCCGTTGCACGGGGCGAGATCGGTGAACTACAGGTATCGGGACCGACGTCGGCATTAATGTATTGGAACAATCGCGACAAGACTCGGGACACGTTCATGGGCGAATGGACGCGCACGGGAGACAAATACCAGATCGACGAAGACGGTTTCTACGTGTATTGCGGCCGCAGCGACGACATGCTCAAAGTGGGGGGCATTTACGTTTCACCGACCGAAGTCGAAGGCGCGTTGATAACGCATGCGGCGGTCATGGAAGCCGCCGTGGTGGGGCGCGCGGACGACGCGGCGCTGATCAAGCCGGCGGCCTACGTCGTGTTGCAGCCGGGCGTGACGGGGTCCGACGAACTGGCCGCCGCCCTCAAGGCCCACGTCAAATCGCAGCTCGCCCCGTACAAATACCCCCGCTGGATCGAGTTCGTCAGCGATCTGCCCAAAACCGCGACTGGCAAGATACAGCGTTTCAAACTCAGGGATTAAAACACGGAGATGAAGCGCCGGAATCGCACCGATGGCCCGACCGGCGGACGGCGGCTGTTGGCGGGTATGCCGCCTCTAAAACGTACGAAACGCAAAAGCCCACGACTATTCTGCCGCCCTCTCTCGCCCGTATCGCTACGATTCCTTAAGTCCGACATCCGCCTAGCTTGTGCTTTGACACCACAGATCACACAATATCTAGCCGACTAGGCCAGATCGGGGTGCCGATGAGCAATGAATTTGGAGTGTGCCGGGGGTATTTTCCGAGCGCCGGTTCACGGCTTCATCTTAGAGAAAACGTCACCGGACGGTCGGCTAAGAGTCCCACTCGCTGCTGATGATGTCCAGCGCGCCCGCCATCCTCATCATCGACTCCAATGTGAGCGATAGCAAACTCTGTCAGCTGGTACTGGCGCGAACCTTTAAAGACGTCGCCATCAGCATCGCCAACGACGCGCCGGCGCTCGCCGAGGTGCTTTCTTCACAACGATTCGACGTTGCGATCGTCTCACCCAAGATTGCCTGGGACGATCGCTCTCGGCTTCCCCTCATACTCAAACAAAGCCTGCCGGGAACGGCCTTGATACTGTCCGGGCACGAATCCGATATCGTCAAGAAAACCATCAATTCGGGTTTCGCCTTCGGGGGTTACGCGTAGGAGCAGCGCCGGTTTCATGGCGCTCGCTGAGGTGGTCACCGAAGTGCTCGAACGCGGGCGAAACAAATCCATCGCGCCGGACAATGCGCTCAATCTCGACGAGATTCCCACACCCGCCGGGCTCGTCGACGCTAGCGGCCGGCTCATTCGAGTGAATGGCGCGATGGAAATTTTCCTCGGCGGCCCGCGTGAACACCCCGGTTCCGTGCCGCTCGATGACCTACTCGTTTCCGCCGAAGACGTCGCCCGCTGGCAGAACTTTCGCGCGAATCTTTCCGCAAATACATGCGTCCGCAAGCGGGCTCCTACGACAGGTGATTCTGCCGGTCGGTGAAGGGCATTCGCTTGACCGCGCTCAAGCCAAGCGCGCAGATCGGCCACAAGATCGGCGAATTGGAGCATCCCGGTCGCAATGTATCGCCGATCCGCTGCGACCGAAAGCGGTGCAGAGGAATCTTGCTATCCTAATCCTATGCCCAACCGCCGCACCCTGCTCAAGGCAGCCGCGGGCATCGCAATGATGCCACGCGCCGTGCTCGCCGAGACGTTCGAGCCGCCCACGCTCCCAGAGACTGCGCTCAGTGTCATCCCCGCGACCGGCGAGAAAATCCCCACCGTCGGCATGGGCTCATGGCTTACCTTTGACGTCGGCGGTTCCGCGCACGAGCGCAAGGTGCGGGTGAAAGTGCTGCAGGCCTTCTTCGAACGCGGCGGCGGTCTTATAGACTCCTCACCCATGTACGGCACTTCACAGGAGATCATCGGGCATTGTCTTGCAGAACTCGGCGAGACCCCGACCCTCTTCGCCGCGACCAAGGTGTGGATCCCGGGCCGTTGGCTGGGTGTCAAACAGATGGAGCACGCCCAGGGCTTGTGGGGGGTGCCGCGCTTCGACCTGCTGCAAGTCCACAACCTGCTCGACTGGGACACACACCTCGCCACCTTGAAGGAATGGAAGGCCGAAGGGCGCGTGCGTTACATCGGGGTAACCACCTCGCATGGCCGACGCCACGATGACTTAGAAAAGATCATGCGTACCGAGCCCATCGATTTCGTGCAGTTGACTTACAACATCATTGATCGCGAAGCCGAAACCCGGCTCCTGCCCCTGGCGCAGGATCGGGGGATCGCCGTCGTCGCCAATCGCCCCTTTCAGCGCAGCCGCCTGTTCGATCCCGTCCGCGGGCAAGCACTGCCGTCCTGGGCTCGTGACATCGACTGCGCCAACTGGGCGCAATTGTTCCTGAAATTCATCGTTTCGCATCCGGCGGTAACCTGCGCGATCCCTGCAACCAGCAAGGTCGAACACATGGTCGAGAACATGGGGGCGCTAGCAGGCCGCATGCCGAACCCGGCGCAGCGCCTGGCGATGGCCGTTCACTACGCATCATTGTGAACGCGCCGGTACCTCCCCAGCGCAAGATCGTTCATGTCGACATGGACGCCTTCTACGCGTCGGTCGAACAGCGCGACCGCCCGGAGCTTCGCGGGCGCCCCGTGCTCGTCGCCTGGCGCGCCAAGCGCTCGGTGGTCTGCGCGGCTTCCTACGAAGCACGATCGTTCGGTGTGCATTCGGCGATGCCCGCAGCCCGCGCCGAGCGCCTCTGCCCTGACGCGGTCTTCATTGCACCCGACTTCACGCGCTACCGTGCGGTCTCGATGCAGGTGCGCACGATCTTCCGGCGCTATACCGACCGGGTCGAACCGCTGTCTCTCGATGAGGCCTATCTCGACGTCACCCGGAACAAACAGGGGATCCCGACGGCGACCGATGTCGCCCGGCGCATCCGCGCCGACATCAAAGCCGAGACCGAACTCGTTGCCTCGGCCGGCGTCGCGCCTAACAAGTTCCTGGCGAAGATCGCCTCTGACTGGCGCAAGCCCAACGGGCTCTTCGTGATCCGCCCCCACGAAGTGGAAGCCTTCTTAAGCCCCCTGCCCGTAAGCAAGCTCCCGGGCGTTGGGCAGGCGACCGCGATTTCGCTCGACGAACTCAGCATCGAGACGGTCAATGATCTGCGCGAACGGCCCCTGGAAGAGTTGATCGTGCGCTTCGGCAAATTCGGCCGGCGGCTGTTCGAACTCGCCCGCGGCATCGATCACAATGCTGTCAGGCCGCACCGGCCCCGTAAGTCCCTGTCGGCCGAGACGACCTTCGACAAAGACCGTCTATTGGGCGACCTCGCACCGGTTATCGAAGCACTTGCCGAGCGTGTGTGGCGCCAGCACGATCCCGGAGCACGCCGCGCGCACACGGTGGTAATCAAGCTCAAGACCAGCGATTTCCGAATCGTCACGCGGAGCAAAACGCCCGCGTCACCGCCGGCCTCATTCAGCGATCTGAACGCGACCGCGCTCGCGCTGCTCGCGAAAATCGACCTGCCCGAAAGAACCCGCTACCGGCTGGCCGGCGTCGGCTTGTCCAACTTTCGTGAACCCGAGGACACCGCGCTGCAACCGCAGTTGTTCTAATACGCGTAGAATTTCTATTTCATCAAGATCCCACCAGCAAGTCGGCGGCCGGCGCCGCGTCAAGCGGGATGAATTCGCGCGACGCGAAGTGATCCGGTCGGGTCGGGCGGCGGATGGCGTTGTCGAGCCGATTGTAGCTCAGGTAGATCAGATGACGCGGCCACGGCGATAGGTTGGGACCGGAGGCATGCGCCGTGCAACAATCGAAAATGACTGCAGAGCCGGCCGGCCCCTTGGGCGCGACGATGCCGTAGCGCGCCGCCAACGCCGCGACGCTACGCCCGGACAGGCTGGGAATCGGCGTCGTGCCCGGAACCTCCAGGATCTCGAAATCGTTCAGGCCGCCGGTATGCGAACCCGGGATATAGACGATCGGACCGTTGAATTCGGTCACCTCGTCGAGGTAGATGCCGATGCTCAACGCCCTTGGCTCCGGCATGCCGTCGTGGTGCAGCCACGGCCCGTAGTCCTGGTGCCACGGCAGGGACAGCTTGCCCAGGGGATGCTTGAGAATAATCTTGTACTGGTGGCAATAAAGGGGCGCGCCCAGCAATTGTTCCGCGTGGCCCAGCAGGCGTTCGTCGCAGAGCAAGCGCTGGTAAAGATCGCTCACGCGATCCATCGCCGTAGTGCCCAGGAACTCCCCGCTCTCGGCCTTCAAGTGTGAATCGAGCTCGAGGGTCAGGATGCGTTCCTGCTCGGCTTTTAGCGCCGTGACTTCACGCGGCCCGAACAACGCGGGGAAAAACCACAGGCCGTCCTTTTCGTATCGCTCGAGTTGCTCTTTATTGAGTGGCACAGCCTGTCAGCCGGTCGGACGTATGGTGCTGAGGCTCCGCCTTCAGCCAGCCGCGGCCTTGAGCAGTTCGGCCGCGATGATCAGCTGGCGCACCTGGTTGGTGCCAGCGCCGATCTCCATGACCTTACCGCTGCGATAGAGGCGATTGGCCTCGGTCTCGATCATGAAGCCCATGCCGCCGTGGATCTGCACGGCGTTGTCCAGTACCCGCATGGTCGACCGTCCCGCGTGCAGCAGCACTGCGGCCGATCGTTTGTGCACGGCGCCGCGCCCGCCTTCGCCGGCTTCGAGATCGACGATCTCGCGCCCGAGCTGATAAGTCAAAGCGCGCAAGGTTTCGACGTCGGTATACATGTCGGCGAGCATGGCCTGCACCATCTGGAAGTCGCCGATTGGACGGTCGAACTGCTTGCGCACGGTCGCGTATTCGACCGCAAGGTCGAGGGCGCGCTGCGCGAGGCCGAGCGAGTAGAAGGCGGCGATCACGCGTTCGATGTCTAGCCCGCTCATCATGATGATGTGGCCGGCATTTTCCTCACCCACGAGGTTACCCGCCGGGACCCGGCAATCGTCGAATACGAGTTCTCCGGTGGGACTGCCGCGCCAGCCCATCTTGTCGAGCTTCTGCGCGACGCTGAACCCGTCGAACGTATTTTCGACGATGAAGGCCGAGATTCCGCGCTGCTTACGCGCCAGGTCGGTCTTGGCATACACCAGCAGCACGTCGGCGACGGGGCCGTTGGTGATGAAAAGCTTGCGGCCGTTCAGTACGAAATCGTCGCCGTCGCGTCGCGCCGTGGTGGCCATGCTGCCCAGTGCATCGGAACCGGCACCCGGCTCGGTCATGCCGAGCGCGCCGATGGCGCTGCCGTCGCAAAAACGCGGCAGGTATTCGCGCTTCTGGTCTTCGCTGGCGTTGCGCACGAGGTTGTTGATACAAAGGTTCTCGCTCGCGAGCAGCGACGCCGAGAAAGTGTGGTTCCAGTACGCGATCGCCTCGCATATGAAGCACTGCGCGAGCACGTCCATGCCGGCCCCGCCGTATTCCTCCGGCACGGTGGTGCCGAGCAGGCCCTGCTTCCCAAGCGCGCGGAATTCATCCTCGGGAAACCAGTCCTCCTGGTCCATCTTCACGCACAACTCATAAAGCTCTTCTCGGGCGTAGCGGTAGGCCATGTCGTAAACGGCCTGGTATTCGGCCTCGAAGCCGAATTGCTGGAGATCGGGAATACTCATAATTGGATTCTCTTGATATCGGTGTTCGAATACCGTTTCAAAATGTGAGGCAGCTTTTTGTTCGCCCGCAAGCGGGCTCCTACGGAACTCCCGCCATTATCGCCCCTCGTAGGAGCCCGCTTGCGGGCGATTCATACTAACGCCCCGTCGTCGAAAATGCCGGGCCGATCACTGCGCAAGCGCGAAGTAGTTCAAACCCTCTGCATTCGACACCGTCACCGCGGTACCGATGACCTCGTCACGAAACAGCACGTCGAGCGCCGTCGCGTCATCGGGTTTCACCAATGCGAGGAAACGCGCGTCGTCATCCTCACGACGTCCCACGATAAATCCAGATGCCGGAATACCCCGACGATAGATCGCCGCGTAGCTCTCGATGCGGCCGCGGCCCGCCATTTCTTCGACGACCCGCACCGAATCCCCGGCCTTTGCGCGGCGCTGCTCGGCCGCGCTCGACATCGAGCGCCAGGGCGATTGCAGGGGGCCTGAGTATATGCCGACCGAATGCTTGGACAGGTAACCACCGTTGGCGACGACAATGCCGCGGGTATCCGGTTCGGCCCGGATGCGATCGACCATCTCGGCGATGGCGTGCATGCTGTAGTTACTGCCCGGCCCGCCGAAATACGGCAGCCCGCCGGTCAAGGTCAGCGGCGGCGAGTCCGCCGGATCGATGCCGAGGTGCGCACACACGCCCGAGACCGCGATCGGAAAGCAACTATAGAGATCGATGTGGCTTATGTCGCCAATGCTGGCGTTCGCTTCATCCAGCGCTTTTGACACCGCAATTTCCTGAGCGAGAGAAGCCGCGAGGCGCGGACGCCGGACTACGGTCACATCGTCGACGTCGGCATAGGCCGCGAGACAGGTCCAGCGCGACTCGGCGATGCCAAGGTCCCTCGCGACGCCGGCCGAGGTCAGGAGCACCGCCGCGCCCTGATTTACGGCGTCCTGCGCGACCATCCACTTGGTATAAGGCTCGCAGACGGAATAGTTCTTCTTCGACACCGTCGCCAGAAATTCCGTGTCGTGCTCAACCGGGAACTGCGCGTAGGGATTGCCGGCGGACACGGCGCTGAACGGTGCGAAGAGCTTGGCAATAGTCATGCGGTAGGCGTCAAGCGACAGGCCGAGCTCGTGTCGGCGCACCTGATCGAACAGCGCGTACACGTGGATCGGAAATGCGATGCCGTGGCGGAATTCGTAGTCGCTCACCATCGGCTCATCGTTCCACTGATCTTCGAACTCGCCTTCGAGGTCCTCGCGCCAGTCGAGTTCGATGTCGCGGCGCGTGGCGTCTCGAATCGTCGCGATGGCTTCGGCTCCCGTCAGCACGACCATCCGCGCTTCTCCAGCATGGATCTGCTCGCAAAAGTAATTGACCATGCGCTGGGGCATTTGTCCGCCGACCTCGGCATAGATTGCGCGGCGCGGTTTGACGTTCGCGCGACGCGCTACCGACCACGGCACATTACTCGGCGACCCGAAAGGATTCGCCCACATATCGCTATCACGCACTGAGTGTTCGAACAGGCGCATGACTGCGAGCGTATCGACGTGAGACGCAAGATCGCTGTCGCCGCCGGCGTCGGCAAGCGCTCGCCGGGCCGCTTCGGCTGCGATCTCAACCGGTGACAGTATCTGGTCCGCTTCCTGCCGCTCGCGGGATACGTACTGACCGGCGCCGACGATGATGGGGGTATTCGAATCCATGGGATCAGTAACGAGTCGGAAACCCTGTATGGTGCCTTGAAGTGACGCTGAATTAAACGGCGTCTGTCACCTGATTACCAGTTTGGCGCCGTCGAAACATTCACTCGAACAGGCGAAGATCGTACCCTTGCATCAACCGCATGACGGAAACTGCCGTGTCGCCCGAACCCTCTGTTACTACGCCTGGCATCTGGCGCTTCGCTCTAATAGTCTCGCTGGTTTTGACCAGCGCCGCGTATTTTCCTTTCACCCTGGGCGCCCAGTTCTCGGGTTTTCAGGTCGACGGCGCGCTTTACGTTCTGATGGCGGAATATTTTTCACCGTTTGTACCCGCTGATCCGCTCCTCGACTACGTCGGGCAGGCAACCCACCTGCCGCCGCTCTACTCGCTGCTTCTCGGCTGGGCCGGTTCCTCGGGATCTGATCTCGAGCAGGTTCATCTCGTGCAGACGATCTTTCTGATCGGGGGATTGTTAACCCTGTACCTCTTTGCCGCGGCGCTCGCCGAAGACCGTACGACCGCCTTGCTCGTGCTGTGGGCCTTCGCGCTCCTCCCCGCTACGGTGCTTTACAGCAGCGAGATCTGGAGCGAGTTTCTCTATTTGATGCTCGCGAACGGAGCGCTTTGCGCCGCTGCCCGAGCCGCGACGGAGCCGCGCCTGTGGTGGTGGGCGGCCGTGCTCGCCGGGCTTGCAACCATCACTCGGGGCGTCGGGATCCTCATCATTGCGGCCCTTGTCCTCGTGGTGATCGTCCGCCGTAACCGTCATGCTTTAATGATCGGCGCCGTCGCGATAACGCCCTCAGTGATCGTCGAACTACTCAACCTCGGCAGCGGTGCTGCCTACCTTGAGATCTATAACTACTATCGTGCAAGCGGCACGACCGGTTTGATCCATACAGTGACCGGCAATGCCAACCTGCTCTTCGCGGCCCTCCTCTCGGCCTGGGAACCAGCGCCGCGCATGGCAATAGGGATCGCCGTCATCGCGCTGGCGCCCTTTGTTCTTAAAAGTTGGTGGTACCGCTTGCGGACTTTGCAGGTCGATGCCTGCTACCTACTCGCCTACGTCGGCGTCCTTTTGATTTGGCCGTTTCCGCACGTGATCGCGCGGCTGGTATATGCCGGATTGCCACTCATCATGATATACGCCGTCGTGGGCGTCGGGAGCGTAGCGGAACATCGCCCCACGATCGATCGACGCCTTCTCATGCGCATCCCGGCCGTAGTGCTCGTTTTGCTGGCATTGACGGGTAGCGGGGTGCTCGCGGCACGTTTCTCGACGCGTGACCTGCCCGGCGTACTCTCCGCGTTCGCTAGTAGCCGCTATTGGTTGATGCCTCCGGCACGCGAACATGCGCTCGCGGATCTGCGGGTGAAGCAGGCGATGCTCGATACCCTCCAGTCAGCCCCCGCGCACGTACCTCCGCGCGAATGCATCCATTCACATTATCCGCAGAGCGTGATGCTGCACAGCCGCCGCTTGAGCTGGCCGGCGCCAGATCGAAATCACCCCGGAAAAACGCCATGCCGCTGGCACCTGATCCTGAGCGATGCACGCGGTCCCGCAGAACTCGCAGCACTGACGCCGGGCTACGCAGTGATCCACAGCGAACGCGTTGACACGGGCGTCGCGGGGATACTTGTTCGATATCCGGACTAACTATGCACACGGTGGCCTAAGTGACCGAGTCCTGATGATGGAGAGATCAATATCGACTTTATGGGCGCAAATAAACAACAATTGGACCTGGCATGGGACCGGTCATCGGAAGGAACGAGATTCGTTCTGGAGAGATGAGGAAAGCTCCACGGTGTCACGGCTGCCGTCGGTGATTGAGCAGGAAGGCGGCTGAGCGAAGGTCGATCGCGACCGACGCGCTAAAATTTCGCGATTCAGTTTCGACCTCTTCGCCGGGGCGCCGTTTCAGCGCAGCCGCCGGTAGGCACCCGGCGCTCGCCGCTGCCTGCCGTAGTAAGGGTGGCGCGCGAGGAGTTTGAGGTCGCGAAACCCCAGCACTAATATGGCACCAGCGACGAAGCCGCCGACATGCGCCCAAAATGCGACCCCACCGCCCTGCGCGCCGATCGAAATGACGCCGCCCAAAAACTGGATCAGGAACCAGTAGCCGAGCATCCAAATAGCCGGGATTGCGAACGTCGTGACGTAGAAGCCGAACCAGAACAGCATGTGGACATTCACGCGCGGGTACAGCACTACGTAGGCGCCCATCACGCCGCCAATCGCACCTGAAGCGCCGACCATGGGTATTCCCGATGCCGGATCCGACGCCATCTGCAGCACGGCCGCGGCTAGGCCGCAAAGCAAGTAGAACACGACGAAGCGGCCATGGCCCATGGAGTCCTCGACGTTGTTACCGAAGATCCAGAGGAACCACATATTCCCTATCAAGTGCATCCAGCTGCCATGCAGGAACATGTGGGACAGCATCGAAGTCCAGTTCGCCGCATCGGTAATAATGCAATAAGTATGCGTCCCGACGGGGATACGCGTGCCCAATTCGAGTGTCCTCAGCAGAGCACCCGGTATCAGTCCGAGCGTACAGACCGAGCGCGCAAGCGCGGGCTCGGTACCCAGGCCCTGCAGCGCCAACCAGGCAAACGCATTGAGGGCGATGATGCCGACGGTGACATAGGGCGTCAGAAAATGCGGATTGTCGTCACGGAGCGGAATCACGGCTTCTATCGAGTATGGACCATGCGGCTCCCGAATGTCTCGGAATTTTCGACTAATCTAGATTGATGGCGGGGATGTGGTTTAGGGTGCCGGTGACCGATTGACCGGTTCGCTAGATCTGAAATGCCGCCGCTTTGCATCATCCGAAGGGGCGGACCGGAAGTCTCGTTTCGATGTTGGAGTTTTACGGACGGATCGCGCGGCGGCTACAGGGCGCACAATCGGTGTTCGGAGTAATTGCCGCGCTGGGCGCCGTCACCTTCGTCGCGCTCATCTTCCTGCCGGGTGTGCCGGCCGGCCCGACTTATGCTTTCCTGGCGATCACTATCGTGTTGTGGTCGTTCTTTCTCAACTTGGTGGTCAAACGGTTTTCCATGCCTCTGCCCGTCATTGAACCGGGATACAGCCTGTTCGCGCGGTTCAAGATCCGCCTGCGGCGCGCCGTGCTTTTGGCATCGGCCGTTGTGTTGAGCGCGATGGCGTTCGCCATCATGGTGTATACCTTCATTGCAGTGGGCGGTCTTCTCAGAAGTCTTTGAACGCGATGCCGCACACCGCCGCGTCGATCGTCATCACCAAGCTTCAAGGGAATACGGATTGGCGACGATAATCACCCATGCGATCGCGGCGAGCGCGATGAGCACCATCGCTCCCAGTGCGCTGCCGCGCGCTCGGCTTGCGCTCACGCTGGCCATACTTTCCGCGGCGCCCGATGTCGACGTGATCGGCTTGCACTTTGGCATTGCTTATGGGGATCAGCTGGGCCATCGCGGTTTTCGTCATTCGCCCACTCACGAATAAATGCGAACTCTTGAACAACGACCGGCAAACACCGTTAGTTAAGGAGAATACGATGGCTACATTCTGTTTTTTCGACGTCTACGAAGTCACGGATCCCGACACCATGGACGAGTACCGCGAAGGCGTCCTGGCTACAGTCAAATAGTATGGCGGCAAGTACCGTGTCGCTGGCGGCGAATGCGAACAGATCGAAGGAGACTGGTCGCCAAGCTTTCCCGTGCTGATCGAGTTTCCCAGCCTCGCCGAAGCGCACGCCTGGTACGAATCGGACGAATATACGCCTCTGTTGAAATTACGATTGGCAGTGGCGCATGCGGTGTTCATGGAAGCGGATTTGCATGATTTTGTTGAATAGTCGGGGTGATTGAACTGGAGGGCTGGTTGGGAGACGTCGAATTGCGATTCTCCACGCCGATGGTGCCAGCGCTCCTCAAGATGGTCGAGCAAACGCGCTCGCTAAAGAGGACGCAGGCATCCCGCACGCGGCCCGAACGCCCTCCTGCACCTTGCCGAACGGATTGAAGGCGCGTACCTTCCGCTTTCGTCCGGTCTAACTCCCGCTATCCCGCGGTACCGATATCCGGCATCTACAAAAAAGAAAAGGAGGCGTCAATGACTCCGCGATTTGGTATTTTATGGCCGTTCCGCAATCCCGAATTCAACCGCGTGCAATGGGAGGATTTGTATCGGACACATCTCGACTTGATCGTCGATTCTGAAGCGATGGGTTACGACAACGCTTGGCTTACCGAGCATCATTTCGTCGATGACGGCTACTCGCCGTCACTGCTGCCGATCGCAGCGGCCATCGCGACCCGCACGTCCCGAATCCGTATCGGGACCTTCCTAATCTTGCTGCCGCTGCACAACCCGATACGGATCGCCGAAGATACCGCCACGGTCGATCTGATATCAGGCGGCCGCTTCGATCTCGGCGTCGGCCTGGGATATCGGCGCAAAGAGTTCGCCGACCAGGGCATTTCACACACCGAGCGCGGCGCGCGCCTAAGAGAAGGCATCGAACTGATCCAGCGTCTGCTAAGTGACGAAGAAGTGAGCTTCGAAGGCAAGTTCAACCACTTGAAGGAGATCCGCATCGTGCCGCCCGCACTACAACGGCCGCACCCGCCAATCTGGCTCGGCGCCCTCGCCGAAAAAGCGATCGAGCGCGCCGCCAAGATGGGCTTTCATTTTCAGGTGGTCGGCCCGCCGTCGATGGTCGAGCATTATGACGCCTGCCTCACCGCCGCCGGCCGCAACCCGCAGGAATACAACACCGCACAGCTACGCTGGGTACACGTCGCGCAAAGCCGTGCGCAGGCCTGGGAGACTGCGGCGCAGTCGCTGCACTACACGGCGAGTTGTTATGCCAAATGGTTCGGGGAGGCGAACGACAAGCCGGGCGACGACCAGGCCATTGTGGGCATGCCGAGCGTTGATGAGATCATCGCCAAGCAGGAGTTTGATGTCTTCGGCGAACAAGCCATCGTCGGTACGCCCGAGGATGCGCGCGAAATGATTGCCGACTACATCTCGCGCGGCCGCGTGACCCATATGGTCCTGGGCATGGCCTTGTCCGGCCTCGCGCCGCATCACATCCGCTCCAGCATGGAGATGTTCGCGAAGGACGTGATCCCGGCGTTCAGAAAGTAGCGCCCTGACAGCACCGGAGTGAACCCCTCCGTCCGCCTGTTCGCCACCGTCCTCGGCTATGCGGGACTGCTGCCTTTCCTCGCGGCCACGGCCGCGATTTTTTCGAGCGACCCCATGGTCAGCGGCCCCGGTCTTTATGCGCTGACGGTCTATGCTGCCGTCTTCCTGTCTTTCATGGGGGCGGTGCATTGGGGCCTTGCGATGCAAAGCGATCACGCCGTAGCGCGGTGGCAGCTCGCTGCGAGTGTCGTGCCATTGCTCGCAGCCGGCTTGTTGGTGGTCGTCCTGCCGCCACCGAGCGCCTTGATTGGACTCGGCGTGGCGTTCCTCGTCCTGCTAGGCATCGATCTGCTGGCGGTTCGACAGGGCCTGGCGCCTGACTGGTATGCGCGGCTGCGCGTACCCCTGACCGTGCTGAGCTGCGTGGCGTTGTGGACAGCCGCCTGGGAACTCAGCCACTAGCCAACACGACAATCCGCGACTCTTCAAAGCGCCCTTGCTGGAGAGCGCGGTCGTATATCATGGCGTGATGATCGACGGCCGGGACAAGAACGACCCCTGTATCTTCTGTGAGCTGGAAAGACCCATACTTGCAGAAAGCGAGTTCGCACTCGCTTTTCTCGACTCCTTCCCGATCTCCAAGGGCCATGCCCTGGTCGTGCCGCGCCGTCACGTCCGCACGATGTTCGACACCGACGCCGACGAGTACGCGGCGTGTTTCGGACTCACGCGCGAGGTCTGCGAACTGCTACAGGCCGCGCACGCGCCGGACGGCTTCAACATCGGCGTCAACTGTGAGGAGGCGGGCGGCCAGTCGGTCTGGCATGCCCACATTCACGTTATTCCACGTTATACCGGCGACGTCGAAAACCCGCTCGGCGGCGTCAGAAATGTGATTCCGTACAAGGATTCAAACTCTAACCCTGTCTGGTAAGGAACCTATGAATAAGTCATGGTGCGTGTGAATGTTGCATGAAGTCTTGCAGATCAAGGCATGAATCGCAGGTAATAGCGGGGACTATTGGCAAGATTCGTAACGTAAGCCTCCGCGATTTCAGGCGCCAGGCACGTGTGCCATGATTTATTCAGAGGTTCCTTTCCCTTGATCGAAGTGCGATACGACGCGAGGAGGCTTCATGATCGATCTCCACTACTGGCCCACGCCGAATGGCAAGAAGGTGACCATTCTGCTCGAAGAATGCGGCGTGGCTTACAAGATGATTCCCTGCAATATCGCCACCGGCGATCAGTTTTCCGACGAATTTCTCAAGATTGGTCCCAACAACCGCATGCCGGCCATGATCGATCATGAACCGCTAGATGGGGGGCAACCGATATCGGTGTTCGAGTCGGGCGCGATGATGATGTACATCGCCGAGAAGACCGGTATGTTCTGGCCGCAGGAACTGCGCCCCCGGTACGACGTCACCCAATGGATCATGTGGCAGATGGCGAACCAGGGGCCCAAGACCGGCGAATGCGGCCACTTCCGCCGCCTGGAAGATCGCGAAGGCGATCAGAGTTATGCCGTGACGCGATTCACCGACGAGGTCAACCGGCTCTACGGCGTCATCAACAACCGTCTCTATGAAAGCCCCTACCTCGCCGGCGACGAATACACCATCGCCGACATGATCACCTATCCCTGGACGGTCGGCTGGGAAGCCCAGGGGCAGGACATCAACGAATTCAAATACTTCAAACGCTGGTTCGAGGAACTCGGCGAGCGGCCCGCCCTGCAGCGCGGCATGGCAGTCGGCAGCGATCTCAGCATGGGGCTGGACGACATGTCCGAAGAGGAACTCGCCGCACTTCGGAAGCTGCTTTACAACCAGCGCGCGCGGCCGGTAATGGAGCACTGACCGGCGGGATCCGTTCGCGCGCAACGGGAATAGGGTCATTTATTCGTTTTCTGCCATCCCTGGCGGTACGCAGCTGTCTTCGATTGGCACCAGCCCGGCCATTCATGGCCGGGCGCTCTCCGGGCGAAAGCCACGTTAAGTGGCTTTCTTTTAATTCCAGCTCGCCCACTTGCGGCCGATTCTTGTACCATTCAGCACCCCCGCGTTAATCGACTAATCTGATTGAAGCGAGCGGATCACCTACAACAGGAGGCATCACTGAAATGCTCGACTACACCGAACTCAAAGACAAAAGCGGCCTCGAGCCTTGGCCGCCGATGGCCGAACTCGATTTCATCAAGGTTCTGGACGGCGATCCGGTCCACTCCGGCCGGTTCGACGTAGGCGGATTCGGCAAGCGCACGATGGCGGGTGTTTGGGAATGCACACCCGGCCGCTTTGTATACCCCTACCCCGGTGACGAGATCTGCACACTGCTAGAAGGCCGGATTCAGCTCGTTTGTGAAGACGGTAAGACCCACGACTACAAAGCGGGGGACACGTTCTATACCCGCAAGGGCGAAGTCGCGACGTGGACCGTGATCGAAACAATACGCAAGATCTTCCACATTCACGATCCGGACTCCAACGACCTCGCGCATTGATCGATCCCGCGCGCCGCGGATGACCGTGGCGCGCAGATTTCGCTGTTCGCCGAAGACGGGCCGAGATACAGGGCGGCGTCGGCGGAGGAGGTAGCTCATGGCGAAAGCGAAAGTCACCGAGCGTATTCAGGGCTATTGTGCGCTGTGCTGGTCGAGC
>JAYYZW010000011.1:0-9997 GCA_036339995.1 Pseudomonadota bacterium
TAGATCACGTTGGCTAACGGGAAAAGTTTCCACATATGTTCGGTGCATGATCGCAGACCTCGAACCGGGCCATGCCCGGTGAGGTTCAACAATCTGAATTCCAAGCGGGTATTCCATTAACTTCAAAGCTCGACAAGGTCCACGGAGAAATGACATGGCATTCACTGCCGATTTCGAAAAATTCAAATTTCCTGAGAGTGCGTTCGAAGGTAGGCGGGTGCTCATCACCGGCTCCGGCAAGGACGGCGGGATCGGCCAGGCGCTGGCCCTCACCGCCGCAGCAAACGGCGCGAAAGTCATCGGCGTGCATTTTAACAGCAATCACTACGGTGGATTCGATCTCGTCGACGTACTGGCTGAACGCGGCATCGAGGCTTTCGCAATGCAGGCCAACGTGACCAATACACGGGACTTTTGGGCTTCGCGCAGCTACGTCGTGGAACAGACGGGCGCCGGATATCGTCATCTGTAACTCGGGCCTGACCGAGAGCGGCTACCGTTTCGGCCGCGCCCTGCCCGAGATCGAGGGCGAAAGCAAACGCGAACGGCGCGCACGGGTACGGCGGGATTTCATTAAAAATCTGGTGGATTCGAATCGAGTTCTCGATACCAAGATCGACGGTTTCGTCGCCATGACCCATCTATCGGCGGGCTAGGCAAGCCGTGGCTCCAGCAGAAACAGCGTTTGTATTTCGCAGCTGTTTAGAGAGAAGGGTTATCCAGTGGCAATCCCAGCAAGACCCGACCGTATGAAACGCCATTCACATCCCAATTGTGGGTAAAGTGGCGGCTCGCTGCGCACATGTCGCGATAGCTGCGTCCAATGGGATTATTTTCATAGACCCCCCGTCCCATCACCGCATCCCAGATAACATTGGCTGCGCGCCACGCTTGTCGGCCAATAAAAGCTCCGTGAGCGCGGTACTTAGTACGCTCCTCGTCGCTTGGCAGCGTGCCCGCTTGCGCATGCGCCACGATTTCATCGCATATACCGCGCGCAATCGCGTGCGCGGAGTCGACGCATACCGAGGCTTCGGCGACCTTGAGATGTTGCGGCACTTCCAGGCGTGAAACTTTCCCGGACATTAACGCCTCATGTCCGGCGATATAGTCCCGGTAATATTCCAGCATGCCGGCTGCGATTCCGAGCGTCGCGCTTGTGATCAAGATGCCGAACTGCATGTAGCTAGGCATTTGATACATGGGCGCGGTGTTCACCCGATTACCGGGCGAAGGTCCGCCTTTGAGGTATTCGATCGGAAGCGTTCTGTGATCCGGTATGAAAGCGTCATCTACAGCGATGTCGTGGCTGCCCGATCCCTTCAAGCCTATGGAGTGCCAGGTATCGATGATCTCGAAAGTGCCGTTCTGCATGAGGAAATAGCGTTCCTCGTCGTCGCCATGCGGGTTCTCGACCATGCCCGAAAGAATGCACCAATCGCACGTGTTGACACCACTGACGAAAGGCCAGCGACCGCTCAGACGATAACCACCATCGACTTTTTGTGCCTTTCCCTTGAGCGGGATCAGGATGCCCGAGATGAGGCTTTCAGGTTTCACACCCCAAATCTCGTCCTGCGCCTCGACCGGCCATTGCGACACCATGTAGTTATGCCCGATGTATTGCGCGAGACACCATCCGGTCGAGCCGCAGCCGCAGCCGACCCGCGTCAGGATTTCGACCATTCCGAAAAAATGGCCTTCGCAGCCGCCATAGCGCGACGGCTGAAGAATACGGGCAACGCCCGCTGTTTCGAGATCCTTCTTCGTCGCCAACGGCAACTGGCGGAGTTCTTCGGTCTCCTCGGCACGTTCGCGGAGAATCGGGATCAGCAACTCTGCACGTGCTACGAGCTCTTCATAGGTACCAACCGGTTTCGGCGGTCGTCCGTCCGCGAGCTGCACCTGCTTAGGTGAGGTTGACATATCTCCAATGCGATCCTGCGGTTCGAACGATGGGTCAAGCATATCCGAGGCTACTCCCCTGGATCCATCGCTCGATATCCCTCTGCCCGTTTTCCCCCTTTCGTATCGCAGTACCGTTACTCAAACAGAACGGCGCCCAACTCCGGGATCGCGCGAATGGCGTATTGAGGGTTCGGGATCCCGGCCGGCAAGCCGGCACCACGCGCGTTGACCCAGGCGATATCCATCCCGACACCGTTCGCGCCGAGGATATCGTCCTCGATTGAATCCCCGACAAAGAGTGCTTCTTGAGGCGCAACACCGAGCAGGTCCAAGGTGTCGGTGAATATCTTGGCGTGCGGCTTGCGCCAACCGTGATCATCGGATACCACGACATGGTGGAAAAACGGCCTGGCGCCGTCGCGTTCGATGATATGGCGGGCGGTCGGCCCATGATCGAAATTTGAAACCAGGGCAACGGAATAGACTTCGTAAACGCGTCCCAGAAATTCAGTGTGATCTGAAGGAACCTCTACCGCTTGGATAAGTATTTCCAAGTGTCTAATCGATAGCTCTTGGGCCAAATCGTGAGTCGCATCACAATCCAGCAATCCAGCTTTGGTGAGTGCCAACTTGAATCGCTGCACGGAAGGGATCTCCCGCATATCACGGACGCGACATTCGGCAAGCTCCTCATTGGCGGCAGTAAAGGCGTTGAAAAAATCTCCGAAAAGCAGATCGGGTGCGTGCTCTTCAAGCGCCTCTTGAAGTACGCCCATGGTAGAAGGAGACGTTTTACCCTCCCACGTAAATCTGGGCATGCACTCGGGCCGCCACAGCGCGACGGTCCCAAAGAGGTCGAACAATATCGCTTTGTACTGCTTCACGTCGTCTGTCCTCGAATGGTCTTTCACTCACCACATCGTGATCGAGCACGAATAATAGCGCAGCTGATCAGAACGACGGACAAAATACACCCTACAATAAGGCCGCATCGTCGGTGAGCTTTGCTCACCAAAGGAGCTGAGAAAGATGCCGGCCGAATCGGAGCGATCGCACCAGATAAATACCTTGCGCGATCTCGAGAAGCTTCCACTCAACGACGTCCGATCGAGGATCCGCGCAAACGCCTATAGCGGTCACACCGCGGGTCTCGCAGCAGGCTACCAGCAATGTAACGTCGTGATCCTGCCCGCGGCGGACGCGCTCGACTTCTTTCGTTATTGCCAGCGGAATCCAAAGCCTTGTCCACTGATCTACGTTTCCGATACCGGCGATCCTTCGATGCGTGAACTCGGCCGCGATATCGACATCCGTACGGACGTCCCGCTCTACAACGTCTCTCGCGGCGGGCACTTGATTGAACAACGCCCCGAGATAAGCAAATTGTGGCGCAGGGATTTCGTTACATTCGCGCTGGGCTGTTCCTTTACCTTTGAGCACGCACTCGTTTCAGCCGGCATCCCAATGCGCCATATCGAATATGATCGGACAGTGTCTGTGTTCCGCACTTCGATCGAAACGACGCCCGCCGGGCGATTCAGCGGAGACTTGGTCGTTTCTATGCGTCCAGTGAAAAAAACCGATCTTGAAACAATAACGCGCACCTGCGCCCGCTTTCCACATGCGCACGGTCCGCCGATACATCAAGGCGATCCCGCGGAGATCGGGGTGATGGATATCACTCGCCCGGACTGGGGCGACGCCGTCGAGATCCGAGCGGACGAAGTCCCGGTGTTCTGGGCCTGCGGCGTGACGCCCCAGAACGCATTGCTGCATGCGAAGCCCGAAATGTGTATCACGCATACGCCGGGATGCATGTTGCTCACCGAATTGGACGCCGAGCCCGGCCACCATTGAAACCCATATACGACTAATCTGGAATATTGACGTTCACCTCGAGCGAAAATGCTTCCCCGGGCCGCTCCATGGTGCTCAGTGGAATCTGGGGGATCCGGTACCGGACGATACTGTTGCTGACGGGCATGGCCATCTTGGTATTTCTACTGCAGCCGTCGGCAAACATTGTCGCGATGTTTGATAATCGCTTTTCCAATGCGCCGGTCCCGTTATTTTTCGACCGGATTAAATAGATATGTTCGGGGCGCGGCTGCGCTCGTAACCCTTATAGTGGGCATCGTGCTCATGATGAAAACCGACGGGGACGTTGATTTTACCCCGCTGCCAGCTTTCACTTCGCGCCACCCATGCGTTCTCGACTGAAACCACAAACGGAATCGTTGATTTAAATATGCACCGCTCACTGGGCCCATCCGCCCGATAAAGGAATGCCCTGGCCGGCAAAGAAACCGCTTTCGTCACCCGCCAGAAATAATGCGAAGTAGGCGTCCTCGCGCTGCGTACCCAGACGGCCCGCCGGCACTTGCCGTTTGAGCGATTTGACGAAGGATTCTTTCGCCATCAACTCGGGCGGGTAATAGTCTTCGCTCTCCACGTAGTTCTGCGCAATGAGATTGAACTGGACGTTATGCGCCGCGACTTCCACACCGACAGCCTGAACGTAACCGAGTTGGGCCGCGCGTGCCGCACTGTATGCTGCCAGCGTTTTCATGCCGCGCAGGGCCGAGGCGCTGCCATAAACGACGATCTTGCCACGGCGGCGTTCGATCATCTGTGGCAGAACTGCGCGCGCGAGCCGATGCAGCGGATGCACCATCAGCTCGAAAGGGATGCGCCAATCAGCGTCTGCGAGTTCGGTTGCGGCCGTCCCCGAAAACGTGGGTGACGCCAGATTAGCGATCAGTACGTCAACATGGCCGGCCTCGGCGACCGCCGCCTCACAGGCGCCCGGCACGCTTAAGTCGCGCGTATCGGCAATCACCTTTGCCCCTTCCTCGGTGAAGACCTCCGCGGTAATCGGACCCATAAAATCGTCGGCCTGGGTCAGCAGGACACGCTTGTTTTTCAATCGGTCCGGCATGGTGTACTCCTCGTTCAGTTGTGTTCAGATAGCTCAACGGCTCGGAAAATTCGCACTGCGCGCGGCAAGGTAGGCGGGTCGCCGAGTATGCCTCGCGTGGTAAGCCGTCAGTGACTCCGGAAGTTCCAGCCTGCAGTGCAGCGCCCAGTCGCAACAGGTGCTCAGAAAGATGTCCGCTTTGCTGAGCCGGCCACCGGCGATGAACTCGCGCTCGTCACCGAGCAATTCGGCAATGACCAGTGCCTGGCGTCCAAAATAAGCCCGCGCCGATGCGACGGCCTCAGGTGCTTCTCCGTAAATCGCCGCGAGATCTTCGTGGCGGCGCAGCACATAAAGTGCCGTGGCATCGAGTTCCATGAGCACAAAGCAGCTCCATTGTTCAATGCGCGCCGCGTCGTCGCGGTCGGCGGGGTGCACGCCGGACAGTGCGAACAGGTAGTCGGTGATCGCGCCGCTCTCCGTCAATGACAGCTCGCCGGCCTGAAAAGCGGGAATCTTTCGGCCCGGGCTGACGCGCAGAAACGCCGGGTCGTCCATGTCGGGCGTACGCGCATGCACGCGGTGGCTGACGTAGTCCAATCCGAGCTCGTGCAGCGCCCAGTAGACACGCATGGTGCGAGCCGTGCCGATACCCCAGACATGAAACGTCGGTGCGATCCTCGGCATTAGGAATGCATTGAGCCAGCCCGATTATGCCGAGCTGATGACGCGCGCGGCCGCCAGGTCGTCAATCTCCGATGAGGAATATCCGAGTTCTCGCAGCACCTCGGCATTGTGGGCGCCAAGCGCGGGGGCGATCGGCTGGGGATGTTGGGGAGCACCTTCGAAACGTGCTGCGGCGCGGGGCTGGCGTACGCGTCCCAGCACCGGATGCTCGTATTCCTCGATCAGCCGGTTGTTCCGGACCTGCGCATGTTCGAGCACTTCGGGCCGCATCAGTATGGGGGCGCAGGGCACGCCGTAGCTGTCGAGGCGTTCCAGCCATTCCGCGCTGGTGCGGGTTGCAAGCACGCGCGCCGTCTTTGCGATACGGACTTTGGCGTTGATGATGCGGGCCGGGGTTGAACTAAAGCGCTCGTCGGCGATCCACTCGGGTCGTTCGAGTGCATCACACATGCCGCGCCATTCCTGATCGGACATGGCGCCGGCCGTGATGTACCCGTCGCGCGTTTTGAAAACGAGATCCTGGGCGATCTGCCCAACTTTTAGATCGCGTTCCTGGTCGACCACGGTCAGGTTGAGCATGCCTTCGGGCCAGAGGAAGGCGATCATAGCGTCGAGCATGGCGATCTTCACGTGCTGACCTTTGCCCCCGCGTTCGCGCACAAGCAGTGCCGCCGTAATCGCCTGCGCCGCGGTCAGCGCGGTGGTCTTGTCGGGGATCACGGTGCGCATCATGCATGGCCGGCCGGTTTCACTGTCAGCCTGGATATCCGTCAAGCCGGACAGTGCCTGGATAATGGGGTCGTACACACGCTTGTGGGCATAGGGGCCGGTTTCGCCAAAACCACTGATGGAAACATAGACGATGTCGGGCGTGATGGCGCGCACAAGGTCGTAGCCGAGGCCTAGTTTCTCAATCGCGCCGGGTCGAAAGTTTTGTACGAACACGTCGGCTGTCTGGGCCAGCCGTCGAATGATCTCGAGCCCTTGTTCGCTTCTGAGATCCAATGCCACCGCACGCTTGCCGCGATTCATGTTCAGGAATCCCGAGGTCATGCCGTCGTGGCCGCCGCCCATCTGGCGGGTAATGTCGCCGACTAGCGGTTCTACCTTAATGACATCGGCACCCTGATCGGCCAGCAACATGGTTGCGGCCGGACCGGAGAGCACCCGGCTCAGATCAACAATGCGGTAGCCTGTGAGCGGACCTGGCATCGACTTGTTATAACGAGTCGCGTCGCCCTCGTCCACGCCATGGAGCGGACCGCCTCACCCAAGTTCGGCCATCACACGCTCGATCAGCTTCCCCCGGAAACCGCGCTTGGTCGCTGCAAACGCAGCGGCATCGAGCGCCGTCATGGCGCGCGCCTTGTCGATCGCACTCGTTCTGATAGCCTCCCCTTGCACCACGGCGTCGAGGAAGCCCGCCTCGATCGCGGCTTGCGGTGCGTAAAGCTGCGCGCCGATGGCGGCCTCCGTCAGATGAAGCGGTGAAAGCCGCGCCTGTGCGAGTTCGATGCCGAAAAGCGGCAGTGTGAGGCCGATCGCGGTTTCATTGAGTCCAATTTTGAAATCGCCGCTGGCGCCGAACCGGTAATCGCTGGCCAACAACATAAGAGCCCCGAGGGCAATAGCATGGCCTGTCGCCGCAATCACCAGCGGTTGAGGATGCCCATAGAGGCGCATGATGGTGCTGACACCGCGGTGGAGCAGACGCTTTAATTCTGCTTCGTCACCGCCGTTGATGACCTTAAGGTCGAAACCGCCGCTAAGGATCCCTGGGCGACCCAGCAGCACGACCGCCTGCGACTCCGCAAGCGCACGGTCGAGTGCGCCATTGATCGCGTCCAACATCTCGAATCCGGCCGCGTTGACCTTACCGTCGTCAAGCGCAATGATGGCAACGGTATCCTCGTCCTCGAAAGTCAGTTTGTCCTTCATGAGAATACTCCATGCCGCCAATGGCGATAGTGAGTTAAGTCAAAACGCTTAGGCCGAATAAACGCAATTTCGTCGGCCCACGACAACGGTAAATTGCAATCGTTCGTCTCAGAAATTTCGTGGCCCGACGATGCGCCACCCCGCATTGTTGCGTAGCGCGCGAATCCGTTGTGCTTCTCCGTTAAAGCACAACACTTAAGTAGGCGAATTGGGTTGAATTCAGTCCCATTTTATAGCAACTCAAAACTCACTCTGGCGAGTTTGCGGCCGGGCGCTGCAAAGGCTGCCGCCCAGAACGCCGATTCGAACCGGCTTACACATGGCGGATCCTCTTCAGACCGCAGCGCCGACACTCGATCCGCTCAACGCTGCCACCTTCTCCGAAGCCGAACGTCGCGTCGATGACGCGAAAGTCGTGAAAGCCCAGCCAGCAGATAAGGCGGCCGACTGAGCCTAACAACTTCGTGTATTTGGCCGGCAATGTCTCACCTCGCTGAACCTTGCGATGTTTCTCCGGGGGGGCGAAAAATCGGTCCCTAGAGAAAGGACTGCTTGGCGGAGAGGGAGGGATTCGAACCCCCGGAACGCGCTAAGCGTTCAACTGATTTCGAGTCAGCCCCATTCGACCACTCTGGCACCTCTCCTGAATTCTTATGCCGTTCTCTTCTTTCAAGAGACCGGCGCGCATTCTAACCGAGGAACGACGCGTCGGGGACGCGCGGGCTACGGTATATCATGCCGCCGGTCCGTTGATGTGATTCGGCCACAGCCTAATATCGCCCGGAACCAACTTGCAACTGCACGAAACTGCCAGCGCGCGGCCTTGTCACACTACCGTTTGGGATCAGTCTTGTGAATTTTCATCCTGCATGACGATCAGCTATCACCCGTTCCCGCACTGTGGACGATCACGCTTGATAAGGGCCACCGTTTTGTTGCTGGTATGCCAGCTGTTGGGATCCTGCACCGGTCCGCCATCGACGGTCGAGGCGGTTCGCGCGGTGGGCAAACTACGGATTGCCACGCTCAATACGGGAACGACTTATTTCGAAGGTCCCGACGGCTACAGCGGATTCGAACACGACTTGACCCGGGCATTCGCCGAATACCTCGGCGTGGAGGCGCACTATGTGGTCGCGAGCAGCCACAGTGAGTTGTCCGAACTCGTCCGGCACAACAAAGCGCATCTGGCCGCCGCCTTGATCCCGATTGGCAATCGCCAGGCGAAAGGCCTGTCGTTTGGACCGTCATACGCGACCTTGCGGCAAACCGTGATCTACCGGCGCGGCGATCGCCGGCCCGAAAGTATCGACGATTTGCACGGAAAATCCATTGCGGCACCCGGCGGACGTGGGGGGCGTGCAGTGCTCGAACAGGAGCTTCCCACCAGCGCTGGCTTTCTATGGACGATACGCGACGACCTTTCGATCGACGACCTGCTCGATCTCGTCGATCGGAACGAGATCGATTTCGCGGTCGTACCGGCTGGTGAATTCGCGGCCGCGCGTCTCTATTACCCGGAAACGCGCGCGGCTTTCGCCATCGGCGCACCGCAGGCCGTGGGTTGGCTTTACCACCGCGGTCCCGAAAACAGCCTGTGGTCGGCTCAACTCGAATTCCTGAACGCGGTGCGCGGCAATGGAGAGCTCAAGATCCTGCGCGATCGGTACTTCGGACACATTGAGAAATTCGACTATGCCGAAGCGCGGGCGTTTCTACGGCACTACGACGAAAGGCTGCCCAAATACCGCCGTGCTTTCATCGATGCCGGGGCGGAATACGCTGTCGACTGGCTGCTGCTGGCCGCTATGAGCTACCAGGAATCACACTGGCGCGAAGATGCGAAATCGCCAACCGGCGTGCGCGGCCTGATGATGTTGACTAAACGCACGGCGCGCGCTTTGTCCGTCGACCGCCTCGATCCGATTGAAAGCATCCGCGGCGGCACTGAATACCTTGCCGATCTCCGATCCCGTCTACCCGAACGCATCGCCGAGCCCGATAAATCCTGGTTTGCGCTGGCCGCCTATAACGTCGGGCTGGGACATCTGGAAGACGCCCGTGTGTTCACCGAGCAAGCGGGTCTCAATCCGGATCGATGGGCCGAGGTCCGTCAGCACCTGCCGAAACTGTCGAACAAGACGTGGGCAAACAAAGCGCGACACGGTTACGCGCGCGGATACCAGGCGGTGCACTTCGTGCAGAACATCCGCCGCTATCACGACGTACTGCGTTGGCTGGAGAACGAGCCCGACGATGAACCCGAAGCAGCCAGGCCCCCGTCTACCCTGTTTGCACCGGTGTTACCCCGCGGGCCGGGTGTCTGAATCGCGCGGCCGCGCGAGCGTGGCGGGATCGAGTTTTTCGAGCGCCCTCGTTGCACTGTCGTATCCCTCCGCAGCCGCGAGCCGGAACCACCGATACGCCTGAACGGGGTCTTCGTTCGCACCCCTCCCCTTGAGATGACACACTCCGACGCTGTAGGCCGCGGGTAGATGGCCGTCGTCGGCTGCGCGTTTGAACCAGCGATACGCGGTGCGTTGGGAT
>JAYYZW010000012.1:0-17238 GCA_036339995.1 Pseudomonadota bacterium
ACGCTATCCAAACACCGACCGACGGTGAGCGACAACCAAGAGCAACACGACTAAATGGTCGTTTTCTATTCGGCACACCGACCGGCATTCACCATTCCGATTCGGAATGGAAGTTGCAAAATTAACCGTGGGAAAGTACAAACCGCGCGGGGAGAGACTGCCCCCGCGCCTTGGTTTGCAGCACATACCATTCGCGTGTCGACGTCATGGCGGCGGCGTTGCGTGCGCGGGCACTGGAAGATCGTGGGCGAATGGCGACAACGGCGCTTGCCGCAGCAGCACGCGCGCCACGTCAATCTCAAGCATACGCGCGATGGCGTCGGTGAAATGCAGGGGATCCCAATAGTTGGAATCCTCGCGCGTAAGCGCCGAAATATGCAGAAAATCCAGTACCGCGACATTATCGACATTCGCCACGATCGCGGCAATCCGTCCCTTGCACTCACTGACATTCGCCGCTCCCCGCGTAGCATAGCTGGCATGCAGCGGAGGGAACAGCAGGACGATGCGTGTCGTTTTCGGTGTGTCGCGGAGGATGCGTTTCAATGTGTCGAGCAGAGGAAAGGTCCAGCCAGGTTGCTCGTGCCGTGCCACGATCGTGACACTCTCGAGCGTGCTGGGCACATCTTGGTAAAGCCGCTTTTTAACCTCTGCCTCGTCATAGGGACCGAAATCAAGAGTGAAATCGCGGTAGCCGTCCGACCGGTATTTCGGCTCGCGCGCGCCGAGCAGCAGTTCCATCATGCGCACCGCGTTCTCCAGCGCCTTGTCGTTGAACAGGTAGACTAGGTCGTTCCACTGGTTCTCGTCATACATCCATTCCGGAAACGACCGGAAGCTGTAGCGCTCTATATTCGCCGCGCGGTTACACCAGGTTTCGTCGACACCAAGCACGAGGTAGCGCACACGCGGATGGTGCCTGACAAACAGCTCGTGGATCCGCGCCTGCTCGTAGGTCGTCGCCGAATTCATTGCGAGATTTACGAAACGCGCGTCGAGGAGTTCAGCCAGGCGGGTAGGCTCGAGCAGTCGCACCGTCGACGTCCCGATGATAGCGCTGTCGAAGACGGGATTTCGCGCGAGTGCCGGGTATGCGAATCGTTGATTAGTGCTGACCGGCGCGCGATCCAAATCGGGCGAGAAGAACACATTCTGGTAAGGATCGAGCATTAGAATGAAAACGTAGAATACGCCCCCGATTCCGATCGTTGCCGACACCAGGAAGCGGATGAACTGCAGCCAGGTCATCGTCACGACTAACAAAAGTCGGGCTCGAGATCACGACCTGTGGGCTCGAATGGCGTAGAGACCGAGGCGATTTTCAGCACACAGCGAGGATCCGGCAAGTCTGACAAGTGCACCCATCCCATCCTATCATCTCGCGCCTCTCTCATACCGATGGTGTCGATGACGGAACTGGCCGCCAATCAGCAGGTAGTCGCTTTGAACGAAAAAATCCTGCGGGATAACGGTATCGAGCTGAGCCGCGATGCTTTCGTTCTGGATTTCGGCTGCGGCTCCGGGCGGCATGTCTACGAATACCTCGACCAGAGGTACGAAAATGTCTACGGTTACGATGTCCAGAACTTTCTCGATCTCAGGGACCCGGCTGACGGATTTTGCTTCCAGTTCGACGAAGCCAACCGTATCACCCGTATCCCGTTTCCTGATGAACATTTCGATTTCGTTTACTCCTATTCAGTGTTCGAACACGTACTGGACCAGGAATGGGCATTTCGGGAAATCGCGAGGGTCCTGTGAAGCCGGGAGGCGTCAGCCTGCACAATTTTCCGTCGAAATGGCGTCCGCTCGAACCTCATATCTTCGTACCATTCGATGGGGCGTTCCGCTCGTACCGTTACTACCGATTCTGGACGATGCTAGGCGTCGACACCAAGTACGGTGGCGGCTACATGCGCCTTGAAATGACGGAGAAATACGCTGAGTACGGTAAATCCGGTTTGTGTTATATGGAAGGACGCGGGATCGACTGGATTTTAAGCCTTTGCTTTGATCGTTGGTCCTATGTATCAGAGTCATTCTTGCGGTGGTCGCCCGGCCGCTCCCATTACCTCTACCCATCGTCAGGGCGCTACCAATGCTGGAACACGTGTTCAGATTTCTGCATACCTGCGTGGTGTTGCTGGAACAAGCCCCCCCTACGCCAACATGACCCCCAACGCTTTTGAACACCTCGCAACGGCGCACTCAATCCGACCACTTCAAATACGCTTGGCGGCGTGCTCGATTGCGGGCCCGTATCGAGGCCAGGCACCAAGAAACCGTCGGTTGCCTGGATCTGGCGGCTTTCATCAAACGGATGCACCGGTTCCGAGATCTCTCGGGCGGGTGCTAGCGATTGCGGTCGGTGCCAACAGCGGGCAGCGAACGAACTGCGGCCGTAGCCCCGTCTAGAACTGAAAATAGATGAACTCGAGTCCACGGCCCTGCCCGACCCGCATGATCGCGGCGACCACGAGCAGGGCCAACGGTACGGCCAGGAGGCGGCGGACGATCCACGGTGCCCGGGACAGTTCGAAATTGGTTGGTCCCAAAATCGCCAAAGCCAATCCGACGATGACGAGCGGCCAATCGTCTTCATCCGGCACGCGATCGCCGCCGCCGCCGAACATCGCTTTGATGAGCTGTGTGGCGAGGCCGAAGTCCTCCGCACGGAACAGGACCCAGCCGATCACCACGAACAGCATGGTCAACGCCCAGCCCGCAAATACCGGAAAACGCCAACCCGACGCCATCCACACACGATTGCAACACACGGCGAAACCGTGCAACCCCCCCCAGGCGATGAATGTCCAGCCAGCCCCGTGCCAGAGCCCGCACAACAACATCGTGAGCAGTGCCACGACATACATGCACGCGGCGCCGTGACGACTGCCGCCCAGGGGGATATAGACGTAATCACGCAGGAAGCGTGAAAGCGTCATGTGCCACCGCCGCCAGAATTCTCGAATGCTGAGGCTGCGGTAGGGGTTGTCGAAATTGATCGGCAGATCGAAGCCGAACAGCGCCCCGAGTCCGAGCGCCATATCTGAGTAACTGGAGAAATCGAAATAAAGTTGCAGTGAGTACGCCAGCGCCCCCTGCCAAGCGGCCTCGGCTCCGGGCAGCGTGGCTATGCCCGCCACCGCGAAACCCGCATCGGCGATCGGCGCGAGTTCGTCGGCGAAAAACACCTTCTTGACCAGGCCCAGGATGAAGAGCACGAGGCCGCGCGCGATGCGTTCGTAGCCGCCGTCACCCAACGGGCGGGCGGCGAACTGCGGGATCAACTCATTGTGGCGCACGATGGGCCCGGCGATCAGCTGCGGGAAAAAGCTCACGAAACAAGCGTACTCCAGCAGGCCGTAGGCCGGCGCTTCACCCCGCTTGAGGTCGACGAGATATGAGATCTGCTGGAATGTAAAAAAACTGATCCCCAATGGAAGAATGAGATTGAACGCTTGAAACTCGATGCCCGCTAAATTCAGTACGGACTCCGCAAAGAAATTCGTGTACTTGAAGAAACCGAGCAGCGCGAGATTGAAGGCGACGCCACCGATCACGATGACACCGCGTTCGAACCGCGCAAAGGCGCGCGCGGCCAACCAGTTCACGAGGATGGTCACGACGAGCAAGGGCAGAAAACGCACGTCCCACCAGGCGTAGAAAACCAGCGAGCCCACCAGCAGCACGGCCAGCCGCAGCGATCGGCGGCCGGCCACGGCGTAGTAGGCGGTTACCACCAGGGGTAGTAAAACAAGAATGAAGACTTGCGATGAAAACAACATATCAGAGGCGGAACCTAACGCGTCGGCGCTGCACGCCGCTCATACCGCGTTTATTGTAGCCAGGGTCGCCTCGATGATTTCGTCCTGCTGCGCGGGCTCGAGGAAGGGATGCATGGGCAGGCTGAACACGCGCTTCGCGGCGCGTTCGGCGACTGGGAAACTGCCTCGACCGACGCCGAGATTCATGCTTTTGAATACGGGTTGAAGGTGGAGCGGTACGGGGTAGTGCACTACCGTCGGCACGCCCGCGGAGTTGAGTCTTCCGACGACCGCGTCGCGTTCGTCGATCTGCACGGTGTATTGGGCGTAAACACTCGTATTGTGTGGTTCGACGTAGGGTGTCGTCACCCCGCCGCTCGAGGCCTCAAATCGCTCGGTGTAACGGGCACCGACCACCGCCCGCGCAGATAATTCCGTTTCGTAACCGGCAATTTTAGCGAGCAGAATCGCCGCCTGAAGGGTGTCCATCCGCCCGTTGAAACCGAGCCTCGGGTGGTGATAGCGCCGATCCTGTCCATGGATGCGGATCTCGCGCATGCGCTGGGCCAGATCGGCATCGTCCGTGAAGCAGGCGCCGCCGTCCCCATAGCAGCCCAGCGGTTTCGATGGATAAAAGCTGGTGCAGCCAATGGTCGACAATCCGCAGGAGTGCCGGTCCTTGTACGTGGCGCCGAAACTCTGCGCGGCATCCTCGATGACAGCCAGCCTGTGTTTATGAGCGAGCGCGTTGATCTCGTCCATGGCCGCACATTGCCCGTACAGATTCACCGGCATGATGGCCTTCGTTCTCGGTGTTATCTTCGCCTCCAGTAAGGACGGATCGATATTGTAGGTGCGCGCATCGATGTCGGCGAACACCGGGGTGGCGCCGATCAAGGCGATCATCTCCGCCGTGGCGATGAACGTGAACGGTGTGGTAATGACTTCATCCCCGCGGCCGATCTCGAGCGCCATCATCGCGATCATGAGCGCGTCGGTTCCGCTCGCCACCGCAATGGCGTGCTCGACGCCGGTGAAATCCGCGAGCCGCGATTCGAGTTCGGCGATTTCCGGCCCCATGATGAAACGGCCGTGCGCGAGTACGCCGGCGATGCGCCCATCGATCGCAGCCTTGTTCAGAAGGTATTGCTTTTTCAGATCGACGAATTCCACAGGCGCTTCGAATCAATCACTTTCGACGATGCGGCAGAAACGGTTTCGAACACATAAGCCTCACTGGTGTTGGGACAGCGGCGAGTCGCCGTTTCGCGCCAGGGCGCGCGGCTAATTTTGCGTCGATCTTGGTCCCCGGAAGATTCAACGCCCCACGCAGTGATATTGAAATCCGTGCGACTCGACCGTCGAGCGTTCGTAGACATTCCGCAGATCGACGAATATGTCGCCCGACATCAAACGCTTTACCCGGGCGAGATCCAGACCACGGTAGACATTCCATTCGGTCAGGAGAATGACTGCGTCCGCGCCCTCACATACGCCGTAGGCGTCGTCGCAGTAATGAACTTGCACCGGCAGTAGGGTCTTGGCTTCGTGCATACCCCGGGGATCGTGGGCGCGGACCACCGCACCCTTCTCGATCAAAGGCGGCAGAATGGACAGCGCCGGCGAATCGCGCATATCGTCCGTCTCCGGCTTGAAGGTCAGTCCGAACACGCCCAGGGTCTTTCCTGCTTCCGAGTCGCCGAGCGCGCTGCGGATCTTCTTTATCATCCGTGCTTTTTGCGCGGCGTTCACCTCGATCACCGACTCCACGATGCGGCTGCCGACCCCGTGTTCCTGCGCGATTCGCACCAGGGCCTGGGTATCCTTGGGAAAACAGGAACCGCCGTAGCCGGGGCCCGGATGCAGAAACTTCGAACCGATGCGTCCGTCCATACCCATGCCCTTGGCGACGGCGTGAACGTCAGCGCCGACCGATTCACATAAGGTGGAAATCTCGTTGATGAAGCTGATCTTGGTGGCAAGGAAAGCATTGGCCGCATACTTAATGAGTTCGGCGCTCTCCAGATCGGTAATCAAAATCGGCGTTTCGCGCAGATTCAGCGGCCGGTAGAGTTCGCGTAATCGCTGTTCCGCGCGCTCCGTCTCGACGCCGATCACGACGCGGTCGGGCCGCATGAAATCCGCAATCGCCGCACCTTCGCGCAGGAATTCCGGATTGGAGGCCATGTCGAAATCGGCGCCCGGATTGGCTTCGTGCACGATCCGCGACACGTTACGCGCCGTGCCCACGGGGACAGTCGACTTGTCCACGATGACCGTATAGCCATCCAGATGTGCGGCGATGTGTTTCGCGGCTTCGTAGACGAAGGTCAGATCGGCGAATCCCTCACCGCGCCGGCTCGGCGTTCCAACGGCGATGAATACCAGATCCGCAGCCGCCACGGCTTCGCCCAGTTCGGTCGTGAACTTGAGGCGCCCGCCGTTCACGTTGGTTCTAACGAGGTTTTCCAAGCCGGGCTCGTAGATCGGCAAGGAACCCCCGTTCAATTGTTCAATCTTGGCCTGATCGACGTCAACGCAAGTGACGTTTACGCCGAATTCGGCGAAGCAAGTCCCGGAGACGAGTCCGACATAGCCGGTACCGATCATTACCACATTCATCGGGTCATAATCTCCAAAGCGAAACCCCGGTTGGAATCTGGTCGCGATCGAGCTTGCCCTTGACGTCGATCACCGCGCCCTTGCCTCCCTCCAGAAAACGCGACACGCCTTCCCACCCGGAGCCCAGGTAGTGGCGGTGCGGCACGGCGAAAATCACGACCTGCGCCGGCTCGAGATCGGCTGCAGGCGTGAGCTTGACACCGTACTCCTCGCGCGCTTCTACTTGACTGGCATAGGGATCGTGGATCTGGACGCCAATCCCGTAGGCCTTCAATTCTTCGACGATGTCGATGACTCTGGTGTTGCGCAAATCCGGGACGTCTTCCTTGAAGGTGAAGCCCAGAACGGTCACCACGCTGCCCTTTACGACGCCGCCGCCAGCGATGAGCCACCGGATCGCTTGCTGTGCGACATAACGCCCCATATCGTCGTTGATGCTGCGCCCAGCCAGGATGACCTGGGGGATATACCCAAGGATCGCGGCCTTGTGGGTTAGGTAATACGGGTCGACGCCGATGCAGTGCCCGCCGACGAGGCCTGGTTCGAATTTCAGAAAGTTCCACTTGGTGCCGGCCGCAGCAAGGACGTCGCGGGTATCGATACCCATGCGATTAAAGATCAGGGCGAGTTCATTCATCAAGGAAATGTTGAGATCGCGCTGGGTGTTTTCGATGACTTTTGCGGCTTCGGCAACCTTGATCGACGACGCCCGGTGGACTCCGGCGGTGACGACGCTTTCGTAGACCTTTGCCACGATCTCAAGAATTTCGGCGTTTTGTCCCGATACAACTTTCGTGATCTTCGTGAACGTATGTTCCCGGTCACCGGGATTGATGCGCTCGGGCGAATAGCCAACATAAAAATCCCTACCGCAAGTCAGGCCCGAGACCCGTTCCAGTACGGGTACGCAGTCCTCTTCCGTCGCACCCGGGTAAACGGTTGATTCGTAGACGATGATATCGCCCTTCTTGATATGCGCGCCGATGGTTTCGGAGGCTTTCAGGATCGGTGTCAAATCGGGCCGCTTGGCATGGTCGATCGGCGTCGGCACTGCCACGATATGGAAGTCGGCCCGCTCGATGTCCGCCGGGTCGGAGGTAAACTTGATATCCGCGGCCGCGAGTTCTTGCTTTTCGACTTCCAGTGTATTGTCGTGGCCGCCGAGGAGCTCCTTGATCCGCGATGAGTTAATATCGAATCCTATGGTTGGCGCCTGGCGGCCGAAAGCAACGGCTACGGGTAATCCGACGTAGCCGAGGCCGATCACGGAGATCGTTCGCTGATGCGAGCTCATGAGATTTTGTAATATTCCTTGTACCAGGAAACGAATTTCTCGATGCCCTCTTCGAGGGGCGTTCCCGGGCGGTAACCGATGTCTTCGACCAGCGCGTCGACCTCGGCGTAGGTATCGGGAACATCCCCCGGCTGCAGCGGCAGCATGTTCTTCTTCGCTTTTAAGCCCAAGCAGGCTTCGAGGGCGCCGATGAAATCCATCAATTCCACGGGTGCATTATTGCCGATGTTGTAGAGCCGGTACGGCGCCCGTCCGGTACCGGGATCCGGCTGATCGCTGTCCCACTCGGGGTTTGGCTCGGCGATCGTGTCGACGCAGCTGATCACGCCGCCTACGATATCGTCGATGTAGGTGAAATCGCGGCGGTGGTTGCCGTAATTGAAGACGTCGATGGGCTCACCGGCCAGGATCTTTTTCGTAAACATGAACAGCGACATGTCCGGACGGCCCCACGGGCCGTAAACGGTAAAAAACCGAAGCCCGGTCGTCGGCAGCCCGTACAAATGGCTGTAGGTATGCGCCATCAATTCGTTTGCTTTTTTAGTTGCGGCGTAAAGCGATACGGGGTGATCGACGTTGTCGTGGACCGAGAACGGCATGTGCGTGTTCGCACCGTATACCGAACTCGATGACGCGTAGACCAAGTGTTTTACGTCGTTATGCCGGCATCCCTCGAGAATGTTGATCGTGCCGACGACATTGGCGTCGATATAGGCGTAAGGGTTTTCCAGCGAATAGCGCACGCCGGCTTGCGCCGCCAGGTGGATCACCCGCTGCGCGCCCGCCGTAGCAAACAAGTCAGCCATCGCGCTCCGATCCTCGATGTCCAACATGTGGAATTCGAATCCGGATCGGCCTTCCAACAAAGCGAGGCGCGCCTTCTTCAGGGAGACATCGTAATAATCGTTGAGATTGTCGACGCCGACGATTTCGTCGCCGCGTTCGAGCAGCAGGTCGCACAAACGGGCGCCGATGAAACCGGCTGCGCCCGTAACCAAAATCTTCATCATGGAAAAAGCTGTTGTAATGTGCGCGTATTCTACCCGCATATCGGTGCTAATTGTCGCGGCTTTAGCGCCCGTTTTACGACGAATCTGTTAACATGCGTGTCAGTATTGCGCGCGGAGAAAACCCATGGCGGATCAAGAAGGCATACCGACCGATGCGGTGTCAGTCGACACCGAAAATCTGTACCGCGAGGAATCGATAACCGATCTTCGCGCAGCGACGATTCGCCAGCTCGTGCCGATCAAAGTCGACGGCAGCGAAGATAAATCCCGGCCGCGCAAGTTCATCGGCGATACGACGCTGATGACGCAGATGGGGCCGATTCCGGTGCAATTTCCACTCGAAGCGGAGACCTTGGACAAGGCATTCGAGCTATTCCCCGAAGGTATCAAAGGCGCGATCGCGCGGCTGAACGAGCGCGCCAAGGAGCTGGCCCGAGAAGAGGCCTCTCGCATTGTCGTACCGGGGCAGGGGGGCGCCCGTGGCCTGCCCGCTGGGATGCCCGGCGCCGCGGGCGGCAAACTCATCATCGACTGAGCGGCGGGGAAACGACACGCCTGGCAGCTTGTTTAGGGAATCGTAGCGAGGCGCCTCGCTGGATAAGCGGGTCTGTGAACACATCCGATCTCGGCCTTGAAGCACGTGGGTTGCGCGTTGAACGCGGCGACATCGTCGTCCTCGACGGCCTGTCCTTTACTGCCGTCCCCGGCTCCATCACACATCTCAAGGGCGACAACGGTAGCGGCAAGACGACTTTGCTCAGAACCCTCGCAGGTTTGATCCAGGCCGATGCCGGCGAGGTGATCTGGCAGGGTACGCCGGTCAGGGATCAATCGGTGATTGCATCCAAGCTCAACTTCGTCGGACACCAGCCGGGACTCAATGCCGAACTCACGGCGCGCGAGAACCTCGCGTTCATCGCCGCGCTGAGCGCTGCCAGGCAAAGCGTTGATGTATCCGACGCGCTGTCGCGGCTGAATGCGAAAGGCATCGGCAACCGGCAGGTCCGCCATCTCTCGGCGGGCCAGCGTCAGCGTATCGCGCTGACACGTCTGGTGCTGTTCGAGGCTCAGTTGTGGATGCTCGACGAACCGTTCACGGCGCTCGACGCAGCCACCAGACATATCGTCGAGGAACTGCTGGAAGAACATTTGCAACGCGGCGGGATCGCGCTCATCGCCACCCACCAGGCGTTCGAAGCGCGCGGTGAAGTGCAACGAGTCACCTTGGGCGGGAGGCAATGAGGAACGATAACTCGACTATCTTGATAACCGTCGTCGCCAGAGATATGCTGCGCACCGCACGCAGTCAGACCGAAGCCGTCTACCCCTTGGTTTTCTTCGCGCTCTGCGTGCTGATGTTTCCGTTCGCAATCGGTTCCGACGCTGAGTTTCTAGAACGTATGGCGCCGGGCATCCTGTGGGTATCGGCGCTGCTCGCCGCTGCCCTCTCGCTCGAGAACCTCTTTCGCGGAGATTACCAGGAAGGCACTCTCGAATTGATGGTCGTCTCAAACGCGCCCCTGGTTTTGATCGGTCTCGGCAAATCCTTCGCCCACTGGCTGCTTTCGGGCCTACCGGTTGTGCTCATGTCGGTGCCGCTCGGCCTGGCTCTGGGGATCGACCCGGATACACTCCTGACACTTGTCTCTAGCCTCTTACTTGGAACGCTTACAATGAGCCTCGTCGGGGCGGCCGTCAGTGCGCTGACTGTCGGTCTGCGGGGCGGCGGGATGCTTCTGGCATTGTTAATTCTGCCGTTGTACATTCCGATCCTGATATTTGGGACTGTGGCGGCTGGCAATGCCGCTCGCGGCCTGCCTGCCGATGCCGAGTTGTATTTTCTGGCGGGCCTCATGATTCTCGCTGTGACCCTCGCGCCCTGGGCAACAGCCGCCGCCATGCGCATCCGGATGAGTTGATGCTTGCAGCCCCCGATTCTGTCTCGACACCCACATGAACTCTTCCATGTTTCAACCACTGCACAAGTATGCATCGCTCATACACTTCTACCGCTTGAGCAAAGCCGCCTCTCCTTGGCTCGCCTGGTGCAGCGTGACGCTGTTCGTGACCGGACTCATCGGGGGTCTCTGGTTTGCGCCGGCCGATTACCAGCAGGGAGACAGCTTCCGCATCATCTACGTGCACGTCCCGAGCGCGTGGATGTCGCTTTTCATCTACATGACCATGGCGGGTGCGGGTGCGGTGGCGTTGATCTGGAAGATCAAGCTGTCGGAAATCGTGATGCGGGCGAGCGCAAGCCTGGGCGCCTCGTTCACGTTTCTCGCACTCGTTACGGGATCGATCTGGGGCAAGCCCATGTGGGGCACCTGGTGGGTATGGGACGCGCGCCTGACGTCCGAGTTGATCCTCCTGTTTCTCTACCTCGGGTTCATGGCCTTGCAGAATGCAATCGAGGATCGCCGCGTCGCGGCCCGCGCGGGCGCGGTGCTGGTCTTGATCGGCGCGGTGAACATCCCGATCATCCATTACTCGGTCGAATGGTGGAACACGCTGCACCAGGGACCGACGGTTTCAAAATTCGACGCACCCTCCATCCATATCGCCATGCTGATTCCCTTGTTGCTGATGGTCGGCGCATTCATGACTTACTACGCGGCTATCCTGGTGGTTCGCGTACGCACCGAAATCCTGTCCTATGATCGCAATACCGCCTGGGTGCGGGAGCTCGTAACGGCCGCTCCATTCCGAAGGTGATCGAGATGAACGAATTTTTTGCGATGGGCGGCTATGGTGCTTACGTATGGAGCGCCTATGGCATCAGCGCGATCGTGTTGGCCGGCAACGTATTGTTGTCGCGGCGGGCCGAACGGGCATTGCTGACCCGGCTGGCGGAACGATACAAGGGGGAGGCGGCAAATGACGCCAAGGCGTAAACGTATGGTGAGCGTGGTGCTCGTTCTCGCCGGTATGGGCGTGGCGACGGGACTGATATTGACCGCCTTCGAGAAGAACCTCATGTATTTTTACTCGACGAGCGAAGTCGCGGCCGGCGAAGCGCCCGAAGGCCGCTCTTTCCGTCTCGGTGGTCTCGTGGTTGAGGGCAGCGTTCTGCGCAATCCGCAGGGGCTCGGGCTGTGGTTTACCCTGACCGACCTCGTCGAGGAGCGTGTGGTGTACTACGAAGGAATTCTTCCGGATCTGTTTCGTGAAGGACAGGGCATCATCGCCAAGGGACAGTTCAATAACACTGGGCTCTTCGTCGCGGAGGAAGTGCTCGCCAAGCATGACGAAAATTACATGCCGCCCGAAGTTGCGAGTGCGCTGGAAAAAGCCGCAGCGGCCGGACCGATTCCCCGATGATCGCGGAGCTCGGCCATTTCGCCTTGGCCATGGCGCTCGCGCTGGCTGTCGTGCAAGCGGTATTTCCTCTCATCGGCGCTCAGCGCGGCGACGCGAGCTGGATGGCGATGGCGAAACCCGCGGCGCGGGCGCAATGCGTGTTCGTCGCCCTGGCGTTTGCAGCGCTCGCCCATGCATTCGCCAACAACGACTTCTCGCTCGCCTACGTCGCGGCGAATTCGAACTCCGCATTACCGCTGGCCTATCGTCTGTCCGCAATCTGGGGTGCGCACGAGGGATCGTTGCTGCTGTGGGTCTTGATCCTCGCGCTGTGGTCGACAGCCGTGACGTTCAAGAGCGGCGGATTGCCCATCGCCTTCGTCTCCCGCGTGGTCGCGGTCATGGGGATCATCAGCGTCGGCTTCCTCCTGTTCATGCTGTTTACGTCCAACCCATTCCTGCGCCAGATTCCGCCCCCCCTGGACGGCGGCGATTTGAACCCCCTGCTGCAGGATCCGGGGCTCATCATCCACCCGCCCATGCTGTATACGGGATACGTCGGGTTTTCCGTCGCCTTCAGTTTCGCCGTCGCCGCCCTCCTAGGCGGGCATCTCGATAGCGCGTGGGCACGATGGGCGCGACCATGGACGATACTGGCCTGGGTCTTTCTCACTTTTGGGATCGCGCTCGGGAGCTGGTGGGCCTACTACGAACTCGGCTGGGGCGGCTGGTGGTTCTGGGACCCGGTCGAGAACGCGTCGTTCATGCCGTGGTTGCTGGGCACGGCCTTGATCCACTCCCTCGCCGCGACCGAGAAGCGCGACGTATTCAAGAACTGGACAGTATTGCTGGCCATCAGTGTGTTCGCTTTGAGTCTGCTGGGTACCTTCATGGTACGTTCCGGCGTTTTGACCTCGGTACACGCATTCGCCACCGATCCCACTCGTGGGGTTTTCATCCTCATCTTTCTCGGCCTGGTAGTCGGCGGCGCGCTCGCGCTCTACGCATGGCGCGGGCCGCGTTCTCTCGCCAGCGCCAGCTTTGCGCCGACCTCGCGTGAATCCTTCCTGCTCGCCAACAGCGTGCTGTTGTCGGTGGCCACGGTGACGGTGCTGCTCGGTACGCTCTACCCGCTCGTGATCGACGCGTTCGGCCTCGGCAAGATCTCGGTCGGGCCACCGTACTTCAACGCGGTGTTCGTTCCGATCATGACACCGCTGGTGGTCCTTTTGGGCCTCGGCCAGTTTGCGCACTGGAAGCGAGATAGCTTCGACCGACTGCTGGCAGCGCTCAAATACCCGCTGCTCGCCTGCGTCCTTATCGTCGCCGGCGCCGCCGCCATGATCGGCACCATTACCGGCGTGGAGGTGATCCTGGGCCTGGTTCTTGCAGCGTGGATCACGGGTACGACCGTTCGGGGTATCGTTCTACGCTGCCGCGCGCGACAACAACCGCTACAGGCGCTGTTAAACCTGCCGCCTAATTTCGTCGGTCAGGCGGTCGCGCATCTGGGCGTTGCCGTGACCATCGTCGGTATCACGATAGTCAGCACCGGCGGCGTCGAAAAACACCTGCGTATGGCACCCGGGGATGCGGTCGAAGTCGGCGGATACGAATTTCTATTCGACACGTCCCGGGACGCCGTCGGTCCGAACTACTCCGGCACGGAAGCGCAGTTCACGGTCCAGCACAACGGCCGCCAGGTCGCCATGCTAACGGCGCAGAAACGTCACTATTCCGTTCGCAACGCAACCATGACCGAAGCGGGTATAAAGGCAGGACTGACCCGCGACCTCTACGTTGCGCTTGGTGAACCACTCGACGGCGGTGCCTGGAGCGTGCGCGTCAGCGTCAAGCCGTTCGTACGGTGGTTGTGGCTGGGTGCCATCCTGATGGGCTTGGGCGGCGTCATCGCGGTCTGCGACCGGCGCTTTCGGCGCGTGGTCTCACGCGTTACACGCGGGTCGAAAGACGCAGCGGCGACCGCCGGCGCAGCTTAAGGAACCTCTGAATAAGTCATGCGATTTGCACTTCCGCTGGGGCTATTCATCCTCGTCGTCGCACTGTTTGGAGTCGGGCTCACGCGCGATCCCAAACTTGTGCCCTCGCCGCTGATCGGCAAGCCGGCACCGAACTTCAGGCTGAATTTACTCGCCACGCCCGCCCGCGCACTCGGCATCGAAGACCTGCGTGGGCAGGTCTTTCTGTTGAACGTCTGGGCCTCTTGGTGCGTGGCCTGCGGCACCGAGCACCCGCTACTGGTCGAGCTGGCGAAATCCGGCACCGTGGATATCATCGGCCTCAACTACAAGGACGAGCGGCCGGACGCGCTTGAGTGGCTAAGCCAGCGCGGCGACCCCTATCGTTTGAGCCTGCACGATCTGGCCGGCGACTTCGGCCTCGATCTCGGTGTTTACGGGGTACCGGAAACGTTCGTTATCGATGCCGAGGGCATTATTCGCTACAAGCATATCGGTCCCATCAGTCCGGATGTGCTCGAGCGCGAATTGCTGCCGCTAGTGGCGCAACTCAAACCCGCTTCCACCTGATGCGCGCGCTCCTCTGGGCAATCGCCGCTGCAGTCATTGTGTTTCGCACCGCGGTCGCGGCGGACGTTCCCGCAGAATTCGATGACCCCCGCGATCTCGCTCGTTACGAGTCCCTGCTCGCAGAGCTGCGCTGCCTCGTTTGTCAGAATCAGTCGCTGGCCGACTCGCACGCGGACCTCGCACAGGACATGCGCGATGAGGTTTATCGTATGGTCAATAATGGCGCAGCCGACGCGGCAATCACGGACTTTCTCGTGGCGCGTTACGGCGATTTCGTCCTCTACCGACCGCCGGTCAAGCCTTCGACCTGGGTGCTGTGGGGCGGCCCTTTCGTTTTGCTCGCCACCGCCGCCGGCGTCATCGTAAGCCTCGGGCGGCGGCGGACGCGCGAACCCGAGCCGCTCGACGTAACGGCGCGCGCGCGGCTCGAAGCCCTGATGAGTAACGACGAAACACCGCCGTCGTGATCTTCTGGGGCGCGCTTGGCTTGATGGTGATCGGCGGACTCGCCATGGTCGTGTTGCCAGCTCTGCGAATGCGGGTGGACGAGCGACAGGACGCGGCGACCTCGGATCAGATCCGTCGTATCGACGAATTCGAGGCCGACCTCGCTGCCGGCGACATCGATCCCAGTATTTCCGCCGCGCTGCGCGATGAACTCGAACGCGCGGTGATCGACGCCGTGCCGGTGGCTGACCCGGATCCGTCCGCCGGCGCTATCCGTGTGACGCCGCGCTTTATTGCTGCCTGCCTGGTAGTCCCGCTGATCGCCATCACGGTATATGTGCATACCGGATCTCCGGAAATAGCGGAATTCGAAGCGACCCATCCGGGGCTAGACCTCGCCATGCCGGAAACATCCGTCGAGATCCTGCTCGAAGAATTGCGCGAACGCGTGCGCGATGCACCCGACGACCGCGAGGCTTGGATGGTGTTGGTCCGCAGCAACATGCAGCTCGGTCGTTATGCCGAAGCAGTCGGTGCGGCCGAACACCTGTACCGGCTCGCGCCGCGCGACCCGCCGGTCATCCTTGCGCTGATCGATGCGCTCGCCATGTCCCAGGGCGGGCGGATCGCCGGCCGCGCCGTCGAGTTGATCGACGATGTCCTAAGCCTCGATCCGAACAACACCACCGCCCACATCCTCAAGGGCATCATCGAACAGGAAGCGGGGGACGGGACATCCGCGATGGTCTGGTGGTTACGCGCACTCGACCAGACGGCACCAGACTCACCCCTGCGCGAGGAACTGGTGCGGATGATTGACAGCGCCCGCGGCGGGACAACGCCCGCGGCGGCGCCTGTCGCCGCACCCCGCGCGCGCACCACCGCGGAACTCAGGATCAGTGTCTCGCTCGATGAATCACTCACCGAGCGGACCCGTCCCGAAGATACCGTCTTCGTCATCGCGCGCGCGGTGGAAGGGTCGAAGATTCCGCTCGCGGTTTCGCGCCACACCCGCGCGCAACTGCCGCTCACCATCACCCTGGACGAAACGATGGCGATGGTCCCAGGGATGTCGATTGCCGATTTCGAAAAGGTTTACGTGGTGGCACGGATCTCGGCGGCCGGATCGCCGCAAGCGCGCAGCGGCGATCTCGAAGGCAGCTCGGCAGAAATCACCGTTGCCGACAAGGTCGAAACGGTCGTTTTAATCGACTCCGTGGTGCCGTGACAGGCCGCGCCGGGGTGCCTGGCTTCGCTCAGGGAATAAGGTAAGATTTTGATTTATAAAAAGGAAAAGAACCGACCCTGTATCCCTGGACGAAATTGCTTGCCACCCCCAGCTGAGAGCACCTACCCTTGACGCCCCCCTCAGGGCCCGGGTAAACAGAGATGACTTACTGCTTGGCAATGAAGGTGAACGCGGGTCTCGTGTTCATCTCCGA
Organism: Pseudomonadota bacterium; assembly: GCA_036339995.1. Classification (GTDB taxonomy): domain Bacteria; phylum Pseudomonadota; class Gammaproteobacteria; genus JAYYZW01. The sequence goes on from JAYYZW010000012.1 coordinate 16,432, forward strand.
TTCGCGTACGAACGCTGGCGTGGATCAGATCAGTACCTATTCCAAGATGCACCGCTTCGGGTTGGACGGAGCGCGGCAATTCTGCCTGCTGACCGCGGGCAATCTTGCGACCAGCCAGGCCATCGTCACCCAGGTTAAATTTGACATCGACCAGGCTCTGCCGATCAGTTTGATGTCGGTCACGACGTTTGCCGAAGCGACGGAATACATCGGTCAAGTCAGCGTCATGCAACAGCAGAAGGCCGGCGGCGGCGCGGAGTTTGAGGCCAGCATTATCTTCGGTGGTCAGATCGCCGGCTCCGCCCCTGAACTCGTGCTGATTTATCCGCAGGGCAATCACATCGCCACGTCCGATACGACACCGTTTTTCCAGATAGGAGAAAGCAAATACGGTAAGCCGATACTCGATCGGATCATCACCCGCGACTCCGCCTTGCATACGACGGTCCTCTGCGGACTGGTGTCGATGGATTCGACTATGCGCAGTAACGTAACAGTGGGTCCGCCGCTAGAGATCCTCGTTTACACTGTCGATTCGCTGACCATGGACGAACACATTACGCTCAACGAAGACAGCGACTATCTGCGCGAATTGAAACGTTCCTGGGACGAGCACCTGAAAGAGGCTTTCCGGCAATTGCCGCCACCCGAGTGGGCCGGCATGTGGGATCATGCTACCGGCACGAACCAGGTCCGCTGAATGGCCTCGTGCAGTTCGTTGAATTCAATCTGCATGGTATCGATGAAATCGAACACCCTGCTTTTGTCCAGCATCTCGTCCACGTCGACGTCGCGTGCATGGCGAAA
>JAYYZW010000013.1:0-18365 GCA_036339995.1 Pseudomonadota bacterium
CGTGGATCAATGCCTAGATAGAGTTGATATAGGGTTTCTCGAGCCTTATCCCGGGCTCGGCCTAGCGTAACGACTGGGTAGCGTCCCAATGACAACCTTCTGGTTGTTCGAGTACCTCGCAGTTTGCCTTCAACAATAAAAGTCCTTGTTCCCAACGGACTAATACGCAGACCAAAGCCTATAAGTTTAGTATCGCGGATGAGCAGAGACCCCGATTCAGGAGCCTGAGTGTCTTCAACGATCGCCGAGGTGATTTGTGTATGCATTTCGTCGCTCCTTCTGTATGAAAGAAACGCGATGCAGTGCCTCTTTTGTAGACCATATGTAGAGCACACGTAGGCTAAATAGCCGTTTATGCGTGTCTTCTCTCCATTCCCCGGTAGCTCACTTCGTTCCGACACCGGAGGACGAAGCTCGGGATGGTAGATCTACAACTATCTAATTTTAAAGATTTTATTTCGAGAGCCGAAAACGTTTAGTTTTCGTATTACAGGGAAGTCATTGGCTCCCCGGGACGGGCTCGAACCGCCGACCTAGTGATTAACAGTCACCCGCTCTACCAACTGAGCTACCGGGGATTGGGAGGGAGGCGCGTATGGTACTGAGGCCCCAAGATCGGATCAACGCGCGCGCCCTTCAGGTGAGCGCCTCTTGCAGCCTGGTCATCGCGTCCTTCAGCACGTCCATGCTGGTTGCGTAGGAAAACCGCATGCACCCTGCAGCGCCGAACGCCGATCCAGGGACGCCGGCAACGCCCGCCTTGTCCAACAGGGATTCCGCGAGTTGCAGGTCGTCGTCAATACCGGCCGTGCGCTCGATGACGCCGCTCATGTCGGGAAAGGTGTAGAAGGTTCCTGCCGACGGCTCCACTTCGACGCCCTCGATTTGGTCCAGCTCACGGATGACGAAATCATGTCGTTGCTTGAAGACGGCGGACTGCTTTGCCAGCGACGACTGGTCGCCGCTCAACGCGGCCGTCGCTGCGACCTGTGCGATCGAAGTCGGGTTCGAGGTGCTTTGCGACTGGATCTTTTTCATCGCTGCAACGAGGCTTGGCGGACCGGCGGCGTAGCCGATCCGCCAGCCCGTCATCGCATAGGCCTTGGATACTCCGTTCAGGACCACGGTGCGCTCGTGCAACTGGGGCACGGCGTTGAGTACATTGATAAAAGGTTCGCCGGTCCACAGGATGTGTTCGTAAATGTCGTCGGTGGCGATGACTAGGTCCGGGAAATCGATCAACACGGCGCCCAGCGCTTCGAGTTCGAAGCGCGTATATACGCTGCCGCTCGGGTTCGATGGACTGTTCAGTACCAGCAGCCGCGAGCGCTCACCCAGGGCGCCGCGAAGCTGCTCGGCGGAGATCTTGAAGCGGCTAGCGATGTCGGTGCGCAGGATGACAGGTTCGGCGCCCGCCAACCGTGCCATGTCAGGGTACGACACCCAGTATGGCGCGGGGATGATCACTTCGTCGCCATCGTTCAACAGCGCCTGCATCAGGTTGTAGATGCTGTGTTTGCAGCCGCTCGATACCAGTATCTGCTCGGGGGAAAACCTCAAGTTGTTTTCCCGCTCGAATTTTTCGATGATGGCATGCTTTAATTCGTGCGTACCGTCCACCGCCGTGTACTTCGTGAATCCATCTTTGATCGCCGCTATAGCGGCGGCCTTGACGTGCTCGGGGGTGTCGAAATCCGGTTCGCCGGCCGCGAGGCTCAAGATGTCCTTGCCAGTGCGTTTTAACTCGGCTGCTTTGGCGGATACGGCCATCGTCGGAGACGGCCTGACGCTTTGCGCGCGTTGTGACGGTTTGACCTCCAAGGTGCTGAAACTCCTGTCTAGTTTTTTACTGGGCGATGCGGGGGCCGTGTACTATACGAACTCCTGATGACCCCGCAAGCATGACGCCTCGCATCGATGCCTTGACCCGTCGATGAGCAAGAACCTCGCTCTCGAAGCGGCATTCGACCCCGCCGGCGGCCAGCCACAAGCCATTGCGGCGCTGGTCGAAGGGCTTGAAGCCGGCCTCTATCATCAGACGCTGCTCGGCGTTACCGGATCCGGCAAGACCTTCACCATCGCAAAAGTAATCGAGGCGGTGCAGCGTCCGACTCTGATAATGGCGCCGAACAAGACGCTCGCCGCGCAACTCTACGGTGAGATGCGCGAGTTTTTCCCGCGAAACGCGGTCGAGTATTTCGTGTCTTACTACGATTACTACCAGCCCGAGGCCTATGTTCCGGCTTCAGACACATATATAGAGAAGGACGCCTCGATCAACGATCACATCGAGCAGATGCGTTTGTCGGCGACCAAAGCGCTACTCGAACGGCCCGATACGATCATCGTCGCCACCGTCTCCGCCATCTACGGCCTGGGCGAGCCCGACGAATACCACGCCATGGTGCTGCACCTGCGCCGCGGGGACATCATCGACCAGCGCGCGCTCCTGCGGCGACTTGCGGATCTTCAGTACCGCCGCAACGATTACGAACTGGAACGCGGTACCTACCGCGTTCACGGAGAGATCATCGACATTTTCCCCGCGGAATCGGATCGGAACGCCTTGCGCGTCGAGTTGTTCGACGACGAAGTGGAGTCGCTGGCGCAATTCGATCCACTCACCGGCGAAGTCCTGCGCAAGGTGCCGCGTTTCACGATTTATCCGAAATCGCATTACGTGACGGGGCGCGACACCGTGCTGCGGGCGATCGAGACCATCAAGGTCGAATTGGTCGAGCGGCTCGAACAACTGCGCGGATTAAACAAGCTCGTAGAAGCTCAGCGCCTGGAGCAGCGCGCGCGTTTCGACATCGAGATGATGAACGAGATCGGCTACTGCAACGGCATCGAAAACTATAGTCGTCATCTCTCGGGCCGCGCGCCCGGCGAGCCGCCGGCGACGTTGTTCGAATACCTGCCAAAGAACACCCTGCTCGTGATCGACGAAAGCCACGTGACAGTGCCACAGTTGGGCGGCATGTACCGCGGCGATCGTTCGCGCAAAGAAAACCTGGTGGAGTATGGATTCAGGCTGCCGTCGGCGCTCGACAACCGGCCGCTCAGGTTCGATGAATTCGAACAGATGGCGCCGCAGATGATCTTTACGTCCGCGACACCCGGACCTTACGAGGAAAAACACGCTGACCGGGTGGTCGAGCTGGTCGTGCGCCCCACGGGCCTGGTAGACCCGCGAGTCGAAGTGCGGCCGGTCGGAACCCAGGTTGACGATCTGCTGTCGGAGATCAATATCTGCGCGAATCGCAACGAGCGCGTGCTGGTGACGACCCTCACCAAGCGCATGGCCGAAGATTTGACCGACTACCTTGCCGAGCACGGTGTGCGGGTACGGTATCTGCACTCGGACATCGACACGGTCGAGCGTGTGGAAATCATCCGCGACCTGCGGCTCGGCGAATTCGATGTGCTGGTCGGGATCAACCTGCTGCGCGAAGGCCTGGATCTCCCCGAGGTTTCCCTGGTCGCAATTCTCGACGCCGACAAGGAAGGCTTTCTGCGGTCCGATCGGTCGTTGATCCAGACCACCGGGCGCGCCGCGCGCAATATCGACGGACGCGCCATTATGTATGCGGATACCGTGACCGGCTCGATGCAGCGAGCGCTGGATGAGATGGACCGGCGCCGGCAGGTGCAGATCGATTTTAATACCGAGCACGGCATCACGCCGCAGGGGATCCGCAAGCATGTCTCGGACATTATGGAAGGTGCCTATGCGTCCGGTGCTAGAAAACCGCGTCGGGCGCTTCGTGCCGCCGAGAAGCGGGCCGATTATGCCGGGCTGTCCGACGAGGCGTTGATGAAGAAGGTGAAACAGTTGGAAGAAAGCATGTATCGTCATGCGCGCGATATGGAATTCGAAGAAGCTGCCCGCATTCGCGACGAGATCGCGGCGCTTAAGGCGGACCTGCTAGACATGCCGGTCGCTGTGGCTCGTTAGGAAGCCTGTCGGTCTTAGGGAATCCACTTCCGCTATCAAGTAGCGACGGTCGGCTATAATGCCCGCCCGTGATTACGCGTCTCCTTCTCATCGTTATCGTGATCACCGGCATCGGCGGCGCGACCTATGCGCTGAAGATGAAAAAGATGGGAGAGATGGCGGCCATGAGCGGCCGCGCGTTGCCGCCGGCCGCCGTCACCGTCGCCGAGGTCCAGTCCGAAAGCTGGCGGCAGACCTTGTTCGCCGTGGGATCCGTCGTCGCCGAGCAGGGGATCGATGTGACCGCTCCGCTACCCGGCACGGTGACGGAAATCAAATTCGAATCCGGCGAAGAGGTCAAGCGCGGGAAGATTCTCGTGCAGATGGACATCGGCGTCGATATGGCCGAACTCGACGGTCTGATCGCTTCGCGCGAATTACGGGAATTGCAGTTTGAACGCGCCAAAAGACTGCTGGCCGATCACCAGATCTCGCAATCGGATTTCGATGCGGCGCGCGCTGCGCGCGACGAGGCGGAAGCCGCGAAGCAGGCCAAGAAGGCCTATATCGCGCGCAAACGGGTCTACGCGCCTTTCGACGGAACCCTGGGCATACGCATGATCGATCTCGGCGAACATCTCGAACCGGGCGATCCGGTCGTGCCGCTGCAGATGCTCGACCCAATTCACGTCGACTACGCGCTGCCGGAACAGTTCCTGAGCCGGCTGACGATCGACCAGACGATCGAAATCAAAGTACCGGCTTATCCTGAGGAAAAGTTTCACGGCGCAATCACCGCCATCGAACCGGGCATCGATCTCAATACGCGCAGTGTGAGAATTCGCGCGACCCTCGCGAATCCCAACCGTCGGCTGCGTCCCGGCATGTTCGCTGAGGTGTGGACGATCGAACCAGCGCGTAAAGAGGTACTCTCGCTGCCGGAAACCGCAGTGACCTACAGCCCTTTCGGCGACACCGTGTTCATCGTGGTCGAGCAAGACGGCGCTACCGTTGTCGATCGCCGCCAGATACAAACCGGAGAAGTGCGCGGTGGGCGCGTCGAAATTGTCTCGGGGATCGTGCTGGGCGATCGGGTCGTTGCGGTGGGGCAGAATAAGCTCCGCAACGGCATGCCGGTCAATATCACGGAAAACGTCTCCGCCGCCCTGGCGAGTGAAACGCGGTGAACCTGACCGACATCTTCATCCGCCGCCCAGTCCTTGCGAGCGTGATCAGCTTGATGATTCTCGTCCTCGGCGTTCGCTCGATTGCTCTGCTTGAACTACGGCAGTATCCGAAAACCGAGAACACCCTGGTCACTGTGCGCACGACCTATCCCGGCGCTAGCAGTGAACTCGTCAAGGGCTTCATCACCACGCCGTTGCAGCAAGCGATCGCGGAAGCCGACGGCATCGATTTTCTCAAGGCCACCAGCAAGCAGGGGATCTCCGTGATCGAGGCCTACATGGAGCTCAATTACGATCCCAACGCTGCGGTCGCCGAGATCCAGGCCAAGGTCGCGAGCCAGCGCAACGTGCTGCCGGAGGAGGCCAACGACCCCGTCATCGATTCACAAACGGGCGATCCAACGGCGCTGATGTATCTGGCGTTCCACAGCGAATCGATGCCGCCGCCGGAAATCACGGATTACCTGATCCGCGTGGTGCGGCCGCGGCTGCAGGCGATCCCCGGCGTTGCCAAGGCGAGGATGATCGGGGACAAGACCTATGCGATGCGTATCTGGCTTGATCCCCGGCGCATGGCGGCGATGAACGTCACGGCGGCTGACGTTCGCCGTGTTTTGCTCGCCAATAATTACTTGTCCGGTGCCGGCGAAACCAAGGGCGAGTACGTTGCTGTAGACCTCACCGCAACGACCGACATCTCGAGCGTCGAGGAATTCAGGGACCTGGTGGTGCGCGAGGAAACCGGTGTCATCGTGCGCCTTTCGGACGTCGCCCGCATGGAACTCGGTGCCGAAGATTACGAATCGACCGCCTGGTACAACGGTAATACGGCGCTTTTCATCGGCATTACCCCGACGCCCGGCGCCAATCCCCTCACGGTCGCTCAGCGCATTCAAGCGGAGATCCCCGACATCAGCGCGCAGATGCCGAGCGGGCTCAACGTCTTCATTCCGTACGACGCCAGCGAATTCATCCAGGAATCGATCGAGGAAGTGTTCACGACCCTGGCCGAAGCCATACTCATCGTGCTCAGCGTCATTCTTTTGACTCTGGGGTCGGTGCGCGCCGCGTTCATCCCCGCTGTCGCGCTGCCGCTGTCGCTCATCGGCGGCGCTTTCCTGATGCTCTTGATGGGCTTTTCCATCAATCTGCTGACCTTGCTCGCGTTGGTGCTGGCGATCGGGCTGGTGGTCGACGATGCCATCGTCATCGCCGAGAACATCCACCGCCGCATCGAAAAGGGGCGCACGCCAATGGACGCCGCGCTCGTCGGTGCGCGGCAATTGCAGCTTCCCATCATCGCGATGACCACGACCCTGATCGCCGTCTACGCGCCGATCGGTTTCATGGGCGGGCTGGTGGGGACCTTGTTCACCGAATTCGCCTTTACTCTCGCCGGTACCGTGCTGATCTCGGGCGTCGTCGCTCTCACCTTATCGCCCATGTTGTGTTCAAGAGTCTTCAAGGCCGACAAGCACGGTCGTTTCGAACTGCTTGTCGAGCGATTTTTCAACGTCCTCGCTGATGGCTATAAGAGGGTCCTGCACAGATTCCTCGACTTCACCTCGGTCATCGTCGTCTTCGGCATTGCGGTCCTGGTCAGCATTTATTTCATGTTCGCCATGAGCCAGACGGAACTCGCGCCGATCGAGGATCAAAGCATCATCTTCATCATGGCGAAGGGACCTCAGACGGCCACCGTCGAATACGACGAATATCATGGCCATCGCATGGTGAAGTTGTTTGAAGACATTCCGGAATATCAGGAAAGCTTCGCAATGCTCGGCTTCAACAATGCGCGCAATACGATCTTCATGGGTTTCAAGATGCCGCCCACTTCCGAGCGCGAGCGCGCGCAGTGGGAGGTGCAGGACGAATTGCAACAGAAGCTTTTCGGGATTACGGGCTTTAATGTTTCGACGTTTGGGCGCCCCAGCCTGCCGTCACCCGGCCGCGGTCTGCCGGTTCAGTTCGTCGTGACTTCGGCGGCGGGCTACGAAGACCTCGACCGCGTGGTAGATGAACTGCTCGGTCGCGCCATGCAGAGCGGGCGCTTCATGTTTTTGCAGAAATCGGTCGACTTCAACCGGCCCAAAGCGACCATCATGATCGATCGTGATCGTGCCGGGGTACTCGGTATTCGGATGGACGATCTGGGCCAGGAGTTGGCGACCCTGTTGGGCGGCAATCACGTCAATTGGTTCAATCTGGAAGGCCGGAGTTACAAAGTGATTCCGCAGGTAGAACGTAAGTTCCGTGCGAGCCAGGATATGCTCGACGATTATTACGTGCGCACCGGTGACGGCAATCTGGTGTCCCTGTCTACCATCGTCTCCTTCGAGCGCTCGGTGGAACCGAGCGAGCGACTCCAGTTCCAGCAGTTGAACGCGGTCATCCTCGAGGGCGTCCCGGCAGCGGGGATTACGATGGGCGACGCAATCAATTACCTGGAGACGACAGCGAGAGAAATCCTGCCTGAGAATTATTCCTGGGATTACGCCGGCGAATCGCGTCAATATACGCAGCAGAGCAGCGCACTGATGACGACGTTTTTCGTCGGGCTGCTCGTGATCTACCTCGTACTCGCGGCGCAGTTCGAAAGCTGGCGGGATCCTTTGATCATTTTAATGGCGGTACCCATGTCGATCGCCGGGGCGATGATCTTCATTGCACTCGGGTTTGCCACCTCTAACATTTATACGCAGGTCGGGCTGATCACCCTGATCGGCCTCATTACCAAGAACGGAATCTTGATCGTCGAGTTCGCGAATCAAGTTCAAATCGTTCGTGGCCTGCCCAAGCGCGCGGCGGTCGAAGAGGCTGCGCGCATTCGCTTGCGCCCGATACTGATGACGACCATATCGATGATCGTCGCTATGGTCCCGCTGCTGACCGCGATCGGCCCAGGTGCTGTCAGTCGCTTTCACATCGGACTCGTGATCGCGAGCGGGCTCGCCATCGGCACCGTTTTCACGCTTTTCGTCGTACCGGCTTTCTACCTCTTGGTGGCCCGCGATCACAGCGCGGATGCGGCCCGCCAACAAGTACCGGACGCACTAGAAACGCTCGCCTGAAAGACGCGCGCCATGCTCGCTAACGCCGCGGTTTCTGGCTTATAATCCGCGCCCAGCCATAAAAGGCGGGTCATGAATATTTAAATAATGTCCATCCAAAAACATCAATATTTCTCTCGCAAAGGCGCACAGACGTCAAGAAAACATTTTGGAATAAATTTAATAACAATCACAGTTCACTTTGCGATCTTTGCGTCTTGGCGAAAGTTGTTCTTTCTGGACCGACACTAAAAGAAACAGGCGCGTAGCTCAGCTGGTTAGAGCACCACCTTGACATGGTGGGGGTCGTTGGTTCGAGTCCAATCGCGCCTACCAAATCGCTATGGAGACGGATCGAGATCGACGATTAGGTAACGCCTGATTCGCCCGCAAGCGGGCTCCTAAGGGTGCCGATGACCTCCCGTATCGGTCACGGAGATCGAGATGCTCACCATCACGCTTCCCGACGGTAATCAAAAACAGTTCGATGCTTCGGCAACGGTGTACGAGGTTGCCGCGTCGATCGGTCCGGGTCTCGCCAAAGCCGCAATCGCCGGGAAGTTGGACGGCCGCCTTGTCGACACGGCTTATCGCATCGAGCGCGACGCCAAACTGGCCATCGTAACCGCGCGCGACGTCGACGGGCTCGACATCATCCGGCACAGCACGGCGCATTTGCTGGCGCAGGCCGTCAAACAACTGTTTCCCGCGGCCCAGGTCACCATCGGTCCCGTCATCGAGGATGGTTTCTATTACGATTTTGCCTTCGAGCGGTCGTTCACGCCCGAAGATCTGGAGGCAATCGAGAAGCGCATGGCGGAACTGGCCAAGGCCAACCATGCGGTCGAGCGACGGGTCATGGACAGAGACGAGGCGGTGGCTTTCTTTCGGGGCATGGGCGAAGAATACAAAGCGGAGATCATCGCGGCGATCCCGGCCGGGGACGAGATCTCACTCTACGTTCAGGGCGATTTCGTCGATCTGTGTCGCGGACCGCACGTGCCGAGTACCGGCACACTCAAGGCCTTCAAGCTGACCAAAATCGCGGGCGCATATTGGCGCGGCGATTCGAACAACGAAATGCTGCAGCGTATTTACGGCACGGCCTGGGGCGAGAAGAAGGAGCTCAAAACCTATCTGCATCGCCTGGAGGAAGCGGAAAAACGCGATCACCGGAAACTCGGGAAGCAACTGGATCTCTTTCATTTCCAGGACGAAGCGCCGGGCATGGTGTTCTGGCACGAGAAGGGCTGGGCACTCTACCGGATCGTCGAGCGCTACATTCGCGAAGTTTGCTATGGCGATTACCGGGAAGTGCACACCCCGCAGGTGCTCGATCGCAGCCTGTGGGAGAAATCGGGCCATTGGGATAAGTTCCACGACATGATTTTCGCGACGAGTTCGGAAAATCGTGAATACGCCATCAAACCGATGAACTGCCCCGGACACGTGCAGATCTTCAACCATGCGCTGCGCAGCTACCGCGACCTGCCGTTCCGCATCGCGGAATTCGGCATTGTGCACCGCAACGAGCCCTCCGGGACGCTCCACGGTCTGCTGCGCGCGCGGCGCTTTACGCAGGACGATGCCCACATATTCTGCACCGAGAACGGGCTGCAGACCGAGGTCAGCCAGCTCATCGACATGACTTTTCGGGTCTACCGCGATTTCGGCTTCAACGAGATTGAGGTCGCCTTGTCGCTTCGCCCGGAGCAGCGGGTCGGTGCCGACTCGCTTTGGGACAAAGCGGAGTCAGCGCTGAATTTCGCTTTAAAAAACAAGGGCTTGGAGTACAAAGTGCAGCCGGGTGAAGGAGCGTTTTATGGCCCGAAAATCGACTTTAGCTTGCGTGATTGCATCGGTCGGGTGTGGCAATGTGGTACCGTGCAGGTTGATTTTTCGATGCCCGAACGGCTCGGGGCAAAGTTTGTCGCCGATGACGGTGAACGGCGCGTACCCGTGATGATCCACCGCGCGTTGCTCGGATCGCTCGAACGCTTCATCGGAATTCTGATCGAGGAGCACGCGGGCCGTTTTCCGCCCTGGTTGGCCCCGGTTCAGGCTGTATCGATGAGCATCACCGAAAAGCACGCCGATTACGCGTCTCAAGTAGCGGAAACCCTGAGAAATCAAGGGTTCCGGACCGATTCAGACTTGAGAAACGAGAAGATCGGGCTTAAAATCCGCGAGCATACGTTGCAACGTATCCCTTATATGCTCGTCGTCGGCGAGCGGGAAATGGAACACGGAACCGTGGCCGTGCGTGCGCAGGGCGGAGACGATTTGGGCGAAATGTCACTCGAAGATTTCGCGCAAAAGCTTCGCCACGAAGTAGCACAGTGCGGCCAGAGTTCGTTGGAGGGTTAAGAATATAGCCGTCGAAAAAAAGAATCGCGTAAATGGTGCCATAGACGTACCCGAAGTCAGATTGATTGCCGCCGACGGGAGCAACCGCGGCGTCATGTCGATCGAAGACGCACGTCAAGAGGCAGAATCATCTGCACTGGATCTCGTGGAGATCGTACCGACCGGTGAACCGCCCGTATGCCGGGTCATGGATTTCGGCAAGTTTCTTTTCGACCAGAATAAAAAACGTCACGCCGCGAAGAAAAAGCAGAAACAAATCCAGGTCAAAGAGATCAAGTTCCGGCCCGGTACGGATATAGGTGACTATCAAATCAAGCTCCGTAACCTCAGACGATTTCTGGAGAACGGCGACAAGGTTAAAGTGACCTTACGGTTCCGCGGGCGTGAGATGGCCCATCAAGAACTCGGCGCGCAAATGCTTGATCGCGTCGAATCTGACCTCGAGGAGTTGGGCAACGTGGAGCAATATCCGAAACTCGAAGGGCGACAAATGGTAATGGTGATCGCGCCCAAGCGACACTAATTAGTGTCCATCCGGAAAGAATAACTCTCGCCAAGACGCAAAGATAGCAAAGTGATAGGTGATTGTTATTAATTTGATACGAATCGCTTTCTTTACGTCTTGGCGAGAGAATTGCGACCGGCGCGTACGTGAGTATTTTTGAGATAGGTTTTACAGCATGCCGAAAATGAGGACGAATCGCGGTGCCGCAAAGCGCTTTGCGAAAACCAGTACCGGGAAGATAAAGCGGCGGCAATCGTTCAAGAGTCACATCCTGACGAAAAAGAGCCCGAAGCGAAAACGCAAATTGCGTCAAGGCGCGCTCATCGCGCAGGCCGACAAGGAACAAGTACGTCGAATGATCCCCGGATTGTGAGGGTCATTCGAACACGTGATTGAGGATTAATTAGCGATGGCTCGAGTAAAGCGCGGAGTGCAGGCACACGCCCGGCACAAAAAGGTAATTCGGCAGGCCAAGGGCTACCGCGGACGGCGCAAGAATGTGTTCCGCGTCGCCAAGCAAGCGGTTATCAAGGCCGGCCAATACGCTTATCGCGATCGCCGCCAGCGCAAGCGGCAGTTTCGCGCCCTGTGGATCCTCCGTATCAACGCAGCGGCGCGCGAGCACGGATTGAGTTATTCCGTATTCATGCACGGACTCGCGCGCGCCGAAATCGCCGTCGACCGCAAGATACTGGCCGACCTGGCCGTGAACGATCAAGCCGCATTTGCGGCGTTGGCGGAGCGTTCGAAGACGGCGCTTGCCGGCTGAAGCCGACCGCGGCAGCCTGACCAGAGCCTTTGAGGGTGGTTCTGTAGCCGGGGAGGCGGGGACCTTCTCTTACCTGTCGTAATCGTTCGATTACCGTCCACATGACTGACGTCGAAAATATTGTCGCGGAAGCCGAGAGCGCTATTGCCGCTGCGGACACGCTCGGGGCGCTGGACGACGTCCGAATCCAATACCTCGGAAAGAAGGGTCAACTGACCGCCTTGCTGAAGGATCTGGGTCAGCTGTCGGCCGCGGAGCGCCCGGCGGCCGGCCAGGCGATCAACGACGCCAAGCAGAGCGTCAACGCGACCATCGAGATCCGACGTGAGGCGCTCGAAAATGCCGATCTCGAAGCAAGCCTTGAGCGCGATCAAATCGACGTCACCTTGCCCGGGCGCGGCATCCTGCCCGGCGGCGTCCATCCGGTCAGCAGCGTGATGGAACACATCGAGTCGATTTTCCGGCACGCCGGATTCGACGTCGTGCTGGGTCCCGAAATCGAGGACGACTACCATAACTTCGAGGCCCTTAATATCCCCGCCCACCATCCCGCGCGCGCCATGCACGACACCTTCTACTTCCCCGACGGAACCCTGCTGCGAACCCACACCTCACCCGTCCAGATCCGCGTCATGCAACGGCAGCCGCCGCCCCTGCGCATCATCGCGCCCGGCCGGGTTTATCGCCGCGACTACGATCAGACCCACACACCGATGTTTCACCAGGTCGAAGGTCTGCTCGTCGACGAAGACGTAACCATGGCCGATCTCAAGGGCGTGCTCGATGCTTTCCTGAAGTGTTTCTTCGAACGGGACGATCTGCAGATACGCTACCGGCCATCGTACTTTCCGTTCACCGAACCGTCGATGGAGGTCGATATCAAACTCGAATCGGAACACGGTATCGGTGACTGGTTGGAGATCATGGGATGCGGGATGGTGCATCCGAACGTGTTCGCAAGCGTTGGTATCGACAGCGAGCGCTACCGTGGATTCGCATTTGGTCTCGGTGTGGAGCGCATGGCCATGCTGCGCCACGGGATCTCCGACCTCCGGATCTTTTTCGATAACGACATCCATTTCCTGAGACAGTTCGCTTGAGTCCCGCGGCACGATACCGGAGACACCGATGAAGGTAAGCGAACAATGGCTGCGCGAGTGGGTCGATCCACCGCACGACGTCGACGACATCGCCGAGCGCCTAACGCTCGGTGGTCTCGAAGTCGGTAACATCATGCCGGCGGCGCCCTCCTTGGCCGGCGTCGTCGTCAGTGAAGTCATCGAAGTTCAAGCACACCCGCGTGCCGATCGCTTGAGTCTTTGCCGCGTTTTCGACGGCAGGCAGGAACACCAGGTCGTGTGCGGTGCGCCCAATGTGGTGCCGTCGATGAAGACCGCTTATGCCGCGCCCGGCGTCAGCCTGCCCGGCGGTCACACCATTGAACCCACCCGTATTCGAGGCGTCGAATCGTCCGGCATGCTGTGCTCGGTGGCGGAGCTGGGTCTGGGCGAGGACGCATCGGGGATTATCGAACTACCGGCTTCGGCGTCGCCCGGCGCGGGGCTCACGAAGGCGCTCGGCCTTGACGACGCCGTCATCGACATCGATCTAACCCCGAACCGGGGTGATTGCTTTTGCGTCATCGGTATTGCGCGCGATCTCGCCGCCCTGACCGGCTCGCCGATGAAGATGCCCGAGGTGGCGAGCGTAGTTGCAAAAAGCGACGCCCGATTCGCAGTCGAGCTGGCGGACGGCGACGCCTGTCCGCGCTATGCCGGGCGGGTGATCGAGGGTCTCGACCCACACGGCCGAACGCCCCTGTGGATGCAGGAACGGTTGCGACGGTCGGGTGTGCGCTGCGTGCACCCGCTGGTAGACGTGACCAACTACGTGATGCTCGAATTCGGCCAGCCGATGCACGTCTTCGATTGCGACAAGCTCAAGGGACGAATTGTCGTACGCGGCGCACACGCGAGCGAGCACCTCATGTTGCTCGACGGACAGGAACTCGAACTCGACGAAGGCACGCTCGTGATCACCGACGAATCCGGTCCGGTCGCCCTGGCGGGCGTTATGGGCGGGGACACGACGGCCGTATCGGCCGTCACGACCAAGGTCTTTCTCGAAAGCGCATTCTTCGAACCCATTCGCCTCGCCGGTGTCGCGCGGCGGTACCGGCTCCATACCGATGCGTCGACGCGGTTCGAACGGGGCGTCGATCCGACCATGCAGGCGCGGGCCGTCGAACGGGCAACAGCGCTGATCCTGGAGATCTACGGCGGGTCCGCCGGGCCGTGCGAAGTGTCGGACCTTGGGACCGCGTCGGTACCCGCGGCGATCGAGTTTCGTCCAGCCGCCGTCGAGCGCTTGCTCGGAGTCTCGGTAGACGATGGACGCATTGAGGAGATTTTCGAGTCCCTAGAGATGAAGGTCGTGCGTAGCGGCGGGGCATGGCGGGTATCCCCACCCGCGTTTCGATTCGATATCACGATGGAGGCGGACCTCATTGAAGAGGTCGCGCGCGTGCATGGATATGACGCCATCCCCTACCGGATCCCGACGGGCGCAGCGGCGCCTGCGGTCCCGGTGCGGGAGTCGTCGCTCGAAGGCAGTCTGCGACGATGCCTGGCTGCACGCGGCTATTTCGAGGCCGTCACCTACAGCTTCATCGATCCGGGTCACGGTCGGCTGTTCGAGCCGGATGCCGAGCCCGTCCTGCTGGAAAATCCAATCTCCAGCGATATGTCTGCCATGCGGCGGTCCCTGTGGCCGGGGCTCGCCTTCGCGGCCCGCTACAACCTCAATCGACAGCGCGAAGACATCAGCCTATTCGAAATCGGGATGGTTTTTCGCCGTGACGGCGGCCAATTGTCGCAAGCTCATCGAGTTTCGGGCGTGCGCTGTGGTCGTGCGGTGCTGCAACAATGGGGTGAATCACCGCGGGACACAGATTTTTATGATTTGAAACAGGATGTTGAATCCCTGACGAAAACCCTGGGCCAGGCCGGGACCAGGATCGAACCCGGCACGCACCCCGCCCTGCACCCGGGGCAGTGTGCTCGCATCATGCTGGGAACTGAGAACATCGGCTGGCTGGGCGCCTTGCACCCTGTGATTGCTCAGTCTATCGACGTTGATAAGCCTTTTTTTCTGTTTGAGATCGACTATAAATTCGGGGCTGCCCCTCCGATTTTGCAGTTTCGGCCGATATCGAAATTTCCAGCGGTTCGGCGGGATATCAACGTGGTCGTCGACGAATCGGTGGCGGCCGTCGCCTGTCTCGAAGCGGTACGGGAAGCGGCCGGCGAGAAATTACAAGACCTGCAGTTATTTGACGTATATCGGGGGCAAGGTATTGATTGCGACAAAAAAAGTCTCACCATAAGCTTGCTTTTCCAGGCCCTTTCGAGCACTCTTACGGATGACGAAATCGATAGCGCGATGCAGCGCGTGCTCGAAAACCTTTCGAATCGCGTTGGGGGGAGATTGAGGGAATAGTTTGATGGCGTTGACCAAGGCCGAAATGGCAGAGCGATTGTTCGAGGATTTGGGCCTCAACAAGCGCGAGGCCAAGGAACTTGTCGAGGCATTCTTCGAGGAGATTCGAGCGTCACTGGAGGCGGGTCAACAAGTTAAATTATCAGGCTTTGGTAACTTCGATCTTCGCGAAAAGAACGAAAGACCGGGGCGGAATCCCAAAACCGGCGAGGAGATTCCGATCAGCGCGCGGCGCGTCGTTACCTTTAGGCCCGGTCAGAGACTGAAAGCCAGAGTCGAAGCTTATGCTGGAAGCATCGAACAATAACGAACTACCTGTCATACCCGGTAAGCGGTACTTCACGATCGGGGAAGTGAGCGAATTATGTGCGGTTAAGCCGCACGTGCTCCGCTACTGGGAGCAGGAATTCCCTCAGCTCAAGCCCATTAAGCGCCGTGGCAATCGCCGTTACTACCAGCGTCAGGACGTAATCCTCATCCGCCAGATCCGCAGTCTCCTCTACGAGCACGGGTTCACCATAGGCGGCGCCCGGCAAAAGCTGTCCGGAGAAGAGGTCAAAGCCGATTCGAACATGAGCCAGCAGATCGTGCGTCAGCTTAGACAAGAACTCGAAGAAGTACTCGACATCCTGCGACGTTAGACTTCATCGTCTAGGTCTCCCGCGGGTGGCTGGCGCTTCCCTCCGAAACCGTCTAATCTTTAGGCCGCAGGTTTCAAGTCTGCTCCTAAATTTAAAATTCATGTCGGGGCGTAGCGCAGCCTGGTAGCGCACCTCAATGGGGTTGAGGGGGTCGGAGGTTCGAATCCTCTCGCCCCGACCATCCTCCAAGATCCTAGCTCTGCGGGTCTGTTACCCCGGCGCTGTCTTTCGAGCCGTGCGCCACCGTACAGCGATATCTCGACACCCTCACGCCGGTGCGCCGTGAGAAATGAGAGCTTGGAGCGTTGATCGTTTCGCCAATCCCGTCTCAATTTATAAGCTCGCCGTGATGTAAAATCGCAATTTTCCGTCCCGGGGGACGAAACACTGTTTAAGGTAGGGACGTGCGAATGTGTGGAATAGTTGGAGCCGTGGCGCAACGCGATGTTGCACCGATATTGCTCGAGGGTCTGAAGCGGTTGGAATACCGCGGCTATGACTCGGCCGGCATCGCCGTGATTTCCGGTCCCGAGGGCATCAAACGAACCCGGGTTCAGGGCAAAGTCAAGGCGCTGGAAGAAGCCCTCGAAACGGAGGTACATGCCGGCGGCATAGGCATAGCGCATACGCGCTGGGCAACCCACGGCGAACCGTCGGTACGTAACGCGCACCCCCACGTCTGCCGCGAGACGATCGCGCTGGTCCACAACGGCATCATCGAGAACCATGAGAGTCTCCGCAAAGAGCAACTCGAGGCGGGGCACGAATTCCATTCGGATACCGATACTGAAGTCATCGTCAACCGCGTATGCGACTACGTGCAGGAAGGCGACGATCTGCTGAAAGCCGTACAGCGTACGACGAGCGATCTCAAGGGCGCTTATGCGCTCGGCGTGTTGTCCAAGACGATGACCGAAAGACTCGTCGTTGCCCGCCGCGGAAGCCCGCTGGTGATCGGGCTGGGGATTGGCGAGAACTTTGTTGCCTCCGATGTCTTCGCGCTGCTGCCGGTGACGCAACGTTTCATTTTCCTGGAAGAAGGCGACGTTGCCGAGATTACGCGAAACGTTGTGCGAATTTATGACGAAAATGGCCAGCGGGTGACGCGCCCGGAATCCGTTTCTGAACTTTCCGCCGACGCCGCCGATAAATCCGGCTACCGACATTACATGTTGAAGGAGATATTCACCCAACCCCGCGCGATCGCGGAAACGCTCGAAGGCCGAGTCGAGAAAGGTCGCGTGCTGGATACTACGTTCGGACTCGGAGCGGATCGCATTCTCGACACAGTCAGGTCGGTTACGATCGTTGCGTGCGGCACCAGCTATCATGCTGCACTTGTCGCGCGCTACTGGATGGAAGACCTCGCAGGCTTGCCGTGCACGGTCGAAGTCGCTAGTGAATTTCGCTACCGTCGGCCCGTGGTAGCCGAAAATACGCTGTTTGTAACGATCTCCCAGTCTGGCGAGACCGCCGACACGCTGGCGGCGCTGCGCGAGGCGAAAAATTGGGGTTATGCGCACTCGTTGGCGATCTGTAACGTCCTCGAAAGCTCCGTGACCCGCGAATCGGAACTGGTCTTGATGACCCGCGCGGGCCCGGAAATCGGCGTCGCCTCGACGAAGGCTTTCACGACCCAGTTGGTCGCCCTGATGCTGCTCGTCGTTGCACTGGGCCGGCGCAACGGGATGAGCTCGGATACCGAGGCCGATCTTGTACGGCAGCTCGAATCCCTGCCCGGAAAGATCAACGTCGTGTTGGAATTGAACGATCGCATCGCGAAATTAGCCCAGGATTTTGCGAACAAGCACCACACTTTGTATCTGGGTCGCGGATCGATGTATCCGATCGCATTGGAAGGCGCGCTCAAGCTTAAGGAAATATCCTACATCCACGCCGAAGCCTATCCCGCTGGCGAACTCAAGCACGGACCGCTCGCCCTGGTCGACGAGGACATGCCCGTGATCTCGATTGCGCCGAACAACGAGTTGCTGGAAAAGCTCAAATCGAATCTCGAGGAAGTGCGGGCGCGCGGCGGCGAACTGTACATATTCGCCGATTCAAGCGTGCAGGTCGCGGCGCAACCGGGAATTCATGTCTTCGATATCGCGCCCGCGGAAGATCCGATAGCGCCGGTGGTCTACGCCGTTCCGCTCCAGCTGTTTGCTTATCACGTGGCGGTGCTCAAAGGTGCCGACGTCGATCAACCGCGCAACCTGGCTAAATCGGTCACCGTCGAGTGAGTGCACCGGTACGACGGGCCTAATCATAGGCAGGATCTTAGGGGTTGAATAGATACGCAGATGGTTAACAGAGCAACACAATAGAACCACAGAGTTCACAGAGAAAGAAAAAAAGATCGGTGTCGCGTGCGGGGGAAGCTTTGCCTGCGGCAGCGAGATCAGCGT
>JAYYZW010000014.1:0-73406 GCA_036339995.1 Pseudomonadota bacterium
CGGTTGCGTCTCACCGCTGGCCAGGTACTTCCTGATCGTGGTGCGGGAAAGGCCGGTCCTTTTTGCAATCTCTCGAATCGACAGATGCTCACGGGCGTGCCAGCGACGAATTACACTTAATAAATCCACGTCTATCACTCCTTTTGATCTCCTCCAATCTCATCAACAGGAACAAGCGTTACACGTGGGTCAGTTTTGGATGCAAATCAACAGGCTCAGAAAACCAAAGTCGCTGAATCCAATTGAGTCAAGCGTTTACGAACAAGCCGGTCATGGCTGTCCCTTAAGGTTCCCAAAAAGTCTTGAAGGTCATTCGAGAGACCTCAAGGTCCAGATCGCGATGAGCCGATCCCTGTTAATTCAATTCAGCCGCTTCATGTAAACGCTGTATCAAAAGGTCGGTCTGCACCTGATCGAGCTTGCTTCCTCGGCGGTCAGTCACGAAGAACACATCGACCGCTTTTTCGCCAAAGGTGCTGATGTTAGCGCCGCGCATGTCGATATCCGTTTCCGCGATCGCCGCAGCCAGTTTTGCGAGTAGGCCTCTTCGATCTGCCGCGACGACTTCAATCGCGGTAATGCTTTTCGCGGCTGCTTCGAGGTGACGGACTTCCACAGGCAGGGCTCGCATCAAGACATCGGGATCGGCTGGATGCTTGAGCGGGGGCGGCGCTGCGCCGGCCAAAACGGCTTCGATGCGCTGGCGCAATCGTTCGAGCTGATCCGGCTCCCTGACCGGGACGTCGGCGGCGTCGGTTATATGGAATTCGTCGAGTATTCGACCGTCCCGCAGAGCATAGGCATGAGCGGTCAGCGCTTTGGTGTTGGCATTTGCGAGGGTCGCAGTCAGATGTGAAAACAGCTTCGGCCGATCGACGCCCCAGGCCAGTACCTGCGTGTAGCCGAGCGGATCATTCACGGCGAGATGCGCGCCGGATTCTTCCTTCAACATGCGGCACAGATCCAGCAACAGCGCCGGGGGGAAATGTAGGGTCAAGGTGGCGGAGAGCACGGCGAACGTCTTCGCCACTTCGTCGCGTTCGCCCGGCTCGCACATCGCCAGAACGCTTTCCCTGCGCGACGCGAGCCGGCTTTCCTTGTCCGACGGTGTAACCCGCCCCGTGCGAAGACATGCCTCGGCTGACTGAAATAACTGGGTAAACAAATAGCCTTTCCATTCGGTCCACACGTCCGGCCCGACTGCCGTGACGTCCGCCACGGTCAGGAGAAACAGATAGACGAGGCGCTCATGGTCGCCGACGAACCGGGCGAAATCGGCGATGACCTCTGGATCCGAAAGATCGTAATGCTGCGCCGCCTTCGAAAGTGCCAGGTGATGGAGCACGAGCCAGGCGACGAGTTCGATGTCATCGTTCGAAAGGCCCAGACGTTCGCAGAACTTGCGTGCGAGCTGGTCGCCAAGTACCGAATGATCGCCCCCCCGACCCTTGGCGATGTCGTGGTAGAGCAGCGCCAGATACAACAATTCAGGGCGCTGTAATTCGGGCATTAACTTCGAGGCGAGTGGCATGTCGATGAACCGGCCTTCGCCTATCCTGAAATCGCGAAGAATATCGATCGCGCGGATAGTGTGCGCGTCCACGGTGTAGCTGTGATAACGATCGAACTGGCCGTGACCGGTAATGCGCCCGAAATCAGGCACCAGGCGACCCAGTACACCCGTCTCGTGCATCTGCCTGAGCGCCGTCGCGACGTTGCGCGGCGATCTCAGGATTGAAAGAAATCCATCGTTTGCCGCCTTGGACGCACGCAGTGCGGCGTTTACCAGGCCGGAGTGCTTGCGAATCGTGCGCAGGGCCCGGCTGTTCAGATAACGGTGTTCTTTCTGGGATTCGACGAATACGCGGATCAGATTAAGCGGTTCGGCGGAAAATGCCCGCGTATCGTGGATACTGATTTTATCTTTCCGCACTTCCATTCCGCCACCAAGATCTACCTTGTGGCCTGATCGCTTCGGCGGATGAATTTGCTCTTCGAAATGCAAGAGGAAGATATCGGACAGGTCGGCGATCCTTCGCACGGTGAGAAAGTAGTTTTTCAGGAATCTTTCTTCCGCGCTCGATTTCACGCTGTCGCGATAACGGAAGCGGGATGCAAGTTCTTGCTGGTATTCGAACCGCAGTCGGTCGTCTTCGCGATCGGCCAGCAGATGCAGACCGCTGCGCACGCGCCAGAGGAAGTCACGCCCGCGCACGAAGTCTTCGAACTCTTTCTCATCGACTACACCCTGGCCTATCAATTCGCGCGCCGTCGGTACGCCATACCAGGCCATCGACAGCCAGAATATTGTGCTGACGTCGCGTAAGCCGCCCTTACCGCTCTTGATGTCCGGCTCCATGAGAAAGGCCGTATCACCAATGGACCGGCGCCGCGCGGAGCATTCTTCGAGCTTGAGTTTACAGAACGCAACCCGCTGCCGTTTGCTCCAGTGTTGTTGAGCACAGCTTTTCTGTACCTGCCCCCACAACTTACCCACACCCGAGATCAGACGTGACTCGAGAAGCGCGGTGCGCGCATGGTGATCGGTTTCCGCATGCTTGCGCGTCTCCGCGGGCGTACGGACCGCATGTCCGATATGCGCGCCACAGTCCCATAACACCTGGAGGAAGCACTGAATCGCCGCGTCGATCCCCTCATGCCTCGACTTGGGCACCAGGAATAGCAAATCCCAGTCGGAATGTGGGCAAAGCTCCGAACGGCCGTAGCCGCCGACACCCACCAGGTCCACTTGGTCACACGCGGGCCCGGCGATATCCCGCCATAGATCAATTAACAGCGCATCGACTTCGCTGCTGATGTACTTGACGATTGCGCGGCCGCCCTGGTGCGCATCCAAGCGGCGTTGGGCACCCGCCATGATCTCCTGGCGGCGGCGCCTGGCGCGTTCTTTGAAATCTGGCTCGGGCATTTATCACCGCTCCCGCGGGGTCTTGCTATTCAAGCAGCGCATTTCTGGGTAGCCTCGAAGCTGAACCGCCTAAATCTTTATGATTCAGTCGCTTATGGCCAAGCGGAGCAGGAATGTCCCCTTGTACACCTTGCGCATCTCCGGATGCAAGCAAGCTGATTGGGAAGGTATTTCGAGATACGAATAGCCGACTGATTTTATCATGGACAGTCCCATGGCTTTACATCAATAGGCTGAAACGATGACCGATGACCAATGGCTGGCCCAGGTACAAGAACAGATCCTCGAGCCGGATCTCAAAATCTGCGATCCGCACCATCACTTGTGGGACTACCCGCACAACCGCTACCTGTTCGACGAACTCTTGGCCGACCTCAGGTCCGGGCATAACGTGATGTCTACAGTGTTCATGGAGTGCGCCTCCATGTATCGCGCGGACGGACCCGATGTGATGAAGCCGGTGGGTGAGACGGAGTTCGTGAACGGCGTTGCTGCGATGAGCGCGAGTGGAAATTACGGTGATCTGCGCGTGTGCTCATCGATCGTCGGCTTCGCCGATTTAACCCTGGGGCTGGCGGTAGGGGAAGTACTGGACGCGCATCGGGCCGTAAGCCCGCGCTTCGCAGGGATCCGCCACGCGACCGGTTGGGATGCAAGCGGGGAGGTGCGTAACTCGCATACCAATCCGAGGGAAAATCTGCTGCTCGATAAGACCTTCCGCGAAGGCTTCGCGGAGCTCGGCAAGCGCGGGCTGACTTTCGACGCGTGGCTCTACCACCCGCAGATCCCCGAGCTCACCGCGCTCGCTAGAACGTTTCCCAACCAGCTTATCGTGTTCGATCATTTCGGCGGGCCCCTTGGTATCGGACCCTACGCCGGTAAACGCGATGCGATCTTGGACTACTGGAAGGGGGCTGTTGCCGAGCTCGCGCGATGCGAGAACGTCATAGCGAAACTGGGCGGCTTGGCCATGCCGATCAACGGGTTCGATTTTCATAAGGCCGAGCGGCCCGCGACATCGGTACAGCTCGCGCAGGCGACCCGTGCGTATTATCTGCACATGGTCGATCAGTTCGGGCCGACGCGGTGTATGTTCGAAAGCAATTTTCCCGTCGATAAAGCGAGCTGCTCCTATGCGGTGCTCTGGAACTCGTTCAAGCACATCACCGCAGAATTTTCCGCGGACGAGAAAGCGGCCTTGTATCACGACACCGCGGCAAGGGTTTACCGTACCGAAAAAACGGTCGGCGCGGACGTTTAGAGGGCAGAGGGTATTGTATTTCGTAGAAGTCGATTAAAGACGCGGGTAAACATCCCTGACCTGCAATACTGCTCTATCGATCCAGACGGCACGCACGCCATTTAAGGCCAGTTTGGAATCGAGCTCAAGGTGGCTAAACATTTGCGGCCCGGCTTTTTCTATTGGATCGGCGTCGGTCGATACAGATGTATCTCATTTCGACTCCTTGGCAAAGAACACCGCCGCATCTTTTAAAAATCTCGCTCCTGCTTGACCTTGATCAGCTCGCGCTTGAGCTTCGTCAGCTCCTCATCTCGGCTGCGTCCTTGGCCTGGAAAAGCCTCATCCCCTAATAATCGGTATTCATCTCGCCAGCGACGCAGTTGCCGGGCGCTGATGCCGAGCTCCTCGCACACGATGATATCCGTCACACCTTCTTCGCTCGCCCGCTTCTCGTTTGAACTCCGGACTGTCGCGTTTATATAGCTTCCTCTTCGTCATATGACACCTCCCAGCGCTTCATCGCGCCAATTCTAAGGTGTCCACGTAACTGGGGCAGGACCTCATTGAGGACGGCGCGTTGCGTTTAATCGGAAATACCTCGATCAACTCGTTTACTCTGGAACTGTAAGAGACACAGTCTTGGTACATGTGGATATGTTATGGACGCTTCCGATGCGGGCCCGATATGATTAGGATCTGCAATCGTTCATAAAAGAGAGGACTTACGTGCATAAATATCGACGCGCTTTTGTAATTGGGATCGTGCTTTGTTTATCGACGTTCGGGGCAGTCGCCTTTGACACGGCGCGTATCGAGGATCCAGAGGTTCGTGCCTGCGCAGAGCGCGCGTTGCCTACGAAAACCGCGACCCAGATACAAAAGGTACAAGTCGTCGGCGCCAATGGTTATGTGCGCGAGTCGAAGCGCAAGGTCTTCTGGAAACGTTCGGAGAATAATGAGTCTCGTGTGCTCGTGCGTGTGATGGAGCCGCGTGACGAAAAAGGCATCGGGGTCCTGATCAATGATGATGTCGAAAAAAACATCGTTACTTATATGACTTATTCACCCAAGATCAAGCGCGTTAGACGGGTCAGCGGTGAATCGTTTTTCGGTTCCATTCTCGGAACTGACTTCACATACGAAGATTTTTCATACTTCTATCGCGTTGACGAACGCGAAGAAGTCGCTCGTGTAGAAGATTCCGATGTCGACGGCTATCCCGCTTACGTTCTTGAGACGGTGAAGCCGGATGACAATTCACACTACAGCTTGCTTCGCTTCTATATCGATAAGGAGGTCTGCCTACCGATCCGAACAGATTTCTTTGCACCCAACGGCGCCTTGCGCAAGCAGCTAATCGTCGAACGCAGCGAGATTGACATGGTCGATGACCATTGGATCCCGTTTCGAACGACGATGTCTGACCTCAAGCTCAAGACTCAAAGTATCTTCATTGTTGAAGAAATTGAGATCGATCCGGAAATCGATGACGGGTTATTCGAAACCACCGAACTCTCGCGCGGCGGTAATTAAGCAACCTCTGGATAAGTCATGGGGCATGTGAATGGTGCAGATCAAGGCGCGAATCGCAGGTAATGGCGGGGACTATTGGCAAGATTCGTAACGCAGAGCTGCGCGATTTCAGGCGCAAGGCAACCTGTCATGACCTATTCAGGGGTTTCTTAACCATCGAGAACGATGGGAATGCAATTTGGACCGCGATGTCAAAGTGTAATTCTACGATAACCTAGTGTGCTGTCCCAGAATAAACTTCAATAAGTCGCGCAGGACTCGTGGTGCGATACATGGCGCGAGGAGGCGCCGTATCGGGACAAATTCGTCGGGAACAGAATTGGACGTGCGTAGCGCGCCCGCAGGGTGAGCGCCAGGGATGGCGCGAATCCAATTTGGACGGCTGCAGGCGGGCCCGAAGGGTGGACGCCATGGATGGCATCCGCAATACGGCCAGAGTCGCAACACAGTAGCGCGCCACGAGGACCGGCGAATTATGAACGTTTATTCCGGGACAGCACACTAGTACCTATAGTTCTATTCTCTGAAAAGGCGTTGGCGCCCCATTCATGATCGCACGTCTGTTCGACATGCTCATCGAGCGCCCGCGACGCATTATCGCTGTCGCTTTCCTGTTGGCTTTGGTCGGGCTCGTTCTCCTGTTCGAATGGCCGAGCCTCAATCTCGCTCTCGAAGTCGATCCGTCCGTGCGCGCCTTGTTGCCGCATCAGGGTGTCGAACTCGAGATTTTTGAGGCTGTTCGCGATCGATACTCAAGCGACGATCTCCTCCTCGTCGCATGGGTCGCCGATGACCTGTTCACGCCGACGCGACTCGCGGCGCTCAAGCGCCTGACGCGCCGGGTAGAACGCATGCCCGGCGTCGAGCATGTGGAAAGCCTTGCGACGGCGGTCCGTACGCACGTGTATGAAGACTATACGGAGGTGGGCGCTTACCTAGGCGAGGTTCCGGAGACCGAAGCTGAGGCGCTGGAGGTGCGCGACGCGGTGTTGGATAACCCGCTTTACGCGGGCTACCTGGTCTCACGGGACGGCCGTGGGGCGATGATCGCCGTCCGCTTCGACCGCGGCCTCTCGGCCAGGACACTGATCGATATCGTCGCGAACATCGCCGCGGCCTCGCGCGAAGAAGCGAGCAACGTGGATCAGTTCCTTTCCGGGCCCTTGTTCATTCGCCTCGAAATAAGCCGCTTGTTGCTACGCGATCTTTATCACGTGATGCCGCTTGCCATCGGCGTAACGCTGATCGTTGTCGCTATCGGTTTCCGTCATGTGCGCGGTGTTGTGTTGCCATTCCTATCGAATGCAATCGCGCTGATTCTGACCTTGGCGATGTTCGTGGCTTCCGGCCACACACTCAACTATGTCACAGTGATTCTGCCTCCGACCGTTTACGTGGTCGGCTTCGCCTATGCAATTCACGTGGTCAGTGACTTTGATCGGCACTTTGGGGCGGGGCTCGACCGCGCCGCCGCGACGCGGGCGGCTCTTGGCGATGTTGCAGGACCCGTCACACTCACCGCCGTTACCACGGCGCTCGGCTTCGCTTCACTTACGCTCAGCGATATCGATTCCATCCGTCTGTTCGGCGCGTATTCAAGCCTCGGCACGATATTGGCGTGGTTGGCCGCACTCATCGTCGTCCCGGCCGGCCTGGTACTCATGCCCGGGCGGCGTCGCGCGAACGCAGTCCGCCGCGCTGATCTTCTTGGCCCTTGGCTCGCGCAACTCGCTGAACGGCGTGGACGCGTATTCCTGGCGTGCGGGCTGTTGTTGATCGGACTCTCTCTCATGGGTGCCACACGAATCACTGTGAGTACGGATTACCTGGCGAATTTTCCTGCAGGGAGCGAGCTGCGTCGCAATTTCAACCGCATGAGCACGGTCTTCGCAGGCTCCGTACCGTTACAGATCGTACTGGAGAGCGACACGATCGATGCTTTCAAAACGCCGCACGCGCTACGCGCTGTGGACCAACTCAAGGACTGGTTGCTCAAGCAGCCGGAAATCGGTGGCGTTTACACCCTGCTCGACTATATAGGCGTTCTCGAGCGCGCCCTTGCACCCGAGTTGGTTGATGACGACCCGGTGCCCGACTCGGCAGGTCTTGCCAACCACCTGCTCTTGCTCGGTGGCGGCGAGGACGTGCGACGCTTTGCCGACCCGGAGTTCATGAGCACGCTCCTGCAGGTGCGCGCCCGGGTCGCGGCAAGCGCGGATCTAAATGCATTGGTTGACCGGATAGATACGCGTTTGCGGGAGCTACCCCCTGACTTGCAGGGCTACGTGACCGGCAGCTCATACCTGATTGCGCGTACCCTCGACGAGGTCACCCGCGGCCAGGTCTTGAGCCTGAGCGCCGCGTTGGTGCCGATCTTTATTGTGCTGGTCGCGATGTTTCGTTCACTCAGGATCGCCGCCCTCGCGCTCATTCCCAACGTCCTGCCGATCGTGGCGTTCTTCGGTATCCTGGGCTGGAGCGGCATCACGCTCAACCTGACCACGAGCCTCGTCGCCTCCGTGGTGCTCGGCATCGCGGTCGACGACAGCATCCACTTTTTCGCACGCCTGCGCGAAACCGCGCGCCATGCGAGCTCCGAGCGCGACGCCGTAGGGGTGGCGCTCGCTGCGGTCGTTCGCCCGGTGAGTTTCACGACCGCGGGACTCGCGCTTGGTTTTATCACCTTGATCGTCGGTGAGCTCCGCAGCCAGGCCGAATTTGGATTGCTCGCGGCGATTACGCTTGTCATTGCGTGGTTGCTCGATCTCACCTTTACACCGGCGCTCGCGCGGCGCTACGGCTTAGCGCGGGTCACGGCAGCAGCCGATCGCAAGTTTACGCGCCACAAGCCGCGCTAGCCCGCATGCAGCCGAAATCTCCGAGCAGGAGCGCCTCTAAATCGTCCACGACAACACCAAGGAACTGTTTCAGCTTTCCTGTCCATGGGCCTTGGGTTGGGGTGTCTCAGGGCTGGTTTGCATCGAATGTGCTTCCAAAATGCTGCACAATGCATGAGCCCTGCGCGGGCGTGCTAGCAGTCTGGTCACAAACCACCATTCGGAACGGCCGGCACCGTTAACTGCGTTATGGAGGCGCTTTATGAGAAACAAAAAATCTATAACTCATCCGTAACACGCGGTGGGCGGCCACGTGATGTGAGCGAACGCCTGGAGCATTCTGGCTCTAAGTCTTGTAGAAAAACTGATACTCGCGCGGACTTGCAGCGCGCTGGAAATAGAGGGAGACGCGATCATGGTTAGTCAAACCCGTCCTGGGACATTTTCAATCTTATTCACCCTTGCGGTTGCGGCGTGGTACCCGACGGTTACCCTGGCGCATGGCGATGAAGCGCCCGCGCAGGCTGTCAGCCTTTCCGGCGAGAACTATGATCCGGTAAGCCGCGGGACGCGGAAACTCGCGCTCGGCGAGGTGACGATTCGAATGCTGATCGACGCATCGAACATTGGCCGCGATGATATCGAGATCGGAGAACTGATCCTGCCCGCAGACAGTTCGGATTCCGTGTCGCACGCCCACGGCAGTCTCGAAATCTTCTACGTCGTGGAGGGGATCCTCGGGCATGAAGTGAACGGCAAGCCTTTCACCTTGCATCCGGGCGAGGCCGGCTATTTGAAGCCCGGCGATCAAATCGTCCATCGCGTCCTCTCGGACGGCCCCGTCAAGGCCTTGGTCATCTGGGTGCCGGGCGGTGAAGCTGATGCGATGGTCGAACACGCGGGCTTCATCGAAGTACCGCTTGATTAGAGCGGCGCCAATGCCGCTTTACTGACCCCGCAGGCGGGCACGAATAACAACAGAAAAAGAAATGTGACTACGACCAATCCGAATTCTGTCGTTCAAAAGCAGGACATCATCGCACTCATCAGGGTCTTCGAAAGCGGCCCTTCATCGAGGGCGTGGGCCATGCGGTTTCCGACGCACGCAAACCCTAGTCGGCACGACGGTACCTCGACCCCGACATAACCGCCGGCGCCGAGTCCGGCGAAGGTATCGGGCGTGCCGGTAAATTCGAGCGCACCGCCCGACAGCAGAAATCCGAGCCCGTGACGCACCGGAACGCCGAGCACCGCGCCCTCTTCGTTCCATATTTTCGTCGTCGCTTCGGTGAGGATGGCCTCACTCAAGATGCGCTCCCCATCAAACTCACCGCCGCAGGCGAGTACCCCGTAGACGCGGGCCAGCCCGCGCGGATTGCCGAAACCGACATTCGGCGTACCCCAGGTGCGGCCCTCCGACGAGTTAACGAAACCCGCCAGGTCCGCGCCCTCCGGAAGCGCCTTCCACGCTCGCCCGATCGGATTGTCGGTGTCCATTAACAGCGCCAGGAAGGGATGATCGGGATCGCAGATGGTTTCCGCGCAGCGCGCCTGCTCCGCATCGTTCAACGCGATTTGGAAATCGGCGCCCAAGGGTTCGGCAAATTCTTCACGCCAGTAATCGGCGATGGCGCGGCCCGTGATCCGATAGACCAGTTCGCGGTTGAGAATCCCGATGGTGAACGTGTGATAGGCCGGCTGTGTGCCCGGTGGCCATTGTGCGGATTAATGCTCGACGGCAGCGCGCAGGGCAGCGTAGTCGGATATGCTGCCGCGCTCCAGCGCATCCAGGAACACGAGCCCCGCCAGGTGTGACAACACCTGGCGTACCGTGATCGCGTCCTTTCCCGCTTGAGCGAATTCGGGCCAGTACTTCGCCAGGGGCGCGTTCAGCCCGATCTTTCCTTCATCGACGAGTTTCAAAACGCACAGGCAACCCATTGCCTTGCCCGTGCTCATCATGCGCGCGAGGGTATCTTCTTCCCACGTTTGCGCACGGTCCGCGTCGCGGTAGCCGGCCCAGAGATCGACGGCTAATTTACCGTCTACGTAAGCCGCGGCGGCGGCGCCGATTTCGAAGTTTTGGTTAATATGAGCTTGAAATGCCTCCCGGACGGCATCGAAGCGGGCGTCACAACGCCCATGAACCGTAACGGTAGTGGGCCTTGTCATCAATATCGCCTCGCGTCAGAACATTGAACGGGACACTCGGAGATCCGACTTTATCCGACGTTTTCTGCGAAGAAAGTCAAGGTCCTTTCCTTCGCCCTCGCCGTCGCCGCAGCGTCGTAGCTCTCTCGATGATTGCAATTGAATCCATGGCCGGCATCGTAGACAAACACCTGGACCTCGGGCTGCGCTTTGCGGACTTTCTCGACATCACTCATGGGTATGTGCGCGTCCTTTTCCCCGAAGTGCATCATCACCGGGCATCGGGCGCTACGCTCGGCCTCGCCCGCGATGCCGCCGCCGTAATAAGCCGAGGCGGCCGAAACGCCACTCAATTCACACGCCGAAAGCCAGGTCAACAGGCCGCCGAAACAATAACCGACGACGCCGACCTTGCCGTGCGCGGACACCGCGTCGACGGCCGCCTGGAGGTCCTTCAAGGTCTCTTCCATCTTGAGATCTTCGAAGGCGAGTTTCAGGCCCTTGTCGAACTCCGCCTGATCTTCGTAGCCGAGTTCGACGTCACGCTCGACCCGGTCAAAAATCTGGGGCGCAATCGCCGCGTATCCTTCCGCAGCGTAAGCGTCGATGACTTCGCGTATGTGGGAGTTGACCCCGAATATTTCCTGGATGATGACTACACCCGCCTTGGGCTTGCCCTCGGGCAAGGCTTCGTAGGCACCTAGCGTGAAGCCGTCGGATGATGTGAGTTGTCGCTGTTTCATAGTCGTTCTCCTGGAATGGCAACCGAATAGAGTACTTCAGTTTCGCCTGTTTCCCTGCCTTTTTGAGAATGTCGGCGACCTCCGACTTAAACTATGCTAATGCCGTTATCATAGACGTACCATCTATGGGGAGGGATTTCTCATGAGCGCAAGTGCAATCTGTTTAATGGGCCTGATCGCCTGGACCATCGTGCTGACATTCATCCTGATTGGCGCGCGCGGTGCGGCCATTATGAAGGGACACGCCATTGCGCCCTTCGAACAGGACGGCGGCGATCTCGCCGGCTTTGGCACCCGGGTAACACGGGCACACGGCAACAGCCTAGAATGGCTGGTAATTCCCGCGGCCATTCTTGTTTACGCGATGGTAACCGGTCAGGGCGAAATCACGGACGGCTTGGCAATGTGGGTGCTTTACGCTCGCTTGATCCAATCCATCGTACACATGATTTCGATAAGCACGCCTTTCATTGTTGTCAGGGGAACGATGTTAACGGTGCAGACCGTTATCTGGATCATCTGGATGGCTAAGCTAGCCTAGGATCCGGTCCGGGTAATCCTCGCGTAGCGAGGACGATTACTCCGACAGGCTCTTAGCTTCCGCTGGAGTGAACATTTCGCTATCTGCTCCGCGTCGAGGACACGATACCCTTCCGCAGTTTTGGGACGCGATGGCTTGCGACGCAAAAAAAATGGAGATGGGTAAAAATGAGCCCTGAAGAACGCAAGGCGGTTATCGCCGGGGTATTCGAGGCCTTCGCCCTCGGTGACGGCGGCCCCTTGATGAACATGATCGACGATGACATTAAATGGACGATTATCGGCAACACGAAGTTCTCGGCGACCTACCTTGGCAAGGAGGACCTCGGCAATCGCCTTCTCGGCCCGCTCAGCGAACTCATCGACGGTCATTTGCACATTACGACCGACAACATGATCGCGGAGGAGGATTTCGTGGTGGTGCAGGGCCGCGGCGAATCCAAGACGGTGGCCGGCGCCACCTATAACAATACCTACTGCTGGGTCTATCGCTGGTCTGGCGACAAGGTCGTCGAGATCACGGAGTATCTCGATACGGAAGTACTCACCGCTTCATTCGGTCGCTAGACCGCAGACTTTGGCCTGGATGGAAGATCCGCTCGAGCTACTGGCGAGCCTTACGGACGAGGACTGGGCCGGCGCCAACCCGTTGTCGCCGGATTTCCGTGACGATCCCTATCCCGCGCTACACCGATTGCGCGCACGAGATCCGGTGAATCTCTCTCCGATCGGTACCTGGCGCCTGACCCGTTACGACGACGTCGCGCAGGTATTCAAGCACGCGCCGACCAGCATGACGCTGCCCGACGGATCGAATCCGAATTTCGATCCGCTCGATCGCCGCGGCAGTTTCAATGAATTCATGCTCAACAAGGACGGCAACGAACACATGCGCCTACGGCGCCTCGTGGTCAAGGCGTTTACGCACCGCGCTCTGGACAATATTCAGTTGGAGATCGACCTGGCGGTGACGGGCGCCCTCGACCGCGCGGCCGCGGACGGCGGTATGGAGGTGGTCCACGATTTGGCGCTCTATGTGCCGAGTCGCATGATCTGCCGCATCATGGGCGTACCGGAAGCCGATCGGCTGCAGTTCACCGCGTGGACAGCCGCCCGGACCAACGCCTTCTTCGCTCGCTTTTTGCCCGAAGATGTCAGGCAACGCGTACGCGAGGCGGGCTCCGCCATTGCGGATTAC
This sequence comes from Pseudomonadota bacterium, assembly GCA_036339995.1. Lineage (GTDB taxonomy): Bacteria > Pseudomonadota > Gammaproteobacteria > JAYYZW01. The sequence continues at coordinate 13,175 of JAYYZW010000014.1, forward strand.
TTCGATGCACTCGTCGAGGAACGACGCAAGAATCTCGGGAATGATCTCCTGAGCGAATTGATCCGAGCCGAAGAAGATGGTGATCGCTTGCACGAAGGCGAGTTGACGGTACAGGCGGTGGGCTTATTGGTAGCCGGATTCGAGACTACCATCGGCCTCATCGGCAACGGATTACGGGCCTTCATCGAGCATCCCGACCAGATGCGGATCTTAAGGGAACGTCCCGAACTCATCGACAACGCGGTCGAGGAATGCCTGCGTTACGACGCGCCGATCCTCTTCAACTGGCGCATCTTGACCGAGGATTATGAAATCGGTGAGCGCTTGCTTCCGCGCGACGCCGTGCTGTGGCCCATGATCGGCGCTGCCAATCGCGATCCCGCGCGATTTTTCGATCCGGACCGTTTTGACATCATGAGGGACGATGTCGCGCACCAGTCCTTCGGCGGCGGCGCGCATTTCTGCCTGGGGCATCAACTCGCCCGCATGGAAGCGCGGTCGGCGATCGGTGCTTTCATACGGCGGTTCGAAGCGCCGCGGATCGACACTCAAGGCTTGAGCTGGTCGCAGTCGTTCTTCCGTGTGCTCGGAAGTCTGCCCGTTACATTCGAGTGAATCGGAGACCCTGCTGCCCGTAAGCCAGGTTTCAAGCATTGCAATCTGGTTTAACTATTTACGTCGGCTATCCTGTTTCTAGCAAGCTTTGGAGCATCCGCGCGTTCTTTTCGTGGATCTGCATCCGCTGGGTCAAAAGATCCGCACTGGGCTCGTCTCCCGCCTGTTCGATGACGGGGAAGACGCTGCGCGCGGTACGCACAACGGCTTCCTGCCGGGACACGAGCCGACGGATCATTTCCGTCGCACCTGGCTCGTCGTCTTCCTCGGTGATCGAGGTCAGATCCGCAAAATCACGATAAAAACCGGGCGCCCGATGCCCAAGCGCGCGAATACGCTCGGCAATCTGATCGACCGCGAGGGCCAGCTCCGTGTAATGCGTTTCGAACAGTACGTGTAAGGCCGTGAACTGGGGGCCCGTCACGTTCCAATGGTAGTTGTGCGTCTTGAGATAAAAGGTGTAGCTGTCTGCGAGCAGCCGGGACAAGCCCGCAGCGATGGCCGCGCGTTTCTCGGCGGGTATTCCAATATCGATATCCATCGTCCTTCCTCCATAGATCGGGTTACGGGGGATACTTTAGGATGGCGGAATCGATAATTAAATTTAATTTTCTATTCGTATTTAATAGATATTTTCAATCATTCTCAGACCGCGGAAGCAGTGTGTTCACCGGCCCCTTTTCCGCCGGAGCGCAAACGGCGGCTGAGGTCGAACGTCAAGGTCAGGAGCGCCGGCATGAAAGTGATCGTGACCAAGGTTGAAAACAAAATACCGAACAGCACGATGGCGCCGAGTCCGCGGTAAAGCTCGGTGCCGGCGCCCGGGTTGAGGACCAGCGGAGACAAGCCGATCACCGTCGTGACCATGGACATCATAATCGGCCGCAGCCGCGAGCGCGTCGCTTCTATCACTGCCTCGCGAATATCCATCCGGCCCTGCTTCAGGTTTCTGACGGCGCGCTCGACCAGCAGGATCGGATTGTTGACGACCGTGCCGATCAAAACCAGAAAGCCCAGCATCGTGATCACGTCTAAAGGCTGCTGTATGACCGCTAGACCAAAGCGGCCCATTTCCTGACCCACCACGTTCATCAGCCACAACCCGACAATACCCCCGCTGATCCCGATAGGGACGGATGCCAATATCAGCAGGGGGTATCCCCAATGAGAAAAGATCGCGACGAGAAGCAGGTAGGAGATAAGGACTGCGATGATGAAATTCCCGCTCAGGGCTTCTCGCGTTGCTCTCAACCGATCGTTTGCCCCGCTGATATCCATTGACACGCTCGGCGCGATCTCGCCGGATTCCTGCAGATGCCGAATGAGTTCGCGTTCGACTCGCTCAACACCGACCTCGAGTGGGATTTCCCTCGGTGGAATAATGGACAGCGTGATGGTGCGACGCCCGTCGACGCGGCGAATGGTTTCCGTATTCACAGTTTCGGTCACTTTCGCGATGGCGTCGAGCGGAACCACGCCGCCATTCGGCGAGAAGAGCAGCAGGTTTTCGATGTCTTCCGGCCCTTCGATCGCGCCCCGGGTCGAATAAATAAACATGTCGATCTTATCGTCACCGAGGAAGAATTCATCGACGAAAGCACCGTCGGAAAACGCCCAGATAGCGTAGCCTAGATCGTCGGTTTCGATACCGAGTTCGGCAGCGCGCTCCCAATCCGGTTTGATTTCGATCATGGGCTGTCCCATCGTTAAACTCGACGGCTGCGGTCGGACCTGCGGATTGACGAAGATCTCCCGCGACCTCGCGAAAGCACGCGCGCCGGCTTCGAACAGGGGCGCCAGCTCGGCACCGCTGATGTCGAGATTAATGCTCCGCGTACCGCCCAGGTTGCTCGCGAAAATGGAACCGCGCGACGCGAACGAGATGACGCCGGGAACCTCACGAAAACGCGCCGTCACTGCTTTGACCAGGTCGTCGGTCTGCACACGATCGGTGGCCTCCGGGATCAGCATTACCATACCGGCATAGGCATAGCTGATGACAAAATTGAGCGCCGGAACTTCGGCTTTGCCCACATCGAAAACAGCCGGGTCCTGGCCGACAAAGGGAACGAAATAGTCGTTCAATTGGCCCAGAATGTCGTCCATGACCTCAATGTTGTAACCCGGCGGTGAAAACATGAAAGCGAAGATCTTCTGCTCCTCGCCCTCGGGCAGGTATTCGGCCTTGGGCGTCAGGAAACCGATAATGCCCGCTGATACCGCGAGTACGACGCCGATCAACACGACAGCCCGTATCGACCCCGCGACTAGCCAGCGTACAAAGGCGACCACCGTTTCGCCGACATGCGCGCCGGTTGTTTGAATACTTGAGAGCAATCCCGCGGCTCGACTCCGCCGGGGATTCACCCAGCGGCTCATGGCCGCCGGGACCAGCGTGACCGCCACCACCATCGACATCAGAATTGACGCCGAAATAGCAATCGCGATGTCGGAATAGAGCTGCCCCGCTTCCTCTTCGATGAAGATCACCGGCAGAAAGACGAGCACCGTGGTCATCGTCGAGGCAAGTATCGCGGGCCACACTTCGCGTACACCGGTGATTGCCGCCTCCACCCGCGACTTGCCTTCCGCAAGATGGCGGTAGATGTTCTCCAGAACGACAATGCTGTTGTCCAGCGTCATCCCGATCGCGAAAGCAACGCCCGCGAGCGAAATGACGTTGATCGTTCGCCCCGCCAACATCAGCCCGAGAAACGCTACCACGGTGCAAATGGGTATACCGACCGCGCCGATCGCCGTCGCCGCCGCGGAACGCAGAAACAGGAAAAGCACGACGACGGCAAAACTGGCGCCGATCAGGAGATTGCGCCCTACCACCCACACCGCGTCCTTGACGTACTGGACATCTTCGCTGGTGAGTTCCATCTGCAGTCCCCGCGAACTCAAGACGGTCCTGTTGAGGTCGGCGACTTCGTCCATTACCCCCTCCAACACCTCGACCACGTTCGCACCGATCATGCGGCGAACGCCGATCGTGATGTTCGGACGCCCGTTGGCGTAGGACACGTTCCTGACTTCGAAGCCCCCCATCGCCGCGTACCCCACCTCGCGCAGGCGCACCGAAACATCACCGCGCCGGGCGATGATCAAGTCTTCGATGGACTCTACCGTGTCGAACCGGCCGACGGTACGAACGATGTAGCGCCGCTTGCCCGCATCCAGATCTCCGCCCGAAACGTCGCGATTGCGGCCGCGAATGGCATTGCGCAACTCCCGCACGCTGATGCGCCGATCGGCAAGTTTGATCGGATCGACGTAGATCTTTACCTGGCGTTCAGTACCCCCCCAGACTTCGGCCTCCGACACGCCCGTGACCCGCTCTATCTGCGCCGCCACGTAATCCTGTACGAAATCACGCATGAGGTGGACGTCCACGTTCATCGGGTTTCCCGGCAGAGGCGTCACCCGGAAGAACATGAACGGATTATTGGAGTAGGAACTCGTGATGATTCGCGGTTCGTCTACGTTCTCGGGATAGGATGGAACCTGGGTTAAGGCATTGTTAACCCGGATCAGAATCTCGTTGATATCGGCACCGTGTGAAAATTCGAGTTCGATTCGTGCCTGGCCCATTCGTGCCTCGGAGATCATCCGTTCGAGGCCAATGATGTTTCGCAGGTAATCCTCCTGCTCGATGATGATTTCCTTTTCGATATCCTGTGGTGTCGCACCCGGCCAGGTCGTGCGTACCCTGACCGTACGTACGTCCAGATCCGGGATCATCTGCTTGGGTATGCGTGAGATCGATGTCAGCCCGAACAGGCAGATGATCAGAATGACAACCGTCATGACGATCGGCTTGCGGACTGCAAACTCGAACATGACGAAATCAGGCCGCCCGGAAATTGCTTGTCATATGTCTTGCTCGCGCTCTTCGGCGACGAGGACAGATTGGCCTGGCCTCAGTATCTCGTTGCCGCGAACGACCACTTGTTGACCGGGACTGACGTCACCGTGCACGATTTCGATGTGATCTCGATAGGAACGGCCGGTCTCGATTCGCTGCGGAACGGCCTTGGTGACACCGTCTTCGACGATGATGACCCAGACCTTAGCAGTGCCATCGGGTTTCCGCACCACCGCATCGCGCGGTAGCAACAGTGCGGACGCCTGGCCGCGCGCGCCGATGTACAGACTGACGCGCGCCGACATCCCGGGCGCCAACCGGTTCTCATCATTGGGAATATCGATCCATATTCTGAACGTTCTCGAGGCAAGATCACTGATGGGAATTTTTCTCGCCACCTTCGCCTCGAATGTCCGACCGGGCATGGCGTCAAAGCGAATGGTCACGTCGGTGTCGATTTGGATACCCGCGTAATAGAACTGCGGCACGGACACCTCCAATCGCAACAACTTGATGTCTACGAGCTCGGCGAGAGCCGTGTTGGTTTCAACCCACTCCCCTTGCTCAACCAGCTTGCGGCTCACGACGGCATCGAAGGGCGCGTGAACAACGTGACGCCGCAGTAATTCCCGCGCCCTCTCAAATTGCGCTTTGGCCTGTTTAACCGTAGCGGCGTCGATATCTATCTGAGCCTTGGCGGCAGAGACCGTCGTGTCGGCGACATTGCGGGTCTCCTGCAACTCAAGCAGTTCACGATATCGCCGTTCGGACTCAAGCCTGCGTGCGCGGGCTTCTTCGAGCCGCGCATTTGCCGCATCGACGTCAATTCGCGCAAGCGCTTGATCTAACAGCAAGACGACTGCACCGCGCTCGATGCGATCACCGTCATCGACCCGTATCTCTGCAACAAGGCCGTCGATTTCAGTCGAAAGGCGTGAAGTCCTGTGTGCGATGAGGCTTCCGTTAAGCGTAACTTCCTCACGTATTTCGGCTGTCTGTACGGTCGAGACGCCGACCGGTACGGGTGCCTCAGCCATCAAACCCAGCGGCGCAAAACAAATACCGCCGCGCAGCAAGGCACCGACGATACGTGCCGGTATCAAGACTGGAATTCCATGTTCACCAGCACATTATCGGCGTTGGCAGGGACGCTTGTCACATACTCCTAACCGAGCGCGAACGACCTGAATTGCGGGAAACATGGAAATCGAGATCCGCGCTGCTATATTTAGATCATGGGGTGAGTTCAAGGCGCACCAAACCGGCGAGGACGCCTGCGACCACCCACTGATGAGTGACGCGTCACGAATCAAATGTGCAGTAGATGCCTATACAGGAGGACCTCGCTCAGCGAGGCCAAACCGCCGGCCGAAGCCCCGCCTTAGTGTGGGGTTTACTTTTCGATCCCCCCGTGTATTTTTCCTGTCATTCTGATCGACCATTCAATTCCTTTTTTTCGCCCGCTTGCGGGCGATTCCTCACGCTAAAATGCCCAGAAGATCTTTCGAAGCAACCTGATGGCCGGCGCGGGAAATTAGTTTCGACGGGTGCCGAGTATTACCGCCCGTTTGAGCATCCTTGCGAAAACCGTACTGCCCGCCTCGATTAAGGCGGAAACGTCGTCGCGGCCCAGCTCGTTCGCTACGATTTGGTAAATTTCGAACCCGGTCCTCCCCCCATTCTCGATGATGAGTTCAAGAAGACGCGCCGATGCGCTGCTCAAATCCAGGAAACCATAGAGGTTGTCCAAATCGCGAAACACAGCGATCCGCGTCGCCGCGGGAGGTGGTTCAATTGACTGATACTCTGGACCAATGGTATGGACCGGAAATCGATAGGTCACGATCTTGAGGATGGGATTGGGTACCGGGATTCCCTTGATCAGGTCGCCGCTGCGATCGATCCCCGTCAGATCGACCTGCCGCTCGTCCGCGCCTATCAAGGTTTCAAGCCAATCGAAATGAGCGAGTTCGCCTAGGAAGGGCGGATCAGCCGGATCCTCACGCTCGCATTCGAGATACTCGAGAAACTCCAGCGGCAAATCGACGAAGGCCGACGCCCGTGACGCATGGAGAATAAGATAATCGCGCACCAGAGCGTTCCAGCGCTCGTCATCGAAGATCTCACGCACTCTCGGGAAGTTGTCCTTCATGAAACCTTCGACGTTCGCGAATATCGCGCGACGATAGATAGCCATGCGGCGATCCTCGTGACCTAGCGGAGGAGCCTCCTGGTCGGGATCGCGCAGGTATCGGGTAAACAAGCGCTGCAGGCGAATGAACTCCGGTTCCATCACGAAAGGTCTCTCAGGGAACCTCTGAATAAGTCATGGTAGGTCCGATTTGTTCGTGCACCGTGCAGAACAAGGTACGAATCGCAGGCCATAGCGGGGACTATTGGCAAGCTTCGTAACGCAAGGCTCCACGATTTCATGGGCAAGGCAGATGTGCCATGACTTATTCAGAGGCCCTTTAGGCAGCGGCGTCCCCGACACTTTGAGCGTATCGCGATTGCAATGCTTTGATTCTGGCCACTTCAGGCATCATCTCGCCGAGCGGTGGGATATTCTCGTCTCGCTCCAACAATGTCGGAAATACGCCAAACTCCTGGTACGCGAAATCCAATAAGGACCACACGGGATCGATGATGGGCTCGCCATGTGTATCGACGATGAGGTCCTCATCCTCATTGGTATGCCCGGCAATGTGCGCATAGGCGATGCGCTGCGCGGGAATCTTCGAGATGAAAGACTTCGCGTCATAGCGATGATTCACGCTGTTGACGTAAACGTTGTTCACGTCGAACAGAAGCTGGCAGTCGGCCTCCTCGAGTACGGCCTTGATGAAGGTAATTTCATCTAATTCCGTCGACAAGGTCAGATAATACGACGCGTTTTCCACCGCGATCGTCCGCTCCAGCACATCCTGGACCTGCCGAATTCTCGCGGCGAGGTGGCGCACGGCTTCTTCCGTGAATGGAATTGGAAGAAGCTCGTATAGCTGACCACTCTCCGCGCAAAAAGTCAGGTGATCGCCGTAGATGAGAACCTTGTGACGGCCCAGGAATTTTTTTACGCGGGCGAGGTATTCGAGATCCAGGGGATCCGGACCGCCAAGATTGAGCAGTAATCCGTGGCAGGCGAGGGGCCGTTCACAGGTAATGCGCTCAAATGCCTCGCCGAGGCGGCCGCCTACACCGATCCAATTCTCGGGAGCGACTTCAAGGAATTCGATTTCGTCTGGGATGTGGTCCTGCAGCGGACCCATGTGGGTCCGCCGCAGACCAAGACCGGCGCCTGCTACGGCGAAATTCCGTTGCACCGGTTGAGTTTGGACAATAATGTCCGGGTCGTTTATTTCTTGAGGTGCTTCATCGAGCACATATCACCGGCGAAGGTCCCGCAAACACCGGGATCTTTCATGCCTGTCGCGAGCTTCCCGCCAGCGTATTTAGCCTTCTGGTCACCACCGTAAGTGAAACCGGTTTCGTCATTGATCATGACTTCGTTGCCCTGCATATCCATGGCTTCGCCGGCAACGGTGACGCCTTCACCGAATTCCACCATCTGGAAAGGGTTGTCGGCCGCGTTAGCGGACACCGCTAATGCCAGAATGACACTGGAACCAAGCGCAGCAGCAACAGGCTTCAGATTGTTTTTCTTCATGATTGACCTTCCTCCTCAGAGATTTTTAACGTTGTACAACACCCCCGGGGACCGGCCGCGACACGCCCACGCATCCATTCGAGCAGAGTCCGGCAGCTATCCGGCCGGGGCTAGGGATGTTAGCGACCGAGGTAATATAAGTCTAGGCAGGCGGGATCCCGACGGATGCGGTCGGTGAACAAAAAAACCCCGCCGAGGCAAACCGCCGCGGGGTTACGCGAATTGGAGCGTAAACCTATCGCTACGCAGGCCAAGTTGGCGCCGGCAGGCTGAACCCCTTGGGAAATTTTCGTAAACATCTTAAGCACCGGGCGCGAAATTCGAATGCAATCTAACGCATTGATTACATTTATTTTATTGAGCTTTCCCGCGCTCGCTGGAGGTGCGGACACGGGCGTCGATGCCTTCCGCCGCGGGGACTTTGACGCGGCCCAGCGGTACTTCACGGCAAAGGCCGAGCGCGGCGACCGGATAGCGCAGAACAATCTGGGCGTCATGTATCTGAAAGGGCGTGGCGTCGAGGTCGATTTCGTCAAGGCTAGAGCCTATTTCAAAGCCGCCGCCAACCAAGCGCTGGGGGGCGCGATGTTCAATCTGGGCATCATGCATCTTCGGGGCTACGGCAGCAAAATCAATCTCCGCGAGGCGGTCACCTGGTTTCGCAAAAGTGCTGTGCGGGGCGATCGCGAAGCGCAATTCTTCCTCGGGTTGATGTATTTCAAAGGCCAAGGGACCCTGCCCGACCCTGAGAAGGCGCGTCAGTGGTTTCAGAAATCCTCTGAGGCAGGCTTAGCGGCGGCACAGTTCAATCTCGCCATGATTATTCTAAAGGCAGGCGATGGCGCCGCCAACGAGGAAGAGGCGCTGCGATGGCTTGATGCGGCAGCCGAGCAGGGTCACGAACAAGCCAAGCTGCATATCGCCAAGGTGCATCTCGCACACGTGGACGACCCTGATAGAGCGGCTCGCGCCGCAATCGTCTTGCACGAACTTGCCGACGTCGGCGAACCCGAAGCGCAGATGCAATACGGCTTGATGCATACCTTCGGGTACGGCGTACCGCTCGATCACGAAGAAGGCCGGTTCTGGTTGCGGCAATCGGCCCTTCAGGGACTGACGGCAGCCCAAATCAACCTCGGGGCGATCTATGCCGACGGTCTGGGCACGGATCCTGACCTCGTCAAAGCCTATGCCTGGCTGACCCTCGGCGCGGAAAACAATCGAGCGGCGAACCAGGCTTTGGAGCAAGTCTCTCAACGGATCGAGCGGGCAGACCGTGAGCTAGCCGAAGCCATGATCACCGAACTGAGGCGCAAGACATCGAAGGACCCCATTCCGAAGGCCGGCGAAACCGCGCACTGATGAACCTCTGAATAAGTCATGGTGCGAGTAGAATCGATGCGGGCCGGGAAAGAAACGAGGTCTGGTACAGATTGCTTCGTACTTCGTTCGATTGCCACTGGCGATCTTTCCTTTAAAAATGCAGGCCAGTGTGCCGCCCCGTGAAACAATTTCGTAAGTCGCGCAGGATTTTTCGTTCCTGGGAAGGCGCGAGGACGCCGCGTAGCGGCCTCTACGCAAGGACGAGCAACACCGCCAGGGACGAAAAAGACCAGCGAATTACGAAATTTTTCGCGTGACGGCGCACTAAGCACCGGCGGCCGATTCATGTGAGGTTCAGATCGAAGCGCGAGAATGCACCGGTATTAATGCGCAATTAAATCGGTAGACGATATGTTCACGATTAAATACCTAGCCCGAGTTTGTCGCCGGCCGGCCAGGGCTCTCGCATTGCTTGCCGCCTTGAATCTGTGGCAACCAGGCTTGATGTCCGCGGAAAATGGAACCACGCCTGCCACATCACCGACGGAGCAATCGCAAAGTACGAACGAATCGAAAGCCCAAGACACCAAGTGCTTTCATGGTTGCCTCAGGTGGGGCAAGTTTTGCAATGTCGATCCGCGCGGAGTCTACAAGTGCCGCCGGCGTTGCGAGAAATTCGGCGAAATTTGCGAGTGAAGTCCACGGCGTTTCCCCGCCCGAATTGGAACGCCGTCGACGTTGCCGTTCTCGACATGGACGGCACGCTTCTCGATCTGCATTTCGACCATCAAGTATGGAATGTGCTGTTGCCTAAGCGATACGGTGAATTGCATTGCATTGATGAACTCGAGGCTCGTGAACGGATCAACTGTTTCCTCGATGAACACCGCGGCACGCTGAACTGGTATTGTCTCGACTTCTGGAGCGAAACCCTCAAAATCGAGATGCGCGCGCTTGAGGCCGAACTTGATTACCTGATCAGCCTGAGACCTGGCGCCCGCGGATTCCTCGAATGGCTGAAGGGGCTCGGATTGCGACTGGTCCTGGCAACCAATGCACATCCAACAAGCCTGGAGCGCAAGCTTAAAATCACCGGCATCGGCAGGTATTTCGACGGTGTCGTCAGCGCCCATACCGTGGGCGCGGCGAAAGAAAGTTCCGAATTCTGGATCGAATTCGAACGGCGATACGAGGTCGCGTGTGATCGGACCGTGCTGATCGATGACAATCACGCCGTGTTGCAAACGGCAAGCGACCATGGCATCGCACACGTCTACGGTATCTCGCAACCCGACAGCCGGCGTACGCCGGTGGAGGAAACGGTGTTTCCCTGTGTCCGGTCTTTTTCCGATCTAGCTGGACAAATTCTGGCGGACTAGCTCGCATGTTGCACGAGTTGGCGAGATGGCCGCTGTCGACTCCTGTCTTCGCGGCATAAGTGCATCCCTGCACAAAATCACGCCGGCCTGGTGCGTTATGCGCGTGCTCGCGACCGCAATCATAGCCGTTGCTCTGGTGGAAGGAGCATGTGCGCGCATAACGTGCCAAGCCAAGTGAGGGCTCGCCAAGCGGTAACCTGGTAACGAATCGAACTGCTTCATTAAACATTAAAATCCCTGTTGGACAACAAGTCGGGCTAGATTGCTAGCGTACTCGTGCAATATGCGGGCTCGGGGACCATTGATCCCCCTCGAATCAGGCGGTCATCGAGGGCCGCTTTGTCGCTTGGCAATCGCGTCTCGAAACGCTACCCCGCTTATTGCATGAAGGCGGGCGGATTCACGCGGCATCAACCGGTCACTTTGGCGATCGCAATTTCATAGACTCGACGTTGATCGCGAAGCGCGCGATGCTCGAACCGCGTGATTACACGGTAGCGGGGACGCGGCGCCCAGTGGCCCGCACCCGCTAGATTGAGCCACGCGGGTGACCGGTCGATCGTTTCGAGTATCGATTCGGCATAACCGACGTTGTCGCTGGCAAAATGGACCTGCCCCGAGCGATTGAGCCGATCCGCGAGGAGATCGAGAAAGGCACCCTGGACGAGACGGCGTTTGTGATGACGCTTTTTCGGCCACGGATCAGGAAAAAAGAGGTAAACGCGATCGAGAGACGCAGGCGTTAATGCATAAAGGAGATCGACCGCGTCACTCTCGACGAGCTTGACGTTGTGCAGGCGCCTCAATCGCAGGCCAAGCAAAGTGTGCCCCAATCCAGGTCGATGAACTTCGCAACCCAGGTAGTTATTGCCCGGCGCTGCTTGGGCCATTGCGAGCAGATTCTCACCGTTGCCCGTGCCGATCTCGAGGTGAATGGGCCCTCTTCTGGAATAAATACGGTCAAGACCAGGTGTCAGATCTTGCAGTCCCACGCCGTAACTCGGCCACAGCTCGCGCAGTGCCTGAGCCTGCCCACGTGTCGTGCGGCCTTCGCGAATGACGAAACTACGAATCGTCCGCGCTCGCCGCGGTATTGCGGCGGGACGCCTGGTTGAGGTCGCGCTCAGGAGAAGAAAGTACCGTCGATGGGAGAAGACGCCGAGGCGTACGGTCGTTTCGGCATGCGCCCGGCGGGAAAGGCTTCACGACCGGCTTCGATAGCTTTTCGCATTGCGAACGACATCAATACCAGATGCTTTGCTTCGGCAATCGCGGTATTCATCAACACCGCATCACAACTGATTTCCATGGCGACGCTTGCGTCCGACGCGGTACCGGCATCGGCGATGAGATGGCTGGCATGCACGTTGCGAGGAACGATATCGCCGTTTATTTCAACCGCATACCGCGCCGAAACGCCCATTTTCTCCATCAGATTGTCGATGGAGTAGCGCCGTGGAAGGCGCATCGATTCACCGTTTAATATGACCGTCTGGCTCTCGGTGGGGGAACCCATCTCAAAGTATCGCGTGATTCATCGTGACGGTGCCGGCAGGCATTGCAAAATCTCGTAGCCCGTCTCGTCAATAGGTTTCATGAGTCGCGCAGGATTTTTATCCTGGCAAGGCGCGAGGACGCCCAGTAGCGGGCTTTACACACCGACGAGCAACGTCGCCAGGGGCAAAAAGGGCCAGCGAATTCTCGAACCTATTTACGGGACAGCACACTAGAGATCGACTTTCAAGCCCTCACAACCGATGTGGCATTCCATATCGGAGCCGCGTTCGCGAATGATTTGCAAGCTGTCCTGGTGAATAGCGGCCACTTGATCGTCGTCGTAAGTCGGATCGTGGTGATAAAGGTAAAGGCACTGTACACCGGCGTCTATCGCGAGGTTGACGGTATCCACATAGCAAGAATGTCCCCAGCCGCGCTTTTTATCGTAATCGTGGGGCGTGTACTGTGCGTCGTGGATGAGTATGTCTACCCCTTGAATGGTGGAAACCTCCGAACTTCGTTGTTCCGAGACCATGCGTTCGAGCAGTTCATGCTCGTCCTGCTCAAATTCATGAATGCGCTTTGCGATGGAGGTCTTGAGAAAACGAACCTCGTTGTCGGACACGTACACGACGCTCTTTCCACCGACCTGGAATCGGTAACCATAGGTCAATCCGGGATGGTGGACGTTGTGGTAGCTTATTTTAATCGGACCATGCGACAAGCCATTCGCATCGGGTTCGAGATAATCGATTTTAGCCCTCCAGGTCTCGGTCTCGATCGGGAAATAAGGCGTCTTCATCTGAGCCGACAATCGCTGTTCGATGTCTCTCGATTTCTCACCGGGACCGAAAAATTTAATCTTCCAGTTGGGCGAAAATGCCGGTTGGAAAAAAGGCATGCCGCAAATGTGATCCCAATGGTAATGGGTGAACAACACCATCATTTCGGACAGCTCTTCGTCGCGCATCAATTGCTCACCGAGGGAAATGATGCCGGTGCCGCCATCGCAGACCAACAGCGTGTCATCGCTGCGGATTTCCACGCAGGAAGTATTGCCGCCTACGCTCAGATGTGATTTGTGAGGGGCGGCGTACGATCCTCTTACGCCCCAGAAACGCAGATAGCTGTTGCTCATACGTCGGCGTTGCCGGTTCCCACGTACTTGTCGATGAGCGAACGTATCGCCTTTTTCGAAATGGGCTTCGCCACGAACTCTAGCACTCCCAGCTCTTTAGCCTCGACGCGATCTTGTGCGTAATCTTTCGAGCTGATCATGACGGTTGGCGTATCAACGTGGAGCTCGTGAGCTCGAAGTTCCTTGAGAAAAGTGAAGCCATCCTTGTTGGGCATGATGATGTTTAGAAACAACAGGCTGGGTTGCTGGGTATTTAGAAAGTCGAGAGATTCCTCGGCCGATTCATACGCGTGAAAATCGAGATCCGCTTCCTCGGCGACCTGTTCGAAAAACGCCCGCATGGCAATACTGTCGTCGACGAGAACGATGGTCGGTTTGCTTGTTTGCATGCGCTTTTGATACCCGAATCCCCGCGTCCGCCGGCTCTTGGCTTACGCTCGGCCTTACACGTTTCTCCTAACCGCATGAGATCAGAACTATTATAGACAAGAATCCTGCGATATCCCTGGCTTCGGGACAAGCTAAATTTTCAACAATTTTTGGTTCGAAGCCATAGTACCCCACCGCGAAGCGCAAAAGTATGCCGCTCGGCTCGGGCGTTTATATCGCGAATTTCGAGCACCGCTTCTTTAGTCCTTTGACTGTGCCTTTCCAGATAATAAAATCGGTTCTGATCTCCAATTACTTTAATTAAAAGCGCGGATTTTTAGCGATGCCGGCCCCAAGGGAGAGTACAGGGAGCGGCGGACCCAAGCCACCGCAGTGCATGATGGAAATCGCTGGGCACAATTATTTCAGAGCGGGTGTAGTTCAATGGCAGAACATCAGCTTCCCAAGCTGAGAACGTGGGTTCGATCCCCATCACCCGCTCCACTAAGCCGTACATCTCACCAATCCTCCACTGCGGCGGCCCAATCGCACGCCCTCACCTGATATGTTGAACGATATTCGCGACGCGCAACTGGAAGCCAAGGCCAAGGCCTTGTACAGCGACGAACTGCCCTACCACAACTTCTCTCATATTCTGGATACACTCAATTCAGCCGGTATCATCCTAACGCGCTGTGCGCGTGAGAACATCCGGATAGACGCCCGCGTAGTATACTTTGCGCTGCTGTTCCACGATGCGGGTTACCACGAAGATCACGTCGCGAAAGGTTACAAAAACAAAGAGCTTTACTCGGTCAAGCTCGCTCAGGAAACCCTGCGCGAGCATGGTCTTTCCGCCAGTCTCCTCGGCAAAGTGTCCAAGGCGATCCTCGCCACCGAGCGCAATGCGAGCTTTGTGAGTGCGGAACACAAGGCCGTCAGAGCGGCGGACCTGTCAGGCCTGGCTGCCGAATATGAGCGCTTTCTCGAAAGCTCGATCAAGCTCAAGCGGGAACACGAATACCTGAACCAGCAGCCCATTAGCTGGCCCCGATGGCAATCCGTATCGCGCGAAGTCATCGGCTTTTACCTCTCGCAGGAAATACGGTTGACGAGCTATTTTCACGATGAAAACGGCGAATCGGCCTACCATAAGGCAGTACGTCAAAATCTCGCCCGCCTGCTGAGTGAGCCCCGGGAACCCAGGATCAATTGATTCGAACCCGCGGATCAGGTGGCATCTTCAGCACCGATTCTCAGTA
This sequence comes from Pseudomonadota bacterium, assembly GCA_036339995.1. Classification (GTDB taxonomy): domain Bacteria; phylum Pseudomonadota; class Gammaproteobacteria; genus JAYYZW01. Next base: position 28,290 of record JAYYZW010000014.1, read on the forward strand.
GGATAAAGTCCATGTCGTTTTCAATCAGCTTGATGCGCATGGCGCGGATGTCCTTGATTCCGGAAAACGGCCCGACATGCACCCGGAACCAAACATCCTGGCCATTGATGACGACGCGATGAATCCGTGCGGTGATACCACGCAGAGCGAGTCTTGCTTTTGCATGATCGGCGTCATCGAACTGCTTGAATGACCCGACCTGCAAGACATATATGCCCGGCGCCAGACTCGGTTCATCTTCGTCATCTTTGTCCGATAACTCCCATTCCGGAACAGGAACCTCCATCTCGGGAAGGATCGTGTAGAAATCGAATTTGGGGCGTGGAAGCACCACTTTGGTGTCTGATGTGACATCGGGTTCGTCGAATTTCCCCTGATCGATCGAACTGGAATCTCGCTTGCTGATCAATGACGCGGGCGGCGGCAGGCTGCCGGACCAGAGGTAGACCGCAAGTGCGACCAGCAAACCGAGCGCCAGTCCGCTGACGAAGGACATCCAGCTTCCCCGGCGCTCGCGCGCTTTGGATGGGGATCGGGCGGTGTTTTTGTAATCTTTCGGGGTCATCGCGAGGATCTGCGTCTACATCTCCATCGGCGCCTGAATGCCGAGAATCGCAAGCCCGTTGGCGATGATCTGGCGTACCGCGGTGACCAGCGCAATGCGCGCGTTGCGCACGGCGTCATCGTCCACCAGCATCCTGTGGGCGTTGTAGTAAACATGAAACTCGGTCGCCAGGTCGCGTAAATAGTTGCTCAATTGATGCGGCTCCCGGCCCAGGCATGCGGTCTCGACCACATCCGGATACTGCGACAGCAAAACCGCTATCGCTCTCTCCGCGGGTTCGACCAGGTATTCATCCAGCGCCTCAGTGGATCCCGTTACTGCAAGTTTTCTTTCATTCATCTGCCGCAATACGCTGCAGATACGCGCGTGGGCATACTGCACATAGTAGACGGGGTTATCGCTGCTCTGCGCCTTCGCGAGATCGAGGTCGAATTCGAGGTGCTGATCTGAGCGGCGCATTACGTAGAAGAATCGCGCGGCGTCTACGCCAACTTCCCGAACGAGTTGCTTCAGGGTTACGAATTCGCCGGCACGGGTCGACATCGCCACTTTTTCGCCGCCCCGCATGAGGATCGCGAATTGCACCAGCAGAATTTCGAGGTTTCCAGGATCCAGATCCAATGCCTGCATCGCCGCCTTTACCCGCGGCATATAGCCATGATGATCCGCACCCCAGATATCGATCACGCTTTCGAACCCACGCGAAAACTTGTCGAGGTGATAGGCGATATCCGAAGCAAAGTAAGTTTTCGCACCGTTCTCCCTCACGACGACGCGGTCCTTCTCGTCACCGAAAGCGGAGGACTTAAACCACCGCGCGCCACTCTCTTCGAACAGCTGCCCGCTTTGATCCAATGCATCGATGGCGTCGTCTATCAAACCCCGATCGTCGAGCGAAGCTTCCGAATACCATGAATCGAATCGCACGCCGAATTCCGCAAGATCGGCCTCAATTTCCCCGAGAATTGTGCTCTTGGCCGAACGATGAATTTCATCGTAGCGCCCCGGACCGAGTGCCTGTTTTGCCTTTGCGATCATGTCGTCGAGCGCGCGCTCCGGATCGCCCGCGGCGTCGATGTCTTGAAACGCCGAGGCCTCGACCAGCATCGCGTCGCCGCACCTGGCCTTTAGATCGGATGCGATCTCCCCGATGTAACCACCCTGGTAGGCCTGTTGGGGGAATTCGACGTCGAGGCCGAACGATTCGAGATAGCGCAGCCAGACGCTCAACGCGAGAATATCTATTTGGCGGCCGGCATCGTTGACGTAGTATTCACGATATACCTCATAACCGCAGGTTTCGAAAAGATTGGCGAGAGAAGATCCAAAGGCCGCTCCTCTCCCATGGCCGATATGCAGCGGGCCGGTCGGATTTGCCGATACGAATTCCAATTGTACCTTGCGGCCAGCGCCAAGCTGACAAGACCCGTACGATTCTTGCTCGGAAAAGATCCGACCGACGATGCCGAACACATCCCTGTTACGAATGACGAAATTGATGAACCCGGCGCCTGCGACTTCGACCTTTTCGAGTAGATCGAGAGCAGACATTTCCGCGGCGATGAGGGCAGCGATTTCACGTGGCGGCCGCCGGCAGGGTTTGGCCAGTAACATCGCGACGTTTGTGCTGAAATCCCCGTGCGCGCTTTGTTTCGGCGTCTCAATCGTATAATCCGCGGCCGCCTCGTGCGGAATCTCGCCACCGGTGCGCAGGTGGTCGAGCACGCTTTCGAGTGAAGCCCGCAGTAATTGCTTCAATGTTCTTGGTCCCAACCCTAATACCTATCCCGATTGCATAGGTGATATGCATCCATAAACGTTAATATTTCTCTCGCAAGGACGCCAAGCAAGCAATCGGTATGATTCTAGAACCCATCTCAAAATTATTCGGGCCAACCTTGCCCCCTGAAAATCGGGGTTGCAAGGCGCAGCGCGCAGGGCATGATGATTCCATGTTCAAGCGCTACAACGCAGCAAACGCGGTTTTCAGAGGGCAACCCGAAGGGCTGGCGGCCTGAATTCATTTCACGACCGTCAACGCGAGGATCTCCCAATCCTGCAAGCCGCCGCGATACCACTTTATCTTTGCCGCCGGGTAACCGAACTTGAGGAGGGTTTTTATATTGGTGGGCGATTGACCGCACCACATTCCGTTGCAGAACAGCACCAGGGTCTTGGCGTGCGTGAAATCCCACAAACCTTCCAAGCTCACAGCGCCAAATCGTTCCTCGAGGATTTCGGCGATTAGCAGCGGATCGGTGCCTGCTGCCGGGTTGAGTTCCGTCCAAGGGATATTGATGGACCCGGGAATAGTCCCCTTGCTGACCCAGCCGGGCGTACGTGAATCGATAATGAGTATTGAATCATCCGTAACGGCTCTCGAAATATAGTCGATGAGTTCGATCTCCCCGAGCGTTTGCACACCCCCCGAAATAACGATGGGCTGAATGCAAAAGGGCGGACATTTTCGCGACGTTTTGGCATACCGCGGGTCGACCGTATTATCCAAGTCCTGGCTGCGCATGATGGTGACCGGCCTGCCATCGTGCTTGATCTCGACTTTGGACAGTCCCCGATCAATGGCCACGGCAAGCTCCTCAGCAACCGTTATCTGCAGAACGAACAAACATCCCGCGATTATCAGCAAGTTTTTCATAACGCCACTTTAGTGCTTGTTGAAATTAGGCCGCGTCATCACCGATCCCGCTGCCACCCACCATCCGGCGCACCGATCTCGAAGCCGCTTCGACCATTGTAGAACCAGATGACCTTTACAAGGTGTCTTGAGGGTCAATATCCAGTGACCAGCGGACACGTGTTTGACGGGCGAGATCCTCCAGCCTTTCCATGTGATCGGAAATTAGCTGGCCACTATGCGAGCGCCTTGATGCACGGATCACCACGAGGGCTCGATACTTTCCCGCTCTACGTTCCATCAGCGCCGGAATGGGGTAGCTCACCTCGACCCGGGGTATTGCACGCGCTACCAACAGACCGCGTGCAAGTCGCAGGAAATCCAACGCGCCCGCGGGTTTCGCCGATTCTGCCCTGATGATCGCCATCGCTGAATAAGGCGGCAGACCGGCTTGCTTACGCTCTCTCAAGGCGGCAACCGCATAGGCATAGTAGCCATCGTCAATGATTCGCCGCAGGACCGGATGGTGCGGGTGATGGGTCTGAATCAGGACGCGCCCCTGGGTCAGGGTACGGCCCGCGCGCCCGGCAACCTGCAACAGAAGCTGTGCGAGTCGCTCGTCGGCTCGAAAGTCGACCGAATACAGCCGACTGTCTGCATCGACTACTCCGACCAAAGTAACGCCGGCAAAATCCAGCCCCTTCGCCACCATTTGAGTCCCGATCAGGATATCCACTGCCCCCCTCGCGACGGCGGTGATGACTTCCTCGTAATACCCTTTCCGCCTGACCGAATCCCGGTCCAGGCGGCGCACCTTTTTATCTGGAAACAGTTCGGTAATCGCCTCCTCGACTCTTTCGGTCCCAAGACCGATCTGTGCAATTTCAGCTTCCTCGCAACAGCGAGCCGGGCGGTTCGCGTGCCATTGCCGGTCGCAATGATGACACCGCGTCACTCCGAGTGCCTTGTGGAATACGACATAGGCGTCACACCGATCGCATCGTTGAGGTTCTCCGCAATTGCGGCAGATCAAAAGAGGCGAGTAGCCGCGACGGTTGAGAAACAACAGGGCTTGTTCGCCGCGAGCGAGGTGTGTGCGTATCGAATCTATCAATGCGTCGCTGAGCCCTGCGATGAGCTTCAATCCCCTGACGTCGACGCAGCTTATGAGCGGCATCGGGATATCCTGCGGCCGGGACGATATGACCGCTCTCGCATACTTACCTCGCTCCACATTGGCCAAGGATTCCAGTGATGGCGTCGCCGACCCCAAGACCACCGGAAACCCTCCCTGCTGAGCACGCACCGTCGCAATATCGCGCGCCGAATAGCGGAATCCTTCGTGCTGCTTGTAGGATTGATCGTGCTCTTCGTCGACTACCACGAGTGCCAGATCGGGCATAGGCACCCACACCGCCGATCGTGTACCGACGAGGACCCGGACCTCGCGGTGCATGCAAAGCGCCCATGTCGACGCGCGTTCGCGATCCGTCAAGCCCGAATGTATAACGCCGACGCGCTCGCCAAAGCGCGCTTGAAAGCGGCCGACGAGCTGTTTCGTCAATCCGATTTCCGGGACCAGAACAAGTGACTGACCTCCTCTGTCCAGGCAAGATTCGACCGCCGCAAGGTATACCTCGGTCTTGCCGCTGCCCGTGACGCCCTGCAGAACGATGGCCTTAAATGCCGAGAAATTCTCGATGATCATTTGAGCAGCAACATTCTGCTCTTCGGTGAGGACGACCCCGGGCTCGACGGGAGCATTCGGAACCGGCGGGGTGTCGTCATCGATCTGTTCGATCCACGCTTTGGCGAGCAAGCGCTTGACGACTGGCCGCCATGCGAACTCGAGGCTCGAAAGTGCCTGGGGCGCACAGGCGCCTGTACGGAGCAACCGCAGCACCTCTTTCTGCCGTGGGGCATTGCGGCCCAGGGCGGCTAGCCCCTGTTTTCCGCCGGTAGTTATCCGCCAGGCGTGATGATTGACGGGCGGTAGTGAGCGGCGGCGGCGACGTAAGCGGGTCGGCAACATCGCGGCGATCACCTCGCCCAGCGGGTGATGGTAGTAGCGCGCCGCCCAGCGCGCGAGTGCAAGATTTTCACCGCCGAGTAACGGGTGGTCGTCCAGTAATTCGACAATGGCCTTCAGCTTTTCTTGTTCGACCTCGCTCGAAGATTTGCGATTGAGCACGACGCCAACGCGTGTAGAACGGCCAAAGGGCACTAGAACGCGTGTCCCGATCAGATTGTCGACCGATTGAAATCTTTTCGGCAATCGGTAATCGAAAGTCTGCCGCAACGGGGCGAATACGGCGACATCGATGACGACCGGGTGACCGGACATGTCAGTTGGCCCCGGTCGGCAACCGGGGTGGGGTTGTCCATTCGCGCGACGCGCTCATGTCAACGCCGCCAGCATGGATAACGGAGAACCACAGGGAATTGAATACCTGGCCGGAACTGATCAGACGGGCAACCGCCGGGATCGCGGCTCGCTGCATCGGTTTGCCGTCGATTGGACTCAATGGGTGTCGCATAGCACCTTCTGTCGGAAACACCGCCAGCTCGAATCGCTGTTCCACGATAATTAACTTGAACAGCGGCACGGATTGCATCGCGGTCGAACGGCGGAAGCGAAATCGGGCTTCAGTAAAATCGTAGGCGAGTCGTCGCTCGATAAGGTAGCGCGTCACGGCTTCGAGTTCGGGGGTGGACAAATGAAGATGGATCGCCGAATGATCGCAGGCCGTTCCATATAATACGGCCCCGGTCAGCCGCGGCTCGAAAATTTCGAGGAGCTCCATCGCCTTGAGGGCTGCTTCGCGCAGGAGCAGCATCCGAGTTCCATGAGTGTCGGCGTGAAAAAGCGTCAGATACTCGGCAAGCGCGTTGTGCACTTCGAGATTGTCCGGAAGATTCCGGCTGTTTTCCGCACCGAGTTCTCGCGCCGCTTTACGCTTTGCGCCTTCGAAGCCGCCGGCAGTCCCGTCCGCGATCATTCGCGCCGCCGTCGCCGCAATTTCGGCACGGACATTTTTCGATTGCCGTCGTTTCTGCGCCATCGTAATTCGCTGGTGTACGGCGACCTCGATTTCGATTATGTCCGAACCCTGTGTGCACCACCGGGATTGTTCGAACCCATCTCAAAATTATTCGGGGCAAGATTGGTTCGAATAATACGGCGCACTAGAATAGTGGTTCGGGAATGATGTCCCGCTTATCCGACGAATTGCCTGGACCGAGGCTATCACCTCGCAGTGGCAGGTATCCCGGACGGAAAGATTCAAATATGGCGTTGGGATGATCCGCGCCCGCGAGCAGACCGGTGTCGGGATCTATGCGCACAGTAATCAATCCAACTGGCTGTATCATGCGCGTCTCGGGTATACGGTCGAGCGCGACCCGCATGTAGTCTATCCAGGCTGGCAGCGCCGCACGTGCGCCGGTTTCACGTTTACCGAGCGGCGCAACACGATCGAATCCAACCCAAACGGTGGTCACCACGCGTCCGTTGAAACCGGAAAACCACGCATCTTTCTGGTCGTTAGTTGTGCCGGTCTTACCGGCGAGATCTGTGCGCCCCAACGCCCGTGCGCGCCTGCCGGTTCCGCGCTTAATGACATCCAGCATCATCGAATTCATGATCCACGCATTCTCAGCATCGAGGACACGGGACGCGGGATTGCTCGGCGGCAAGCGATCCATATCCAGCAGAGCGGCAATATCGATCGGTTCGCCGTCGTCGTCGAGCGCGACGTTCTCACACACTTCACAGACCGTCGCAGGATCGGCCTCATAGATAACTTCGCCGGCACCGGTTTCGATGCTTTGAACGAAATACGGATCGATCTTGTAACCGCCGTTAGCCAGCACGGCATAACCGGTTATTATTTCCATCGGCGTGAGTTCGCCGCTGCCCAATGCCATCGAAAGGTCGGCCGGCATTCTGCTCGTATCGAACCCGAAACGCCTGATATGCTTGAGGGCATATTCCACGCCGATCGCGCGCAACAATCGAATCGATACGAGATTGCGTGACTTCGTCAAAGCTTCGCGCAGGCGCGTCGGTCCGAGGTACTTGCCGCTGTAATTTTCCGGCCGCCATGCGCTTTCGAGCCCGGGGGCATCGAAAACGACCGGCGCATCATTTATAACGCTTGCCGCGGTATAACCTTTCTGTAGGGCTGAGGAATAGATGAACGGTTTGAAATTAGATCCGGGCTGCCTTAGTGCCTGCGTAACGCGATTAAATTTGCTGCGATAATAATCCAGGCCTCCCACTAGAGCCTGCACGCTGCCGTCCCTGGGATCCAATGACACCAGCGCGCCTTCAATCTTTGGAATTTGCTCGAGTCGCCAGAAGCCGGCCGTTACGGCATCGCCTTCCCCAGGATCTCCTTCCGCGGGTTCTGGCTGGTACCAGCGAATTCTTACGACATCGCCTTCGCTGACGATATCGGTCGTGGTTTTCGGCGCGCGGCCCAAGGTGTCCTGAGAAAGGTGCTTACGCGCCCACTTCATGCCGTCCCAGGGAATCGTGACCGCGCCGAATTCCTTCGTATAAGCAACGACTTTCAGCGCCTCAAGGGCGATGATCAGAGCCGGGTAGAAACCCCCGACTTGATGAAAATCGCGCAGCGCCATGGCCCAATCCTCGGCCGTCGCATCGGGTGCCGCTGGATTTGACGCTTCCGGTCCCCGGTAGCCATGCCTGTGGTCGTAATCCGACAAGCCGTTGCGTATGGCCTCGGTCGCCGCATCCTGCAGGTGGCTCCGCACGGTCGTTATAACCTTGTAGCCCGAGGTGTAAGCCGTCTTAGCGTAACGATCGAACATGTAATCGCGAACGAGTTCGGCAAGGTGCGGCGCCCGCGTTTCAACCGCCTGACCGTGACGTCGTGCCGTTATCGGCGCGGCGACCGTGGCATCGAATTGCTGCTGTTCGATCAGGCCCAGCTTCAACATGCGCGTGAGCACGTACTCACGCCGTTCACGCGCCGTTTCCGGATTACTGATCGGATTCGTTCGTGAAGGTGCTTTTGGAAGTCCGGCGATCATCGCCGTCTGGGCCAGGCTCAGTTGATCGAGCGTCGCTCCGTAATAGACCTGCGCGGCAGCTCCTACCCCGTAAGCACGATGGCCCAGGAAAATTTTATTCAAATACAATTCCAGGATATCGTCTTTGGATAACTCGCGTTCGATGATGATGGCCAGGACGATTTCCTTCAGCTTACGTTCGTAGGTTTTCTCAGGAGACAGGAAAAAGTTTCTCGCGACCTGCATGGTGATCGTAGAACCGCCGCGCTTTTTCTCGCGCGTCTGCAACAGCTCGAACGCGGCCCGGGTGATCGCCATCCAGTCGACTCCGGGATGGTCGTAGAAACGGTCGTCTTCGGCAGCGATGAATGCCTGCTTCAGCTGCACAGGTACATTTTCGATCGCTACCGGGTCGCGGTGTTTCTCGCCGAATTCCGCAATAAGTTTGCCGTCTGAGGTGTAGACTTTGAGAGGCGTCTGCAGATGGACGTCCTTGAGGGATTCAACCGGTGGGAGTTGCGGGACGACGTACCACAGCACGCCAGCCGTGCCGGCGACGCCGAGGGCGAAAAGCAGGAGCAGAGAATAGAAGGAAAAGCGCAACATCTTGTGCTTTAGTTAGAGAAAGCGCAACATCTTGGCTTTAGTGAAAGTGAGACGCCAACATATGATATTTTATTACTTTAGATATCCGCTGTAACATATTTTTTTTATAGATTTTCAGAGAACATTCGATTGTTTTTTGATCGGCGATTGTTTCTATTTAGCCGTAAATTATTACGGTTAATGTGCACTTTTCTCAGTTAATCTGCTAGTTAATAAAGGAAATAGAGTGCCTTTATTCCGCCGCGCAAACATACCATTACTCGGGATCGACATCAGTTCGACGTCGGTCAAACTGCTCGAACTTTCCCGCAGCGGCGGCAGGTATCGGGTCGAGGGTTACGCCGTCGAACCGCTGCCGCCTAACTCCGTGGTTGAAAAGAATATAACGGATGCCGAGCTCGTCGGCGAGGCAATCGGCCGCGCTGCCGCCAAGTGTGCCTCGAAAACGAAAACGGCGGCCTGTGCCGTCGCTGGATCGGCCGTGATCACCAAAGTGATTACGATGCCGGCGGAACTTTCTGAAGACGAAATGGAAAGCCAGATTCAAATCGAGGCCGATCAGTACATCCCTTACCCGCTCGAAGAAATCAGCCTGGACTTTCAGGTACTGCAAGCTTCGGAGAACGAACCGGACAAAGTAGACGTGATGCTTGCGGCTTCGCGTAGCGACAATGTCGATATACGAGTTGCCGCGCTGGGCGTTGGCGGCTTGCAGGCCAAAGTCGTCGACGTCGAGGCCTGCGCGCTCGAAAATGCGGTTCAATTGCTCGGCGAAAACGATCAGCGGATCGGCGATTCTCACATCCTGGCAATCATGGACGTCGGGGCGGCGACCTCGACGCTCAGCATATTAGAGGGTTTCAAGATCATCTACACACGCGAACAACAGTTCGGCGGAAGGCAGTTGACTGACGAAATTCAGCGGCGATACGGTCTGTCCTACGAAGAGGCGGACCTCGCGAAACGACAGGGCGGATTGCCAGACGATTACGAACCCGAAGTTCTCGATCCATTCATGGAATCGATGGCCCAGGAAGTCAATCGCGCGCTTCGGTTTTTCTATTCGTCGAGCCGGGTAGGCGCCGTCGACCATGTCATCATAGCTGGTGGTTGCGCATCCATAAAATCGATAGACGAACTTATCAATTCGAAGATCGATACCGGCGTGACCACAGCCAACCCGTTCAAGAATATGTCCGTATCCCCCCGGGTCAAAGCGGATGCCCTCGCCAACGATGCCCCGGCGATGATGATCTCATGTGGACTGGCTTTGAGGAGCTTTGACTGATGCCACGCATTAATCTACTTCCATGGCGCGAAGAATTGCGGGTGCAGAAACGCACCGAATATTTGGTGACTCTCGGAATCTGCGCCATCTTCGCAACCACCGTTTGGTTCAGTATGCATATTTACGTCAACAAAAAGATAAAGCAGCAGGAACAGCGTAATGCCTATCTCAACGAACAAATCGTATTCATCGATATGAAAATTGAGTCAATCAAGCGGCTCGAGAAAGAAAAGGAAAGTCTGATCGCGCGAATGAAAGCGATTGAAACACTGCAAACCAGCCGCCCGATCATCGTTCATCTATTCGACGAACTCGTAAGCACCTTGCCAACAGGCGTGTATATCAAGGGGGTGTCGCAGAAAGGCGATGTCGTCACGATCAAGGGGGTCGCGCAGTCCAACGCGCGGGTCTCTAATTACATGCGTAATGTCGAGGCCTCGGAGTGGGTCAAGGATCCGAAGCTGACCATTATTCAATCGAAGACCGAAGACGGGCGCCGCATCGCAGATTTTACGCTAATACTTAAACAAACCGCGCTCAAGACCGGAGGCGAAGAAGAGGATGAAATCTGATGGCAATGTCAATGTCAGATCTGAATAACCTCAGCCTGGACAACTTAGGCAGTTGGCCAATGCCGGTAAAGATCGCCGGAGGCATTCTGATAATTGCCGCCATCGTGATCGGCGGCTGGTACTACGACATTACCGAACTTAATGTCAAATTCGACAACGTCGAAAAGGAAGAAAGCGAACTTAAGCTGGCTTTCGAAGCCAAGCAGAAGAAGGCTGCCAATCTCCCCGCTTTGAAGCAACAGCTCGAGGACATCAAGGAAACGTTTGGTGACCTGCTCAAACGATTGCCTAACAAGACCGAAGTCGCCGAGTTGCTTGTCGACATCTCACAACAAGGCCTTGGCGCGGGGCTCGAGTTTGACCTGTTCAAGCCGGGCAGCGAGAAGCCTGCAGATTTCTATGTCGAACTCCCGATCCAGATCCGCGTAGTCGGCGACTATCACGAATTCGGTAATTTTATCAGCGGGGTATCCGATCTGCCGCGAATCGTGACGAGTCACGACATTAAGATTACACCGACCCCCGCAGCCGGCGGTAAGCCCGGTACCGGGCTCGTCCTCGAAACAACGGCAAAAACGTATCGGTATATCGACGAAACAGAAGAAGCAGAAGGCGAGGGATCCTGAGCATGAATGCCGGGCTCAAATCTAAGCTTCTTCGGGCATGGGTAGTAGCCGCGCTGGCGATAATTGCAAGCGGCTGCGTCTCCAAGGATATTTCGGACCTGGAACGGTATGTAGAAGAAATTCTTTCGCGCGCTGGCGGCACAATCGAACCGCTGCCACCGATTAAACCGTACGAAAGGTACTTGTACCAGGCCGAAAAACTGGGTATGCGCGATCCGTTCCGTTCCTTTTTCGATATGCGGCCGCAAAAAGAGGATCTCGTTAAAGTTTTAGATCCCGCGCAACAAAAACTCATAGACGAAACCATCATTCATAAACCAGAAGAACTCGAAAGTTTCGAACTGGATGCGCTCCGCATGGTGGGCTTGCTGGAAAATCCGGAAGCCTTGTGGGCGATTATTCGTGACCAGGAAGGAATCGTGCACCGCGTTCAGATCGGCGATTACCTCGGCCGAAACTTCGGCAAGATCATTAACATTCAGGAAAGTCGAATTGACGTTCGAGAAATCATTAAGGATGCGACAGGACGCTACGAAGAACGTAAAGCGTCTTTGGCCTTATCCGACGAATAACCCGAAAAGGTTTAAGAAGATGAGCATTGTAGAGAGCTTCGACATCCTTGACTCCAGGCGAAACCGAATCCGCCGGCAGTGGAAATCTCCGCTTGCGGTATGTCTGGCGGCCGGACTGATGATCCTTAGTTCCTACTGCGGTGTCGTGGTCGCGGCAACCTTGGATAACATCAGCTTTAGCTCGCTGCCCGGTGACCGGGTGCAGATTAAGATCAGGCTATCGGATCCGGTTGATGGGGATCCGCTGAGCTTCACGATTGACAACCCGGCACGGATTGCAATCGATCTTCCGGGTACAACGCTCAATCTCGCTGACCGCACGCAGACGATCGGCGTTGGAAATGCAGAAACCGTAACCGCGATCCAGGCCGGCGATAGAACCCGAGTCGTCGTCAATCTCGCACAACTCGTTCCCCACGAAATTGAAACGAGCGGCAACACGATCGCTATCACGCTCGAGGGTACAACAGCCAACCTGGACGCCGATGGCGGCGGCGGAGCGGCGACGATGCCGGGATCTGCCGCGGGCGCGAAGATTACCGACATCGATTTTCGTCGGGGTCCCGCCGGGGAAGCTCAGATCGTAGTCGACCTGTCAGTTCCGAATATCGCCATCAATATCACCGAGCAGGGTGAGAATGTGATTGTCGATTTCGCCGATACCATGCTGCCGGACGCGCTCGACCGCAAATTGGATGTCATGGATTTCGCCACCCCGGCGCGCGAAATCGACACTTTTCGCCAAGGCAACGGCACCCGGATGATCATTCGCCCGACGGGTTCGTTCGAACATCTTGCTTATCAGTCGGGTAACGTCTTTACCCTGGAACTCAGACCCTTGACGTCGGCCGAAGAAGAGGCGATTAAGAAAGCCAAATTCGATTATACCGGTGAACGCCTGTCCCTGAACTTTCAGAACATTGAAGTCCGCGCCGTACTTCAGCTGATCGCCGACTTCACTGAAAAGAACCTCGTCGCCAGCGATACCGTAGGTGGCAACGTCACCCTACGCCTGAAGAACGTTCCATGGGACCAGGCACTGGATATCATTCTCAAGTCCAGAGGACTGGGTAAGCGGGATATCGGTAACGTGATGATGGTCGCCCCCCAAGAAGAAATTGCAGCGCGCGAGAAGCTCGAACTCGAATCCATGCAGCAGCTTCAGGATCTCGCGCCGCTGCGAACGGAGTTCATGCAGGTGAACTATGCTAAGGCGACCACCATTTCCGACCTCATCAAGGACGAAGCTACCAACCTCTTATCGGACCGTGGCAATGTGACGGTCGACGAGCGAACGAACACGCTTCTCGTCCAGGACACCAGCGACAAACTGTCGGAAATTCGAAAGATCGTCGAGACGCTTGACGTACCCGTCCGGCAGGTATTGATCGAATCACGCATCGTCATCGCCAATGAAGATTTTGCGAAAGACCTGGGCGTAAGGTTCGGGTACGCCCACCGAGGCAACGCCAAGAACCTGACGATTAATCCGCTGAATAGCAAGTCGGGATTCGTCTCTATTCTTGGCGGCGGCATCCCGGGAGACATTTTGGGCCTTGCCCCGACTGGGTTCAACACAAACAACCTCGAAAACTATATCGTCGACCTGGCGGTAGCGGGAGCCGTGGGCAACTTCAAGTATACCGTGGGTAAGATCGGCAGCTATTTGCTGCAATTGGAACTGACGGCGCTGCAGGCGGAAGGCCGCGGCGAAGTGATTTCGGCGCCTCGCGTGATCACGGCGAATCAGAGCGAAGCGGTCATTGAGTCAGGTACGGAAATCCCGTTTCTGGAAGCGTCCTCGAGTGGCGCGACCTCGATTTCATTCAAGAAAGCAGTATTGAGTCTTCGCGTCACGCCCCAGATTACGCCGGATGACCGGATCATCATGGATCTGTCGATTAACCAGGACTCGGTCGGACAGGTGTTCTCGGGAATCCCGAGCATTGACACCAATGAACTCCGCACTCAGGTGCTGGTGGAAAACGGTGAAACCGTAGTGCTCGGAGGTATTTACGAATCGACTAACCGCCACGACAAGACCAGCATCCCGTTCTTCGCCGACCTGCCATACCTTGGCAAACTGTTCCAGCGCACCGAGGTCGAAGCCACCAAGCAGGAGTTGCTCGTGTTCATTACTCCGAAGATCATCAAGGAAACCCTTTCTCTCTCGCCGCGATAACGGAATACCGGGAGTGCCATCACAGGCGGGAGCCAGGCTCCCGCTTTTTTTGCCTGCTTGGATCTTCCCTGCTTAGTTTCTAGGCTCCTCGGCGGAGTATATGGCTATCCCCGGATGATGAATGATCCCGCCAAGCCAGCCAAGGAATCATTGGCCTTCTTCGACACCCGCACGCGCCTTTCCCTTGGCGTGCTTTGCGTCTCCGCGAGAGTATCATCAAGGGCCACTTGGTAGCGCGCTGCAGAGAATTCGTGATCGTCATGCCGTTGAGTCGAAAACCGTGCCAGGGTCCGAATCGGGTCCAGTCGTTCCATGACAGCTAGAGACGAATCACGCATATTTCTCGTGGGTCCGATGGGCGCCGGTAAAACGACGATCGGGAACCAGTTGGCGCGCAGCCTGAATTTGGATTTCATTGATCTCGACCAGGAACTCGAACGCCGCACTGGCGCAAGCGTGTCTTTGATTTTCGATATCGAGGGCGAATCGGGATTCAGGGAGCGGGAAAGAAAGCTGATCGACGAATTAACGCTGCGCGATAGGACCGTACTGGCGACCGGCGGAGGTGTCGTGCTCGCCGCGGATAATCGACAGTGTTTGAGTCGGCGCGGCTTCGTCGTTTACCTCAAAGCGCCTCTCGAAACCCTCGTCGAGCGAACTCGCTATGATACGTCCCGGCCACTGCTGCATGGCGGCGATCCGGCAGCAACGCTCGGCGAAATACTGCAGGTACGCGACCCCCTATATGCGGAAGTAGCTGACCTCGTCCTAGATTCGGGTAAATTGTCCGTGAAGCAAATTCTCAAGATGATTACGGAAGAACTGCAATGAATCCGGAACTTCGCGTCGAACTCGGCGATCGCAGCTATCCGATTCACATAGGTCCGGGCTTGCTCGCCGACGAAGAGCTGTTTCGAACGGCCGTGCCCTCGGATCAAGTGATGATTCTTACCGACGATACTGTTGCGCCCTTATATCTGGACCGTATACGCCGCCATTTCCAGGATCGCTCCTGTGAGGCCCTGACCCTCCCCGACGGCGAGATTCATAAATCGCTCAGTCGCTTTGAAGAAATCGTCACTTTCATGCTCGAACGCGGCTTCGAAAGAAGCGCTTCGCTCGTGGCGCTCGGTGGCGGTGTCATCGGCGACCTCGGCGGGTTTGCCGCAGCGTGTTATCAGCGCGGAATCGCCTATGTGCAGGTGCCCACGACCTTACTGGCACAGGTCGACTCCTCAGTGGGAGGTAAAACCGCCGTCAATCATCGCCTGGGCAAGAACATGGTTGGTGCTTTTCATCAGCCGAAAGCGGTGATCGCGGATACCGAGTCGCTCGCTACTTTACCGGACCGCGAGTATCGATCAGGGATCGCGGAAGTGATCAAGTATGGATTGATTCGTGATCGTAATTTTTTCGAATGGCTCGAAGCCAATCTCAGCGGAATCCTGGCGCGCTCCCCTGAAATTATCGATCATGCGATACGGCGATCATGCGAGAACAAGGCCGAGATTGTCGCTGCAGACGAAAGAGAGACTGGCACCCGCGCGATGCTCAATCTTGGCCACACCTTCGGCCACGCTATTGAAACTGGCACCGGCTACGGTAGTTGGCTGCATGGAGAAGCCGTCGCCGTGGGAATGTGTATGTCGGCGCGCTTGTCCGCATTGTCGGGATCGCTGGACGTGCATGACGTCGCGCGGATAGAGTCACTGATACGCAGTGCGGGACTTCCGACGGCACCGCCGGAAGAGATCTCGATCGACATGTTTCTGGACTTAATGAAGCGCGATAAAAAGAGCGTCAAGGGCCGCATTCGCTTGGTGTTGCTGGAGGCCATCGGCGAGGCAAAGCTTACGATTGAATACTCCGAAAAAATGCTTGTCGATACGATTTCTTACCGAATGGTCGGCTGACAAGGATCTCTGGCAAGACATGCGGCCGGAAGTACAGCCAGACGCCGACGGGAGCCTGGAGCTTCCTTACCTCATCGCTCCCATACATCGTCAACGTCTCGATCTGATCCATCATTTGCTTGAATTCGGAAATCAGATCGTCCTCATTCAAGGTGCCCCGGGATCCGGCCGCACGAGGATGCTGGAGTGCGTCTGTGCGGAAGCGGAGCCAAGCTGGAACGTCCAGCAAATAGAAGGTGCTATCGAGTCGCCCGACGTACTGCTGAGATTTCTCGCGGACGGGTTGTCGGATGAACAATGGACCGAGGATAGCGACGGCGAAGAACTCATCTGGGCAATCGACAAAGCCTTGGCCCACATGGTCGACGACCGCAGTCTGTGCGTTCTCGTGGTCGATGATGCGGATGAGCTCGACGAAGAAATCTGCACGCTTTTGTTCGAGTTGGCGGGGACGAACGGCCCGGGCGGCGAACTCCGCGTGCTGCTCGCGGGCAGGGCCGAATCGGATCTGGAGGAACGCCTGCAGCGCGCGGCACCCGGTCCGGCGCTCGTACATGTCATCGACATACCGGAACTCAGTTCCGATCAGGTTCGTGAAATCATTGAGAGTTTCGCGCGCGAATTTGGCGGCGAGAATCGGCTCCTGGAGATTGATCCCGACCGACTTGCGCGCGATACAGGCGGTAATCCCGGTAAGGTGATCGCCGAATTGAACGCCCTCGGCGACGCCCCGCGGACTTCGACGAGGATTCCGAGAGCAAGGGATCTCAAGCGGCATCAGATTTACGCCGCAATGTTAGCGGTAGCGGTCATCGCCACGGCCGCATACGCCCTGTTCGGGGCCAGCGAGCGAAAAGACAAGGTCGAGACGGTCGCGCTGGCGCTGCCTGAGAAAAACGCGTCCGCAATGCCGACAACGCCTTCCGACGGGCGCAATGCGGTCGTATCAATGGACCCGACGGACGTGGTGGTCGAACCGGTGGATGTCGCTTCGGTCGAGGCGGGTGACGCAGTCGAAACAGTTGATGTCGACACGGGTGACGCGCTTGAGCCGGGCGATTCGACGGGCGAAGGGTTCACTGCGGGCGCGGTGGATCTCGCGTCGAAGCGTCCCGTCATCACCATGAACCGCGGCGGCGTCTCCGAGCCCCCAACCGGACCGCCGGCAGCCCTGGAAGCGCTTGACTTCACCGCAGAAGCCGCCGCAGATGTGCCGGGCGGCGCAGCCGTGACGGAAACGATCGCACCGCCGGCACAAGCCCCGTCCGCAAGCCTCCCATCCGCGGCTGTCGACTTCGAGCCTACACCGGAACCTCCCGAAGAGAAGACCTATTCCAGTAAGTGGGTACTCGCTCAAGATCTACAAAGCTACGTCATCCAACTGTTCGGCGTACGCGATCGGAACGCGGCGGTCCGCTTCATCAAGGCAAACGACCTCGGATTACCGAGCGCCGTCATCGCCACCACTCATGAGGGCGCGCCCTGGTACGTATTAGTCCTTGGCCATTACTCCGATCGCGACAGCGCAAAGGCCGCGATCGATGGTTTAAGCCCGCCCCTTGCGGCGCTAAAACCGTGGGCCCGGCCGATCCACTCGTTAACAAAATAACTATTTAAATACAAATAGTTAAAAGCACTGACACCGACCTGCACGAACCTGCCCCGTGCCGACCGCAGCCGGATCGCGTGATGACAGTTTCGCGTAGCTCGGCATATAATTGGCGCCCCCTTTTCTCGCAATTCATCACTGTATTCACGAACAAAGCCCCGGAGGCAAGCTGAGGGATGGATTCAGTTCGCACGCGATTTCCGCTAGCGCCTAGATCCGAAGGGGGTCTTTATGACGCCCGCAACGAGCATGATTCCTGTGGGGTCGGGTTCGTCGTGGACATGAAGGGCCGGAAATCGCACTCGATCATTGTTCAGGCCCTAACCGTGCTCCGGAACCTGATGCATCGCGGCGCCTGCGGTTCCGAGGAGAATACCGGCGACGGCGCCGGGATTCTCATTCAAATGCCCGACCGATTTCTACGCGAACGGTGTGGAGAACTCGGCCTGAGCCTGCCTCCCGTCGGTCACTACGGCGCCGGCATGGTGTTTCTGCCGCGGGACGCAGCAAAGGCTAGGCACTGTATGGAGGCTTTTCGGCGCGTCGTGGAGGAAGAAGGCCAGGAATTCATCGGCTGGCGCGAGGTGCCGAGCGATGACTCCATGATCGGGCCGACCGCGCGCTCGGCGAAACCGGTTTTCCGCCAGGTTTTCATCGGCCGAAGTAAGGCGATCACTGATGACGCGGCCTTTGAGCGCAAGCTCTACGTCATCCGTAAACGCATCGAACACACCATATGGAACAGCGACCTCGCCGAAAAATCGCTGTTCTATCTGCCGAGCCTGTCTCACCGCACCCTTGTGTACAAAGGCATGTTGATGGCGACACAACTCGAGCAGCTGTTTGTCGATCTGAGCGACACGTCGATGGAAAGCGCGCTTGCGCTGGTACATCAGCGCTTCTCGACGAATACTTTTCCGTCCTGGCCGCTCGCTCACCCCTTCCGTTTCGTCGCACACAACGGGGAAATCAATACTCTGCGCGGAAATATCAACTGGATGCGCGCGCGCGAAGCCGTTTGTGAATCCGATTTATTTGGAGAAGACCTGGAGAAGCTATTTCCGATCGTTGTGGAGGGTAACTCGGATTCGGCGAATTTTGACGAGGTCCTCGAGTTCCTACACATGGCCGGACGCCCCCTGCCCCTGGCAGTACTCATGATGATCCCGGAAGCCTGGAGCGGACACCAATCGATGGACCCGGCGCGCAAGGCCTTTTACGAATATCACGGCTGCCTTATGGAGCCCTGGGACGGCCCCGCCTCCATTGCATTCACCGACGGCACGGTGATCGGGGCCGTGCTCGATCGTAACGGCCTGCGGCCCTCACGGTACTACGTCACCAAGGACGATCTCGTCGTCATGGCGTCCGAAGTCGGCGTGCTCGACATCACCCCCGAGAATGTCAAGATCAAGGAACGCCTGCACCCGGGACGGATCTTTCTCGTCGACACCGAGCGGGGCCGGATTGTCGACGACGCTGAGCTGAAGCAACGCTACATCGACCAATACCCCTTTGCGGAATGGCTCGAAAAAAATCACGTTTCGATGGATGCACTGCCTGAACCACCGCACATTCATGAACCGGATCATCAAACGGTACTGCAGCGCCAGCAGGCCTTGGGCTATACCCACGAAGATCTGCGGCGGCTCATGCAGCCGATGGCCCGGGACGGCGCCGAAGCCATCGGATCGATGGGCACGGATGCAGCGCTGGCCGTGCTCTCCAACCGCTCGCGTCTGCTTTACGACTATTTCAAGCAACTCTTCGCCCAGGTAACAAACCCGCCGCTGGACGGAATCAGAGAGCAGCTCGTTACGCAGATATCCACACCGATCGGACCGGAAGGCAACCTGCTCAAACCCAGTCCGGAGTCCTGCCGACAGATCAGGCTCGATTCACCGATCGTGGAAAACCGGGATCTGGAGAAAATCCGCAACGTCAATACACTGGGCCTGCGCAGCAAAACAATTGACGCGACCTACCCCGTCGCGGAAGGCGTACTGGGTCTCGAAACGGCCATGGACCGTATCCGCGAGGAGGCCGATACCGCCATCGACAACGGTTATGCCTTCCTCATCCTGTCCGACCGCGAGATGGACAAGGACAACGCGCCCATACCGGCGGCACTCGCGACTGCAGGCATTCACCATCATCTTGTCCGCAACGGGCGTCGAACCCGTGCCAGCCTCGTGGTCGAATCGGGAGAGCCGCGCGAGGTCCATCACTTTGCCGTGCTGCTCGGCTACGGCGCCAGCGTAATCAATCCCTACCTCGCGTTTGAAACCCTGGACGACATGCTGCGTCAGGGCATCCTCGAGGAAATCGCCGGTCACAAATCTGGCGAAACGCTGCATGACGCGGCCATTCGCAATTTCATCAAGGCCGTAAACAAGGGCTTGCTCAAGGTCATGTCCAAAATGGGCATCTCCTCGGTGCAATCCTACCGGGGCGCCCAGATCTTCGAGGCGGTTGGCCTCGATTCCGATTTTGTCGACGAGTATTTCACGTGGACCGCATCCCGCATAGGCGGTATTGGGCTCAATGTCGTCGAGAAAGAAGTCAGCATGCGGCATTACGAAGCACATCCAAATCGACCGGTAACAAAGCCCGATCTCGATGGCGGTGGCGAGTACCAATGGCGGCGCGATGGTGAATATCACCTGTTCAATCCGGAAACGGTTTACAAGCTGCAACATGCAACCCGGTCAGGCCAATACAAAATTTTCAAGGAATACACGCGAGCGGTCGACGATCAAAGCGTGAATCGCGCGACCTTGCGCGGCCTTTTTCGCTTAAAGGCCCTCGCCAAATCGATTCCTCTAGACGAAGTCGAGTCCGTTGAATCGATCATGAAGCGTTTCCATACCGGCGCCATGTCATACGGCTCGATCAGCAGCGAGGCGCATGAAACGCTCGCGATCGCTCTGAATCGCATCGGTGGCCGTTCGAATACCGGTGAAGGCGGCGAAGATCCGGCGCGCTATACGCCCGACGAAAACGGCGATCTGCGCCGCAGCGCAATTAAGCAAGTCGCGTCCGGGCGATTCGGCGTGACGAGCGAATACCTGGTGAATGCCAGCGACCTTCAAATCAAGATGGCCCAGGGCGCCAAGCCGGGAGAAGGCGGCCAGTTACCCGGAACCAAAGTCTATCCCTGGATTGCCAAAGTACGGCACTCCACCCCGGGCGTAGGACTCATTTCGCCGCCGCCTCACCACGACATCTATTCGATCGAGGATCTGGCGCAGCTGATCCATGACTTAAAGAATTCGAATCCCGAAGCACGCGTGCAGGTCAAACTGGTTGCCGAAGTCGGTGTCGGAACCGTCGCAGCAGGCGTCGCGAAAGCGCATTCGGACGTCGTGCTGATCTCGGGCTACGATGGGGGCACGGGCGCCTCGCCGGTAACCTCGCTCAAACATGCGGGTGTGCCGTGGGAACTGGGGCTGGCCGAAACCCAGCAGGTTCTGGTCGAAAATAACCTGCGCGATCGCATCATCGTACAGGTCGACGGCCAGATGAAATCCGGTCGCGACTGCATCATCGCGGCCATGCTTGGCGCTGAAGAATACGGTTTTTCGACCGCGCCGCTGGTCGTGATGGGCTGCATCATGATGCGCGTGTGCCACCTGAACACCTGTCCGGTCGGGGTCGCGACTCAGAACCCGGCGCTGCGCGAAAAATTCGACGGCCGGCCGGCATTCGTCGAGACCTTTTTCCGTTTCATTGCCGACGAAATGCGTGAATATCTGGCCGAACTCGGGATACGAAAACTCGATGATTTGATTGGGCGCGCCGACTTGCTCGATGTCGAGAACGCAGTCGATCACTGGAAAGCCGCCGGATTGGATCTTTCGCAAATCCTATACCAACCCGAGGTCGGGCCGGATGTCGCCATTCGGCAGGTACGCGAACAAGACCACGGCCTTGAAAGATCCCTCGACCGCACCACCATCGTCCCGCTCTGCGAGAAAGCGCTGGAGAACCGTGAACCCATAGACGCCATCCTGCCGATCAGAAACACCAACCGCACGGTCGGCACGATACTTGGTTTTGAGATCACGCGGCGGTACGGCGCACAAGGCTTGCCCGAAGATACGATCAAACTGCGCTTCAACGGCTCGGCAGGACAAAGTTTCGGCGCGTTCGTCCCGAAAGGGGTGACGATGACTCTCGAGGGAGACGCTAACGATTACATCGGAAAAGGTCTGTCGGGCGGGAAAATCGTCGTATACCCGCCGCGTAATTCGACCTTTGTACCGGAGGAGAACATTCTGATCGGTAACGTCGCACTCTACGGCGCGACCGATGGAGAAGCATATTTTCGGGGTATCGCGGGCGAACGTTTTTGTGTCAGAAACAGTGGTGCGAATACCGTTGTCGAAAGCGTGGGCGATCACGGATGTGAATACATGACCGGAGGCCGCGTCGTAATCATCGGAACGACTGGTCGTAATTTCGCAGCGGGCATGTCAGGAGGCATTGCATACGTCTTCGACCCCGAAGGCGTCTTCCCTCCGCTCTGCAACACGCAAATGGTCGATCTTGACACTATCGATTCCGATGGCGACGAGGAGACAGTGCGGCGCCTGTTGAAGAATCACGTGCGTTACACGCAGAGTACAGTCGCGCAGCGAATACTCGAGCGTTGGGATCTCAAACGTGAAAAATTCGTCAAGGTGATGCCGAAAGACTACAAGCGCATTCTCCAGGCGATGGAGAAAGCCCGGCTCACTGGCATATCGGAAGAACAAGCCGTCATGGAAGCCGCACATGGCTAAAGTCACCGGATTTCTCGAGGCCGAACGCGAGGGTCAGGCCTATCGACCGGTCGAAACGCGACTGTTCGATTGGAATCAGGTAATGGCGGCGTACGAGCCGGATCAGGTCCCCATCCAGGCGGCACGCTGCATGGACTGCGGGATCCCGTTTTGTCACCAGGGGTGTCCGCTGGGAAACCTGATACCGGACTGGAACGACCTTGTTTATCGGGAACGCTGGAGCGACGCGATCGACCGTCTGCATGCGACCAATAATTTCCCCGAGTTCACAGGTACTTTGTGCCCCGCTCCGTGCGAAGGATCCTGCGTCCTGGGTATCAATGATGACCCTGTCACGATCAAGGCCGTCGAGCTCGCACTTATCGATCGCGCATTCGACGAAGGCTGGGTCGTTCCGGAACCACCGAAAACGGAGACTGGAAAATCCATCGCGATCGTGGGCTCCGGTCCCGCGGGCCTTGCCGCCGCCCAGCAATTGCGCCGTGCGGGACATGCGGTAACGGTTTTTGAAAGAGACGATCGCATAGGCGGCCTGCTGCGCTACGGAATCCCGGAATTCAAGATGGAAAAGCACGTGCTCGACCGCCGCCTGCAGCAGATGATCGACGAGGGCGTACGGTTCCAGGTCAATGCCAACATCGGTGTAGACATTGCGGTGGAAGACTTGCGCAAGGAATTCGACGCCATACTGCTTGCCGGCGGCGCCACCGCGTCGCGGGATTTAGCCATCCCTGGACGCGATCTCGATGGCGTGCATTTCGCAATGACATTTCTGCCGCTGCAAAATCGTCGGTGCGAAGGCGACGATATCCCGGACAGCGCATTTATCACCGCTAAAGACAAGCACGTGATCATCATCGGCGGCGGTGACACGGGCGCAGATTGCCTGGGTACAGTGCATCGGCAGGGGGCGAAATCCGTTACCAGCCTCGAGATCATGCCCAAACCTCCAGAACGGCGCGCCGCCGACAATCCATGGCCACTGTGGCCGCAGATTTACCGAGTCGCTGCCGCGCACGAGGAAGGCGGCGAGCGAATTTACGCCGTATCGACGAATCGATTTATCGGCGACGAGCAGGGCCGCGTCACGGCACTGGAACTCGTCGAAGTGAAGATGAAACTGAGCGACGGCCGCCCGTCATTCGAATCCGTTCCCGGCTCGGAGCACGAACTCCCCTGCGATCTGGTGCTGCTGGCCATGGGATTCACCGGTCCTGAAATGGACGGTGTGATCGATCAACTCGGCGTCGAGCTCGACCAGCAAACCAACGTGAAACGTGACGCCGAGTGGATGACTTCTGTCGAGGGCGTGTTCACGGCAGGGGATATGCAACACGGACAGTCACTAATCGTATGGGCCATTGCGGAGGGCCGTTCCGCGGCACGCGGGATCGATGAGTTTCTAATCGGCTCATCGGGCTTGCCGGCACCCTTATAAAAAAACAAGACTCATTTCAAAAATACCCACATATGCACCGGTACACTTACGTACCGTCAACAAACGGCCGAAAAATGGGGTTATCCACCAGCCTGCTGATTTCGGCGACAGCCCTGTGCGCCAACCCGAATGAACGATCGATTTTTACGTGCATTGGCCCGCCAAGCCGTCGACCGCACGCCAGTGTGGATCATGCGCCAGGCGGGCCGTTATCTTCCGGAGTATCGCAAAATCCGCGAGCGTGCCGGGGATTTTCTAACGCTTTGTAAAACGCCGGATCTCGCTTGTGAAGTAAGCCTGCAACCGATGCGGCGTTTCGATCTCGACGCCGCGATCCTCTTTTCAGACATCTTGACCATTCCCGACGCCATGGGCCTCGGTTTGACGATCGAAGAGGGTTTCGGACCTCGTTTCGAACGCCCCATCGCGAGCATCGCGGACATCGACGCCCTGCCCCTGCCCGATCCCGACTTCGATCTGCGCTACGTGATCGACGCAGTGGCGTTAACACGGCGCGAGCTCGACGGGTGCCGCCCGCTCATCGGGTTTGCCGGCAGTCCCTGGACGCTTGCGACCTACATGGTCGAAGGCCAGAGCAGCCGCGATTTCGCCAAGATCAAACGCCTCGCCTATGAAAGCCCAGAGGCGACCCACCGGCTGCTGGAAAAGCTCGCGCGCGCCGTTTCCGATTACCTGATCGCGCAGATTCACGCCGGCGTGGACGCGGTCATGGTGTTCGACACCTGGGGCGGCACGCTTTCGACGGCCGCCTACCTCGAATTCTCACTCGAATACCTACGGCGCATCGTCTCTGCTCTACCGGGAGGAACACCCAGTATCGTGTTTACGAAAGGCGGCGGCGGATGGATCGAGGCGATAGCAGAGATCGGCTGCACTGCAGTGGGGCTCGATTGGACGATCGATATCGGTGACGCGCGCCAACGTATCGGCGATCAGGTCGCGTTGCAGGGCAATCTCGATCCCGCCGTCATGCTGGCCAGCCCTGCCACCATCGAGATCGAAGCAAAGCGCGTACTCGATGCTTACGGACCAGGCAACGGCCACGTTTTCAACCTCGGCCACGGCATCACGCCGGCCGTTCCTCCTGAACACGTCCAGCAACTGATCGACACCGTTCACAGCTATAGCCGTCGATATCATGAACCAACGGATTAAGGCCGCTGCGGTCATCGTGCTCAAGGGATTCTGCATGGGCGCTGCCGACGTCGTACCCGGCGTCTCGGGCGGCACGATGGCTTTTATCCTCGGCATCTATACCCGCTTCGTCGATGCGATTAAGTCCTTCGACGCGACATGGATGAAAGCCTTCGTGCGTTTCGATTTACCTACCGTACTGACGCGGCCCGACTTTCCGTTCATCGTGCCGCTCGTCGTCGGTATTTTCTGCGCGATCTTGTTTTTCACGCACCTCATCCCCTTGCCGCGCTTGCTGGAGACACATCCTCAGTACGTCTACGGCCTGTTCTTCGGGTTGATCATCGGCTCGATCGTCGTTCTTATAAAGGGCCTGGGCGGTTTGCGCCCCGTTGACATGCCGCCGTTGATCGCCGGACTGCTATTGGGCATCGTCCTCGTCACGGCCGTTCCCGCCGAGACACCCGATACGTGGTGGTTCGTCATGCTGTGCGGCGCCCTGTCGATTTGCGCGATGGTCGTACCCGGCATCTCCGGATCATTCGTACTGCTTTTGCTGGGCAAATACGCCTACGTGCTCGACGCGGTTGGGCATTTTCGGATGGCGGTGGTCGCGCCGTTCGCGCTCGGAGCTTTAGCGGGTCTGTTTTCCTTCACCCGGTTGCTGTCGTGGCTGCTCCATCGCCACGAACGCGTAGCCCTGCTCGCCATCTCCGGCATACTCCTGGCCTCCCTGTGGGTCGTGTGGCCCTTCCAGCAGCGTCGCTACGTCGAGATCCGCGGCGAGCTCAAATGGGTTGAATCCTCTCCTTTGCTGCCCGAGTTCTCCGGGACCGCGCTCGCCGTCGGGGTGCTGGCGGCCACGGGATTCGTCATCGTTGTTGCAATGCAGCGAGTGGCATCGACCTCGGTGAAATCGGGGGATTCGTAAATGCGGAGCATGATCAAACCGGCAATTTCGACGGATTTTCCGTATCGCAGCTAACCGCCTGGACTGCGAGAATACCCGTTGCCAGGCTTGCGGACGTGGCCGGATGAACGCGGCCCGACACCGCCGGCCAGCCTTTATTTCGGCGGATACGATCCGGAGTACTATTCTAGGAGCGCCCGCGGGTACGTTTAAGGCAACTGCACCCGGGCCAAACCTCAACGGGGTGGTCTTTGGCGGCGGCGGCTGTTTCGGCTGCGAGGGAAAGATAGCGGGCCGACTGGAGCGGCTACGCGGAATCCGCCGGGTCGTTCGAGAAATATAACGCGAGTGAAGAAGGCCCACCGAGCGACGTTTCAATGGCCTTTCCCGCGCAGAGCCGTGCAAAAGTTCATGTAGCGATTACCAGCGCGATCGCGTCGGTTGCCGGCGCGCCGATGCCGCCGGGCAAACAACGATTACGCGTGGCCTACCTGTCGTCGAAGTTTCGGGCCAGCCCGTCTTTCGTCCTGGTCAACGGACTACTCGAAGCGCACGATCGCGGTCGCTTCGAGATCGTCGGCTATGCCTTGAACCCGGACGATCGCAGTGCCGAACGCATACGATCCGCAGATGCGGTCGACGTCTTCGTCGATCTCTCTGCGATGAACAACGAAGAAGCCGCCCAGCGGATCCGCGGCGACGGCATCGATATTCTGATCGATCTCAACGGCTACAGTGACGAAGCCCGTCCCGGGATCGTCACGCGCCGCCCGGCGCCCCTGCAGGTCAATTATCTCGGCCACATGCACTCTCTTTACGGACCGTGGATCGATTACCGTTTCACCGACGCGGTCGCGGAACCCGAGGCGACCGGCTTTCGACCTCGCCCCCGGAACGCAGCGCATTGGGCCTCCCGCAGGATGCCTTCGTGTTCTGTGCTTTCAGCGGCGTCGCGAGGATTGAACCCGTGGTTTTCGCGGCATGGATGACGATACTCGAGCGTGTGCCGGACTCGGTCCTGTGGTTGCTGGATCCGGGTGACCCGGCAAAGGCCAATCTTCGCCGCGCGGCCGAGTGCGCCGGGATCGCGCCGGCAAGGCTCTGTTTCGTCGGGCGCATCGAGCATGCAAAATACCTCGACCGTCAACAGGCGGCCGATCTATTCCTCGACACCTTCACTCACGGCGCCCACACGACCGGTCTGGATGCACTGCATGCCTGCGTCCCCCTGGTAACCCGCCAGGGCGACAGTTTGGCTGCGCGCGTCGGTGCAAGCCTGCTCACCGCAGTCGGATTACCGGAACTCATAAGCTGCACAACAGAGGCATACATCGAATGCGCCTGTGATCTGGCGCACGACCTCGACCGCCTGGCAGGGATCAGACGGCGTCTCAGCGCTACGATCGATAACGACAACCCGTTTGCCTCGGCATCAGTCGCCGCAAAAATCGAAGCCGCGTTCGAACTGATGTGGGAAGGCCTTTGCACCGGCGAAGCACCTGCCGACTTGCACACGGACGTTTAGCCGCTACTCTTTGCGCGTCGCGCGGTGCCACGATTCGATCGCGGCGAGCACGACGATAAGGAGCAAAGCAGCCAACAGGGGGCGATCCCCCAACCGCGTGTAGGGCGTGATGCCGGTACGCGGGATCAAGCCGGCACGCAGACTGCTCGGTTCGAACTGCGCCGACTGCGCGACGATTTTCCCTCGATGATCGATCACCGCCGTGATGCCCGTGTTCGTTCCGCGCAGCAGGTAGCGCCCGGTCTCCAGCGCCCGCATACGCGCGATTTCCAAATGCTGGTGCGGCGCGATCGTGTCGCCAAACCACGCGTCGTTACTGACGTTAACCAGAAAAGCCGCGCCCGGAAGAGCGCGCGCGATTTCGCGGGGAAAGGCATCCTCGTAGCAAATCGAAAGACCCGCCGCATACCCGGCGACCTCGACCGTGGTCTGATCCTCGCGGCCGGGCGTGAAATCGGACATCGGAATATTCAACAGGCGCGAGAAATCGCGCATGAAGCCTTTTAAGGGAAAGACCTCCCCGAACGGGACCAGATGCCGTTTGTCGTAGCGGCCCGGCGTGGAACCCAGATCGATGATGCTGTTGAAATAGCGCTGCTCCCGCGGCTCTCCGGACAGCATGCCAATCAGGAGATCCGTGTTCGTTTCGCTGGCCCGGTCCTGCAACACTTGTATGGTGTCCGGGACGTCGAAGGGAAAAGCCGGGATCGCAGTTTCTGGCCAGATCACGATATCCGCACCCCAATGCGGCTCCGTCAGAGATTGATAAAGTTCGATTGACGGTTGCCGCACGTCAGCGTGCCATTTAACGGCCTGTGGTACGGCGCCCTGCACGAGTGCGACTGTAAGTTTCGGACCCGCGGCTCGTGTCCAGTCTGTATGCGTCAACCGCTCACCACCTATCACGATTGCCCCGATGGCAATGGCGATTGTGACGCGAACCGTCGAGGCGCTGAAAACAAGAGCAACGATGGCGGCGGCGATTACGACAGCCATCAGCGAGCAGCCGTAAATCCCGGCGATCGGCGCGAACCCGGCCAAGGGAGAATCGATCTGGCTGTATCCCAGGGACAACCATGGAAATCCGGTGAACAGAGTTGCGCGAAGCCACTCCGTGAGAACCCACAATGCAGGCGCTGAAATAATCAAGCACCAGGTCTCCTGGCGGGGCGAGAGAGCGTTCATTAAGCCGGCGAACAAGGCCGGATAGCAGGCCATAATCGCAATGAATACGGCTGTAACGCTCACCGAGAACGCATAGTACGGGACGCCGAATTGATGAATACTGACCTGCACCCACCAGACGCCGCAACCGAACATTCCCAGCCCGTAGAGCCACCCTGCGAGGGCCGCGCGCGGCACGCTGATTCCGCGGACGACGAGTAACAGCACGGCCGGGGAAACGATGGCTAACGTCCAGATGCCGAACGGCGCGAACGCAAGCGGCAAAATTGCTCCGCCCGCTAGGGCTGCCAGATAGCGCTGCCACATATCTTAAACCGGTTCTTATCGCGGTCGCGACTGTCGATGCCAGCCGCGGCTCATAGGTAGGATCTTAGAGTTTGCACGGATACGCAGTTGGTTTACGGAGCGACACAATAACTTAAAACCACAGAGACCACAGAGACCACAGAGAAATACATTCTATTTATGATCTGTAAACGGTCCTTTTTCTTTTTCTCTGTGTCCTCTGTGATCTCTGTGGTTTATTGTGAACGTATTTGGGGACTTAGGGCATAAGAACTAATCAATCATCCACGGCTAATTCGAGCCGGTGAGTGGCTTCTCCAGAACTGATTCTTTACGAATGACCCGCACGAGGCGAACGCGACGCCTGTCGGCGCGCAGAATCTTGAATTCGAAATTCGAAAATTCCAACTCCTCTCCGCGATGCGGAAGGTGTCCGAGTTCGTGAATGATGAATCCACCGATCGTTTCGTAATCTTTTGTTTTCCAGTTAGTTTGGAAAAATTCGTTGAATTCTTCGATCGGTGTACGCGCTTTCACCGTATAACGCTCGTCGCGGTGACGTTTGATGTTGTCCTCTTCCGCAGGATCGTGTTCGTCATCGATCTCACCGACGATTTGCTCGATCACGTCCTCAATGGTAACCAGACCCGAAATACCACCGTATTCGTCGACGACTATCGCGAGGTGATTTCTCCGTTCGCGGAATTCCCGCAGCAGAATGTTCAAGCGTTTGCTTTCCGGGATGAAAGCGACCGGACGGATCATATTTCGAATAACAAATGGGTTTTGCGTATTGACTGCCAGGGACAACAGGTCCTTGGCGAGTAATATGCCTAGAACGTGCTCGCGCTTGTCATCATAGACGGGGAATCGTGAATGCCCGGAATCAATAATTTTCCGAAGAAATTCGGCGGGCTTCGAGTCTTCCTCGATAAATACAATCTCGGAACGCGGAACCATGATGTCGCGTACCTGAATTTCCGAGACGAGCAGCGCGCCTTCCATCATCGCGACGGTGTCGGTGTCGATGACGTGCCTTTCTTCGGCATCATGCAGCTTGTCAACAAGCTGCATGCGATTATCGCGCTTAACTCTGACGGCGCTCAGAAAGCGTCGCAACACCGCCTGTATCCGCCGGGATCCACTCGAATGACCGTCGGTCATTGATTCAACACGCAAATTTCGGATACGGATATCCCATATCCGAGAGAATCGCGTGTTCTTTGTCCTCCATTTCACGAGCTTGAGATTCTTTATCGTGATCGAACCCCAAAAGATGCAAAATTCCATGCACGATCAAATGCGCCCAATGTGCCTTGCGCGCAATGCCGTTCGCATCGGCTTCAGCGTGCGCCAGCGCGATGCAGATGACGACGTCACCCAGCAGGTCAGGCACTGCGTGTTCCAGGCCCTCAACGGGAAACGATAACACATTGGTCGGCTCGTTTATTCCGCGCCAACGCCTGTTGAGTTCACGTGATTCTTCGGCGTCTACGAGACGAATAGTCAATTCCGCGTGATTGCGGAACGACGACAAAACACGCTTTGCGCAATCCTCGAAAAAGCTCTTCTCGGGAATATTCGGTGCAGTGGATTCGATTTGTAGATCGAGATCAATCGTGCAGGGGTGCTCGTGACTCACTTTCGATGGAGACGGTCCGGTCTTTTGCTCATCGCTCGCCATCTTCTCCATGGCCCCGATCATCCGCCTTTTCGTGCGCGGCGTACGCATCTAGAATGCGGGCCACCACCGTATGCCGGACTACATCTCGAGAATGAAAAAATGTAAAGCTGATTCCCTGCACATTATTCAGGATGCCGATTATGTGCTTCAATCCAGAGGTCCGGCCGCATGGGAGGTCAATTTGAGTGACATCTCCAGTAACGACCGTTTTCGAGCCGAACCCGATGCGCGTTAGAAACATTTTCATTTGCTCAATGGTCGTATTTTGAGCTTCATCCAATATGATGAATGATTCATTCAGTGTTCGACCACGCATAAAGGCCAACGGTGTCACTTCGATGACGTTTCGCTCGATCAGTTTTGCAACGCGCTCGAATCCCAGCATCTCATAGAGCGCGTCGTATAGCGGGCGCAGGTACGGATCGATTTTCTGTGCCATGTCTCCCGGCAGGAACCCGAGGCGTTCGCCGGCCTCCACGGCGGGCCTGACCAGACATACGCGCCGCACGGTATCCGCCTCGAGGGCCGCGACCGCGCAAACCACTGCAAGATAGGTTTTACCAGTACCTGCCGGCCCTACGCCAAAGCTGATGTCGTTCATCCGGATAGCTTCTAGATATCGGCGCTGGTTGCCGCCTCGCGGTCGGATCAGTGCCCGACGGGTTCGAATCGATTCGGCGCCCTCACCCGTTGGTTGATCCTCATTCTCGGAACTTCTGAGCTCGAGGTGTACGTCTGTCGCGGAAAGCGTTTTCGTTTCGGTCAACGAATATAACTGTCGAATGACTTGCTCCGTGACGACGACGCCGTCGTCGGTACCCGTCAGCTTGAATTGATTTCCCCGATTCCCGATTTCCACGCCGGTACGGCGCTCGAGAAGTCGCAAATGCTCGTCGAATTGGCCGCACAAGTTGGCTAACCGCTCATTGTCGACCGGCTCGAGGGTAACTTCGACTGCTACGATGCTCACTTATGTCGATTCGTTACAAAGCGCGAGAATGCTGCCTCGCAATGAGTTCGGTAGAGCTTCGGCAATCTCTATATCGACGAGTTCGCCGATGAGCGAAGACTCTCCCGGGAAATTTACGACGCGGTTGTTCTCAGTCCTCCCGCTGAGTTCTTCAGGATTCTTTTTGGATATGCCCGTTACGAGTATCTGCTCGACATTACCAATCATTTTTTTGCTGTAACTTTCGGCTAATTCGGTAATACGGCGTTGAAGAATCGCAAGTCGATTCTGCTTCTCTTCGGTCCTTACGACGTCGGGAAGGGCCGCCGCCGGCGTTCCCGGGCGAGGACTGTAAATGAAGCTATAAGACTGATCGAATTCGACTTCGTTTATCAAATCCATCGTGGCGTCGAAATCTTCCTGGTTTTCTCCGGGAAATCCAATGATGAAATCCGAGGATACTGAAATACCAGGTCGCGCGAGCTTGAGCCGCTTAATGATCGATTTGTACTCCAATGCGGTATGTCCACGCTTCATTAACGACAGAATTCGATCGGAGCCTGATTGCACGGGAAGATGTACATGGCTCACCAGTTTTGTCACGTCTTTGTATACTTCGATCAAGCTATCCGTAAATTCGATCGGATGTGAGGTGGTGTATCGTATCCTGGCCACCCCGTCGATGCTGGCGACGTAGCGAATCAAACCGGCCAAATCTATGACCCGACCGTCATGGGTGGTCCCTCTGTAAGCATTGACGTTCTGCCCGAGTAATACGATTTCGCGGACGCCTTTTCCGGCCAGCGCATAGATCTCGGTGATTACATCGTCGAAAGGGCGGCTGAATTCTTCGCCTCGCGTATAGGGAACGACGCAAAAACTGCAATACTTGCTACACCCCTCCATGACGGACACATAAGCGCTTGGCCCATTGGCCTTCGCCTCGGGAAGATTGTCGAACTTTTCAATCTCTGGAAAACTGACATCGATTACCTGTTCGGCGCCGTTTTCGATTTTCGCGATGAGCGCGGGCAAGCGGTGTAGTGTCTGTGGCCCGAAAACGATGTCCACATAGGGCGCGCGGGCCCATATCTGATCCCCTTCCTGACTCGCAACACACCCTCCGACCCCGATGATTACCTTACGCCCGTTCTCTTTGAGCGGGCGCCATCTGCCGAGTTCCGAGAACAGCTTTTCCTGGGCCTTTTCTCTCACGGAACAGGTGTTCATCAAAAGGACCTGCGCCTTTTCGGGTGCAGACACACGCACCAAGCCGTGGGTTCGCTCCAATATGGCTGCCATTTTATCCGAATCGTATTCGTTCATCTGACAACCGAACGTCTTTATATACAGTCCCTCAGCCATCGCGATTATCCATCAATGCGTCTCTTGATACGGGTGCCCGGCAACCTGAAAATTCCATCCCGTGCACTAAGCTACACTTTATCTTCCACTATTTGAATGTCTTCGCGACCTACGATGCGCCGCCGATTTGATGCCATTTCATCCATAGACCGGTCGTTTGAGAGCCTAACAGGATGTTGAAATACCTTGTTTTGCGACACTCTGTTATACGGCCGTCCCACACAAAGGTGCCTCGAGTAAGACCTGCACGTTGTCTATGAGTCGGGCTTTCCCCAGCCATACCGCCATAAGAATGATCAATTCCCAGTCGCCGGCCGCTGCTGGAGCGAGATCTTCGCTTCGTCGCACTGAGACATACTCGAGACGCATGCCTTTTTGTTCGACGGCCTCACGACAAGCCGCTTCCAGTTCCGGAATCGTCGTCCTTTGTGATTTCAGATTTTTCGCTGCCGCGTTCAGAGATTCGTAGACTACGGCAGCATACTGACGCAATTCCGGCGTCAGGTAATTGTTGCGTGAACTCATGGCAAGCCCATCGTCCTCGCGGATGATCGGCAGAGCGATAATCTCTACTGGAATCAAAAGGTCGTGCACCATCCGCCGAATGACGAGAACCTGTTGGTAATCCTTCTCGCCGAACAGGGCGAAATCCGGCTGCACGTTGTTCAATAGTTTGATAACGACGGTAGCGACGCCGGCGAAATGCCCGGGCCGGAATTCGCCGCACAATATGTCTGAGATAGCCGGAACGGTCACTCTCGTGTCTTTCGTGATTCCTCCGGGATACAGCTCCTTCAGATTGGGCGCGAAAACGAGATCGACTCCCGCGTGCTCGAGCTTTTCCTTATCCGCATCCAGCGTACTGGGATAATGCTCGTAATCCTCGCCCCGGCCGAACTGTATCGGATTGACGAAAATACTGACCACTGTCCTTCCGGCGATTCCCCGCGCATGGCTTAGAAGGGAAAGATGACCTGCATGCAAGTTACCCATGGTCGGAACGAGCGCGATCTTTTCATCCGCCCTCTTCCACTCCCGAATTAGTCGCCGCAGAGATTTTATGTCGTAGATCGTTTCCATTACTCAAGGCGCGCTGTTCGCTTACTTTGCAGGTTACAGCGTAAAGGAACGTAAGTCGTTCCCGCGATGCCCTAGCAAGCTGGCTTGAGAGGTTCCCCTATTTTTATTACTTCTGTTGTATCGATCAGGCCGAGTAGTTCATCGATGGAGGCGTGCCCTGGTATCAATAAGTCCGGATCAATCTCAGCCATGGGAACGAGAACGAACGCACGTTCTGGAATCCCCGGGTGCGGAACTTGCAGTCCGGGTTCGTCGATGATCTCATCGCCATGGATGAGCAGATCGAGATCAATCGTCCTCGGCCCCCAACGAATCCCATCCCGTGTCCGGCCCTGGGCACACTCTATTGACTGCAGATGTTTCAACAAGGCATGGGGATCGAGGCGGGTGTCGAGCCGAACCACAGCGTTGACGTAGTCCGGCTGATCCGGCGGACCCATGGGTGGAGTTCGATAAAGCGACGAACAACTATCGATTCTGCTTGACGGTATCGATGTCAATCGAGCGGTGGCGAGGTGGATCTGGTTGACTGGGTCGCCCAGATTGCTACCGAAGCCAATAAAACTCGCTACTTCAAATCGCATCAAGACTGAGGGCGTTTTCGGCGGCGGCCCCTTTTTTTAGATTCGGACTGATTCTTGACCTTATTGAGCAATACCTCGCGTTCCGTATCGTCGGCATTCTGATACTCAGTCCACCATTCGTAGAGTTCCTGAACGGGCTCTCCAGACTCCGCTCGCAACTCGAGAAAATCGTATGCAGCCTTGAAGCGCGGATGTTCGATCAATTTGCCTACGCGCTTGCGCGTTCGTTTGGGTAAGCGCAGCTGCATCGCCCAGATTTCACGAGTGACCTGAGTATATCGCCGGGGAACCGCAAGGCGGGCTACTTGTTCCGACAATAACTTATCCGCCGCAATCGACAACGCGTCCGTCGCCTCCACCCCCCCTGCTTCCAACTTTTGGCGCTCATTGTCGACAACGTCCCACAGCAATGCGGCAATTAGAAAGGCCGGCGTTACGGATTTTGACTCAGCGATGCGGGCGTCGGTATTCGCCAATGCATGGCCAATAAGCGTGCCCGGGAAGCCGCCGTGCTGATGATCGAGTTCCGCGTCGGTCAAGGGGAATAACTTCGAAAACAGATCGTAATGCCTTAATGCTTCGAAGGTCTGGAGAGCCGTACCGCCGTGAAACAGTTTCAAGGCCTCGTCGAACAGTCGCGCCGGTGAGATTTCGACCAATAAGTCACCAAGCTCACTAAGCGGTTCGGCCGTGCGATCGTCCAGCTTGAAGCCTAATTTGACAGCGAAACGAATCGCCCGCAGCATTCGCACCGGATCCTCACGATATCTCTGGTAGGGGTCGCCGATTACTTTCAGTATGCCCCTTTTGAGGTCCTCGACACCGCCGACGTAATCGATCACGCTGAAATTACGGATGTCATAATAGAGTGCATTCACCGTGAAATCGCGCCGCCACACATCGTCATCGACCTCACCGTAGACGTTGTCCCGCAGAATACGGCCTTCCTCGCTGACCTCAACGGCATCGTCATTGGCACGATGGGCCGCGCGGAAGGTGGCCACTTCTATGACTTCTCGCCCGAAGCGGATGTGCGCCAGGCGAAATCGCCGTCCAATCAACCTGCAATTGCGGAACAGTTCGCGTACCTGCTCTGGTATCGCATCAGTGGCGATGTCGAAATCCTTGGGTTCCCGACCGAGCAGGAGATCCCGTACCCCTCCGCCGACAAGGCAAGCCTTGAAGCCGGCATTGTTGAGCCGGTAGAGCACTTTCAGTGCGTTTGGCGAAATATATTTTCGCGAGATCGAATGTTCGTCACGCGAATAAATACGCGGCGGACGAGGGATGCTTGCTACTTTTCGTTCGGCGCGCATGAACGCATGAGAGGAAGGATAACGGTGTTGAAAAATCCAGGCAGGTCAAGCCGTATGATAGCATCCGATGCCGATTTGCCGCTCCCTTCGTCTAGTGGCCCAGGACGTCGGCCTCTCACGCCGAAAACAGGGGTTCGAGTCCCCTAGGGAGCGCCATCCTCACCGGACCTGCAATCCTCTCCCCACGTATCCGCACAAACATGCGAATCGGCAATTACGACCGCAGCCGCCGGATACAGGCTTAAATCGTCTTTCATCCATGCAGCGTTATTTAGTTTAAAACGGTTGCGCAGCTTTGAGTCGAACGGCGCCGCCGCTAGTCCATCGCGGCACCCGCTACGATGCCGGTCGATCAGCATCGCGATCGCGAAGGCAACGAGATCCGGCTGTTCGATATGAACGTGATGACCGCTGCCTCCCGCCACGAGGTGGGCGGACACTGGGCTAAAGGCCGCCAGATCCGCCTGAAGTTCGAGCCAGAGCTTCTCGATGAGGAGCCGCTTGGCGCTGTGTTCTCCTTCAATCCTTCCGCGGGTGATTACGATCAGGGGCAAATCGTGCAATGGCTTTGAAGCCTTTATTTGGCGCGCACTGTCACGGAAATTCAATAGTTCGCTCGCCAGCGTGCGGCGCATCTTCCAGTGTCCTGCTAGCTTGATCACCCTCCGTTTCAGCTTATCAGGCAACCTAACGTGCGGCGGCGGCGGATCGCGAAACTGAACAATGCCATAACGGGTGCTTGGCGCGGTGGTCATGTTCAGGGGCGGAGCCAGGAAGCGTTCGACCTGATCTGGATGCGATGCGTCGATTAACACGAGACCAGCGCTTAGATAGGGGTATCTGCGCGCGAACAACTGCATGTTGTATCCGCCGAATGAATGTCCGACGAGGATGAACGGAGGCGACACCGAAGCTTCGTTCAATAGGAGAAACAATTCGTTCGCGATCCGTGAACTGGTGCGCGGCATTGGTCCCATATCGCTCGCGCCGTAGCCCGCACGATCGTAGGTACAGACTTTAGTGATTTCACGTAAACGCTGGCTGACGAAAACCCACTCGAGAGACGAGCCGCCGAGGCCGGAATCCATAATCACCGTCGGCGTACCGTATCCCTCACAAGAAATCTGCAGACGATAATTGTCGATGAAGATATGATCGACGTCGGCCGCGCTTGAAGTTGTAGCAATGATGGCCAGCGCCGCTGTAACGAATGAGCGGACCGGGCTTTTGGCAAGGCGCGTATTCAAGCTCTCTAATGCCATGCGCAAGGTGGATCAATTCCCGCTTATAACGCTCGAGGAACATACCACAATAATGGTCTCGCAATCGTGAATTCCAACCATGAATTCGTGTCCTTCCCGCGCCGTCTTGCGGCCTTGCTTTATGACATCGTGGCCGTTTTCACCGTGCTCTATTTCGCATCGTTCGTGCCCATAGTAGCCGGCGGCGGAGACGCCATCGCCCCGGGGAATCCAATATTCGTCCTTTACCTCCTGGTGATTGCTTTCGGCTATTTCGGCCTGTCCTGGACGCGCGGCCGAACGCTTGGCATGCAAGCCTGGAAGCTCGAGATACGAGCGTGCGCAGATACGCGGCGTATAACCTGGAAGCAGGCCTTTATTCGCTTCGCTGGCGCCGCGCTCTCGACCGCGATTTTTGGTATTGGATATTTCTCTGCATTGACCGATGCTGAAAATCGTACGTGGCATGATCGATTATCGAAATCTCGCCTGGTCCGAAAGCAGCCGTGATACGTGCGCTACAGTGCGCGGTAGTTCAGGATGATGCCAATCGTGAACACTGCAAGGGTCGGACCCATGGCGCTGACGACCGCGGGCGTGTTGAATACGATGCCCAGATGTCCGGATGCCTGATTGAGAAGGTGGAAACTAAGGCCAATCAATGCGCCGACCATGATGCGCCGCCCTATGGATACCGAACGCGAACCGCCTAATACCAATGGAATGGCCAGGAATACCATGACGGCCGTTGCCATTGGATATCCCATCTTGACCCAAAGTGCATGCTCATAACGCTGCGAGCTCTGTCCGCTATCGCGAATAAAACTGACATAACGAATGAGGTCAATGAGTGACAGGCTGTCGGGGTTGATCGCCACCATGCCAATCAAATCCGGATCGAGAAGCGAGTCCCAGATCGCTTGCTCGATATGGCGTGATTCTATCGCCACCTCCTTGAACGAGGTTTGCCTGATGTTCTGGAGCTCCCAGCGCCCTCGCTGATAATGTGCGGACTCCGCGTGAGTCGCTGTTCTAAGCCGATTATCGGAATCGTACTCGTAAATGTTGATATCGCGGAATTGATCATTGGGCAGCACTTCGCGGATGTTGATATAGCTGTTCCCATCCCGCGTCCAAAATCCTTTTTCCGACCGCTGC
Source organism: Pseudomonadota bacterium (assembly GCA_036339995.1). GTDB lineage: Bacteria > Pseudomonadota > Gammaproteobacteria > JAYYZW01. The sequence goes on from JAYYZW010000014.1 coordinate 66,554, forward strand.
GTTATCCGGCCATCGATGGCCGAGGATCGAAATTCGCGCGCATAACGTTCCGCGGGCGGGAAGATCAGCTCCCCGATGATCACGGCGATTACGGCGAAAAATAGACCCGCTTTCATGACCGACCAGATGATTCTAAGTTTGGAAACACCCGCGCAGCGCACCACCGAAATCTCATTGGTTTCCATCATCGAACCGAGTCCAAGCAGGGAGCCGACCAGCGCCGCAATCGGAAAAAGTTCGTACGCTAATCCGGGGGCGCGTAACAGCACGACCATACATGCTTGCCCGAGATCGTATGAACCTCGGCCAATCTCTTCGAGTTCGTCGATGAATGTAAAGAATAGGAAGATCGCCAGCAGAACAAACATTACCGTGAGTGTCGCCGCGATCACGGCATGACCTATATAGCGATCTAAGATCTTCATTTGCACCATGGGCATGGACCGTGATGATTCAATTCATGCGGCTCTTTGCGCCCCAAGATACAAAAGAATACACTGCGATCCGGTCGGGCGCAGCCTGTAGTCATTGCGCCGGCTTCCCTTTTCAGTTGTTGAAATGAATAACCCACGGCGAGGAAAGCTATGGAATTTTCCGTCAAACGCGGCGCGCCCCGCAAACAGAAGACTGCATGCATCATCGTCGGCGTGCATACCGGCGGGATCCTGAGCCGGAGCGCGGAAGATCTGGATAAAGCGAGCCGCGGCGCACTGCGACGCATCGTGCAACGAGGCGATATTGGCGGCAAGCCCGGTGAACATATTCTCCTGCCGGACGTATCGGGAATAAGCGGCGACAGGATTTTCCTCGTCGGTGCGGGTAAACGCGAAGGCGTGACGGCTGGGGATTTCCGTAAACTAGTCGGTAAGGCCGCGAGCGCCTTAAATCGGATGAAAATCCGAAATGCAGTAAGTACATTGATTGAAGTCGAAGTGAAGGGGCACGACATCCATTGGAAGCTCGATCAGCATTTAACGGCTTTCGCCGCCTCGTCTTATCGGTTTAATGATCTCAAGTCCAAACGCGAACCCGCGCGACTGGGCCGAACGGGTTTTCTTTTCAAAGATGAAGAAGTTTCGGCGGCGCGTACGGGGCTGAAAGTGGCGCGCGCCAAAGCTGTCGGCATCGACCTTATGAAGGATCTCGCTAATCGCCCGGCCAATTTATGCACACCTACATACCTCGCGGAACAAGCAGCGGGACTTTCCGAGCAAGCAGATTCGCTAAAACTGACAGTCCTCGACGAAGCGAAAATGGAAAAACTCGGTATGGGCGCACTCCTGTCCGTCTCGAAGGGATCCCGACAGCCAGCGAAGCTGATCACTCTTGAATACAGCGGTACCGGCGATGACTCCGCGCCGATCGTACTCGTTGGCAAAGGGGTCACCTTCGACTCCGGTGGTATTTCAATCAAACCGTCTCCTGCGATGGACGAGATGAAGTTTGACATGTCCGGCGCGGCCAGCGTGCTCGGTACTATGGCGGCGGTCGCGATGATTGGTCCGTCCGTCAATGTCGTCGGCGTTATTCCCGCGACCGAGAATCTGCCTGACGGAAATGCCACCAAACCCGGCGATGTCGTAACCAGCATGTCAGGGCAAACGATAGAAGTGTTAAACACCGACGCCGAGGGACGACTGATCTTGTGTGACGCCTTGACCTATAGCGCACGATTCAATCCCGACGTCGTCATCGATATTGCGACCCTCACGGGCGCCTGCGTCGTTGCGCTTGGCGCGCACGCCAGCGGACTGATGAGCAATGACGACGAACTCGCCGACGACCTGCTCGCCAGCGGACAACGCACCGGGGATCGTGTCTGGCGCTTGCCGGTTTGGAGTGAGTATCAAAAGCAGATCGACAGTCCTTTCGCCGATATGGCCAATGTCGGTGGACGCGCCGCGGGAACTATTACCGCCGCCTGTTTTCTTTCACGATTCACCGAAGATTACCGTTGGGCTCATATCGATATCGCGGGAACCGCGTGGACTTCGGGTAAGTCGAAAGGTTCGACGGGCCGCCCCGTACCGCTGCTGCTCGATTACATCCTGACTCGCGCGAACGTCGATTGAGCAATGACGCGGATCGATTTTTACGTTCTCGATTCGCCTACCACCGACCGCCACGATCGAATGATCTGCCGGATCGTGGAAAAGGCGTGGCAACAAGGACACTCCGTTTATATACAGTGCCAGGACATGGCCTCGGTCAAGTCATTCGATCAAATGCTTTGGCGGTTCAAGGATACCAGCTTCGTCCCCCATGCCGTCGATGGGAGTGACCTGGAAGATTCGCCCGTCGCCATCGGTACCCATGCGGATGCGGTATCCAGTCCGGATGTGCTCGTAAACCTTGCCATCGATGTTCCCGGTTCCGTTAGTCGCTATCTCCGTGTCATTGAATCGGCGGGTTACAACGCTACGTCGCGTACCGCGGCCCGCACGCGTTACCGTTATTATCAGGATCGAGGATTTCCGCTGAACACCCACAAACTCAATCTTTAGAAATACGCTCAATGGCAGATTCAGGTTCGGATCCGGCAAAAGAAGCTTCCGCTCCGGGCGGAGACGGTGGGCCAAAACCTCCTCGCGTACCGATGGTCCGGTCCACGCCGCCGAATGGCCGAGCCGAAGCTGCCGATCTGTCGAATACCTTGAAGCAACTCGTCGTGGAAAGCATGTCGAGCGCGATCGCGGAACTGAAGGAGGAACTCACGCGCGAAATTTCACGCTCGTTCAACGACGCGCACAGGCCCGCAGACGAGGCGCTAAAAGAACGCGAAGATCATCACCCCAATCCCTCACACGCAAAGAAGTGATTAGTGATGGAAAAAACCTTCGACCCCCATGACATAGAAATTCAGCGCTACGAGCAATGGGAGAGATCCGGGGTGTTTCGACCGTCTGGTTCGGGCCCGCCCTACTGCATCATGCTGCCGCCGCCCAATGTGACGGGAAGTCTGCATATGGGCCACGCTTTTCAGGATACCTTGATGGATGCCCTCATCCGCTATCACCGCATGTGCGGGGACAATACCCTGTGGCAGTGCGGTACCGACCACGCGGGTATCGCGACCCAGATCGTGGTGGAGCGGCAGCTTGCGATGGAAGGCCTGTCCAAGCATGAGCTCGGGCGCGAGCAATTCATAGAGGCCGTATGGAATTGGAAAAAGGAATCGGGTGGAACCATAACAAGGCAGCTGCGCCGCATGGGTGCGTCCATGGACTGGAGTCGGGAACGGTTCACTCTCGATTCCGATCTCTCCCGCGCGGTGCGCGAAGTATTCGTGACTCTATATGACGAAGACCTGATCTACCGGGGCAAGCGGCTTGTCAACTGGGACCCGGTGCTGCGCACGGCAATATCGGATTTAGAAGTCGTATCCGAAGAGGAGACCGGCACGCTCTGGCACATGCGCTACCCATTGTCCGATGGCAGCGGCCACGTGGTCGTCGCCACAACGCGACCCGAAACCATGCTTGGCGATACCGCCGTCGCGGTTCATCCGGAAGACGATCGCTATCGGCGCTTCATCGGAAAAACGGTCGAACTCCCGATTGCCGAACGTCCCATCCCGATCATTTCCGACGAGTATGTCGATCCCGAATTCGGTTCCGGCTGCGTGAAAATTACCCCTGCTCACGATTTCAACGATTATGAGCTTGGCCAAAGACACGGCTTGCCGCTGATCAATGTGTTCACCGGTGCCGCGGTGATTAACGAAAACGCTCCCCAACGCTTCCGCGGCCTTGATCGATACGAGGCGCGAAAACGAATCGTCGCGGAGATGCAAGAAAGACACCTCATAGCGCGCATCGACGAGCATAAGTTGATGGTGCCCCGGGGAGACCGCACGCATGCCGTCGTCGAGCCCTATCTCACCGACCAGTGGTTCGTCAAGATTCAACCACTCGCCGACCCGGCAATCGCAGCGGTTGAGGATGGACGGATTCGTTTCAAACCGGAAAACTGGTCGAAAACCTATTTCGAATGGATGCGAAACATCGAGGATTGGTGCATCAGCCGCCAGCTCTGGTGGGGCCATCGCATTCCGGCGTGGTACGACGATGCGGGAAACATCTATGTAGGGCGCGACGAATCCGAAGCCCGGGCGAAAAGCGGTATCGCTTCCTCTGTGGTCCTGCGCCAGGATCCGGACGTTCTAGATACCTGGTTTTCGTCCTCACTGTGGCCTTTCTCAACGCTGGGGTGGCCCGAAAAGACGCCGGAACTAGAGACTTTTTACCCCACCAGCGTATTGGTGACCGGCTTCGACATCATTTTCTTCTGGGTTGCACGCATGATCATGATGGGCCTGAAGTTCATGGGCGATGTACCGTTTCGCGAGGTCTACGTTCATGGACTGGTGCGTGATGCTGATGGCAATAAAATGTCGAAGTCCAAAGGCAATGTCCTCGATCCGATCGATTTAATCGACGGCGTAAGCTTGGAATCGCTGGTGAAAAAGCGTACGGCGGATTTGATGCGCCCAGAAGACGCTCCGAAAATCGAAGCCGCGACCCGCCGACATTTTGAGGCCGGCATTACGGCCCATGGTACGGACGCGCTGCGCTTCACCTTTGCCGTGATGGCGACCCAGGGCCGCGACATCCGATTTGATCTAGGCCGTATCGGCGGCTACCGCAATTTTTGCAATAAAATCTGGAATGCATCGCGTTTCGTACTGAGCGCATGCGAACAGCATCGCGGGGATACCCCGGTGAGCGACATCGTTCTGGGGATGCCGGAACGATGGATCAGAAGCAGGTTTGGCGATGCCGTCGAACAGGTTAGCACTGCCTTTGATAGCTATCGTTTCGATCTCGGGGCACAGGCACTTTATGAATTCATCTGGGACGAGTACTGCGATTGGTACATCGAGATGGCCAAAGTCCCCCTCTATGACGACGATTCGCCCCAGGCCGTAAAGGACGGTGTGTGCATGGTGCTGATCGACGTTCTCGACGGTCTGCTCAGGGCGCTCCATCCAATGATGCCTTTCATCACCGAAGAGATCTGGTTTCGCTTGATACAACTCAAGGGCCGTACGGCGGAAACCATCATGAACCAGAGCTTTCCGCGGGCGTCGGACTATGAACGCAGCAGTACCGACGAAACCTCTTATGCGTGGCTGCAAGAATTTGTACTGAGCGTGCGGCGAATTCGGGCGGAATATGACATCGAGCCGGCGCGGCGTCTTCCAACGTACATCAGAGGCGGTTCCGCGAGTGAACGGGAATGGCTTGTCGAGTACCAACCGATCATTGCACAACTCACACGTGCGGACCTCTCTGCGACCGAACCGGAGGAACTGGGCAATGTTGCCACGGCCCTGGCCGGCGAAATGACCATACTCATCCCCTTTACCGATTTGATCGACCGCGATGCAGAATTGGCGCGCCTGCAGAAGGAATTCGAACACCTCGCAGCCGAGATCGAACGCGCGAGCAAGAAACTCTCCAATCAGAATTTCGTCGAGCGTGCACCCGAAAACATCGTCGAAAAAGAGCGAACCCGGCTGAAGGAAGCAAGCTCCGACGCCGACAAACTTAGAACGCAGATAGCCCAGTTACACTGATTATCCTGACAGAGTGGTAAACAACCGGATTTCGGGCCAGCCTAAAAACTGGCCCTGCCGAGGAAAATCAATGGTTGCTTGGCGTCTTGGCGAAAGCAATAGTCGTCCGGGGATCCCCACAAATTTCGCAGAGGGGTGTGAAAACTCCGGCGGCGGCGTGGGCAACTATGATCTTAACGACGGTGAAAATCAGCCCAACAAACAGTAGGGTGGCGATCAACCCTACGACGATGAACTGCATCGCCGACCCACGCTAAGTCGCGCACCCGGTTACGCATGCCCTGTACGCCGAATCCAGCAGCCATGACACTTCCAACCACTTCACCCAGGGTTATCCGTTCATCGTCGTGAAACTCGTCGGGTTGATCGGGGGAATCGTTACCTATATTTGTGCCGATTAAATTTTTGATCTATTCGGATTATGATCCATCCGAACGATCTATCGTTATGAAACTTAACTGTACTTTCGAGATCTATTAACTATCGATGCCCGCACCGGGAGCTGGACCATGTTTGAGCGTATCAAAGAAGATATCAATTGTGTTTTCGAGCGCGACCCAGCGGCGCGACACGCACTCGAGATACTCACCGCGTACCCCGGGGTCCATGCCATTTTGATTCATCGACTCAGCCACCAGCTTTGGCAGATGGGACTGAAATGGGCCGCACGACTCAGCTCTCACCTGGGGCGGTTTCTCACGGGCATCGAAATTCACCCCGGCGTAACGATAGGGCGGCGATTTTTTATCGATCACGGTATGGGTGTCGTGATCGGCGAGACCGCCGAAATCGGAGATGACTGCACGCTTTATCATGGGGTCACACTGGGCGGGACTACCTGGGAGAAGGGCAAACGTCATCCGACACTGGAGGATGGCGTCGTCGTGGGCGCCGGAGCCAAGGTGCTCGGCCCCATCACAATCGGGCGTAACGCGCGCGTCGGTTCCAACGCCGTCGTAGTACACGATGTGCCCGCGGAGGCGACCGTCGTCGGCATTCCGGGACGCGTTTCGCAGGCCGTTACGGAAAAATTCCGGCAGCGGGCGGAAACCGCGAAGAAGATTGGGTTTGACGCCTACGGTCAGGTTCGAGACATGCCTGATCCCGTCACTCAAGCGATCGATTCCCTGCTGGATCATGCCCGCGACATCGAGAAGGAAATCGCAAGCCTTAAGCGCAAACTCGATGCGTCCGAGGCTGCCGCGCGAGACGACGAGCCGATTTCCGGCAATTCCGCCTAAGGAACCTCTGAATAAGTCATGGTGCGTCTGAATT